>JANRKG010000212.1:0-29586 GCA_033763635.1 Leptolyngbyaceae cyanobacterium bins.59
CACCGAGATGTAAGGAAACCGTTGCGTCAGGATTCGCAGCGAGGAACAGAATGGTTTTGACGGGTTCGGGTGACATAGGTGATAAAGGGCAATCAGACAACCTGCCCCTTTCTTTATTATTCCCTGATGCAGAGAAGACAAAGCGAAAATGGCTGTAGGCTGATCGTGTCGTTTGCTCGATCGAATTGCTTATGGAGATCCAGACTCCGAATTGGGTGAAGTATGCTGTCTTCTATCAGATTTTTCCCGATCGTTTTGCCCGGAGTAAGCATCGCCGTAAGCGGCTGGCGGAATCTGTGAACTGGGAAGCCTGGGATGAGATGCCAACCCTCCAGGGCTACAAGGGGGGCGACCTCTGGGGCGTGATTGAACAGTTGAATTACTTGAAAGACCTGGGGATTAACGCGATTTACTTTACCCCGATTTTTCAATCTGCCAGTAACCACCGTTACCATACCCACGACTACTATACTGTGGACCCCATGCTGGGTGGAAATGCGACGTTCAAAGAGTTACTGGATGCAGCCCACGATCGCAATATCAAAGTCGTTCTTGATGGCGTATTCAACCACTCCAGTCGGGGCTTTTTCTTCTTCCATGATGTGTTGGAAAACGGACCCTATTCGCCCTGGGTGAAGTGGTTCAAAATCCATGACTGGCCACTCTCTCCTTACAATGGCGAGTATCCAGCGAATTACGAAGGTTGGGCTGACAATCGAGCGCTTCCGGTGTTTAACCACGACAACCCGGAAGTGCGGGAATACATCATGGAGATCGCCGAATACTGGATCAAGTTTGGGATTGATGGGTGGCGGTTGGATGTACCCTTCGAGGTGAAGACAGAGGGCTTCTGGCAGGAATTTCGTCAGCGGGTGAAGGCGATTAACCCAGAAGCTTACATTGTCGGGGAAGTGTGGGGCGACTCGCGGGAGTGGTTGGATGGCACTCAGTTTGATGGGGTGATGAATTATTTGTTCACGGCTCCGACGATCGCCTTTGCCGCAGGCGATCGGGTGGTGATGGAGCAGGTGCAGGATCGGTCCTACCAGCCCTACCCACCGCTGTTTGCCGGAGACTATGCGGCGAAGATGCAAGAACTGCTGGACCTCTATCCCTGGGAAATTCAACTGACGCAACTCAACCTGCTTGCCAGCCATGATACGGCCCGGTTGCTGACGATCGCCGGAGGAGACAAAGCAAGCGTTCTGCTCTCAACTCTGTTGTTGATGACCTTTCCAGGCGCACCCAGCATCTATTACGGCGATGAAGTCGGGTTGCCAGGTGCGTTAGATCCCGACTCCCGACGAGGCTTTCCGCAAGAAACGCTTTGGGATCGGGAAACGCTGCAAGCCCATCGCAAATTGATCGCCTTGCGTCATACAAATCCCGTTCTGTGTGTTGGGAATTATCGAGTCGTCTATGCTCAGAGTACAGTATACGCCTTTGCCCGAACGCTCAACGATCAGGAAGTGATCGTGGCAGTGAATGTGGGAACGGCCCCGATGAAAGCGACGCTAGATTTAGCCAGTGCCGGACTCAAATCCCGTCCTGAGAAGATGTTGTATGGCTTGCCAGAAATTACCTGGGAAGTGCAGGAGGATGGGCAAGTGGCGATCGATCTCCCTGCACGGGAGGGGGTGGTGCTGGGATAGGTCACTGCTTGAGTGCCTTTTTCACCAGCTTGGAGATCTGGGAGGGCCGATCGGCAACGGGCACCTTGGCCCGTTTGAGGGCGGCAATTTTGCTCTCGACGGACCCAAAGCTGTTGGTTGCAGCAGAATCAAGCGTGACCCCAGCGAGTTGGGAGGCGAGAATGGCTCCCGCATGGCCCAGGTCTCGATCGCGGGGGATGGTGCGACCTGCGATGTACGCTACGACGGGTTTATCAATGGCCTCTGCGATATAGCGGGCAGCGGCTTCTTCCCCGTCTCCTCCCATTTCTCCCACCAGGACGATCGCCTCGGTTTGCTCATCTTCATCTAAAATTTGGAGCCATTGAGAAAACGACGAACCGGGAATTGCATCACTGCCAATACCCACACAAATGGACTGACCTAACCCTGCGGCTGTCAATTCATAGGCAACTTCGTAGGTGAGCGTACCGCTGCGACTAATCAAACCCACTGCACCCGGGTTGTAAAACTCCGCCGGATGGGTGCCGAGCAAAACCTGACCTGGAACGATAATACCGGGGCAATTGGGACCTACCACCAGGGTTTCCGTGACCTCGGCCTTCCGTAAGAGATGCACCATATCGAGGGGAGGTACTCCCTCCGTAATCAGGAGCAGTTGTCGAATGCCCGCTTCGATCGCCTCCAGCGCTGCATCCAAAACCAGATAGGGAGAAACAAACAGAATACTCAGGGTGACGGGGCCGATTACCTCCAATGCCTGCTCTACCATATCGAAGACCTGAACCCCACACCACTGTTCGCCTCGGTGTCCAGGGCTGACCCCGGCCACAATGTTGGTTCCGTATTCCTTCATTAAAGTGGTATAGGTTGCTCCCAGGGGTTCGGTAATGCCCTGAATGAGTACCTTACTGTCAGCAGTGAAATTCATATAATCAAGCCCTCGCAAGTTTCACTGCTTGATCAATCGCGTCATCCAGGCGATCGGTGATATAAAGATTTGTTGCATCCGGCACGGCTGTTTCTTGCGCCAGGGCAGACCCTTTACCCAGAAGCCGAACCACCAGACGCGGGACACCAGGAGATTCGGGGGCCGTAAGCCAGGGACGGGGTAAACAGTCTTGCACCAGTTGGGTTAATTCTGCGAGGGTCATGACCCCACTCAGGAGATTCAGTAAAATGACCCTGATCCTTGGTTGGTCGGCTAACTGTTTGATGCCCTGCGTCAGCCGTTCCTGTAAGGTTATGGGGGGCCAGGTGGGATGAAACTCTCCGCCAATATTGAGGAAATGGGCAGGTTTTCCCCCGGCATTATAAAGCAGATCAACCGTTGTCATGGTTAATCCTGCTCCACTACAAATGATCCCAATGTTGCCATCTAGATTCATGCAACGAAAAGGGGTTTTCAGGTTGTCAATCCGCTTGCTGACTAAACTAGCTAGTTCGGAATGACGACCCAGAGCACTGTCATTGACGGTAACTTTGCCATCCAGGGCCATCACATCCCCTTTCGCATTAATGCCCAGAGGATTAATTTCCACCAGATCCAGATCTTTCAATAAAAACAGGCGATACATTTTTTCTACCACCTGGCTGATGGATTCAATCAGCACCCCTTGCAGCCCCATCTTAAGCGCCAAGCGACGGGCATAAAAAGGAGAAAATTCCTGGTCAACAATCACCTGATGCATCTGGTCGATCGCCTTCTCAACGCCCACCCCGCCCTGTTGCGATCCCAGCAATACGGGGCGACGCACAGAACTGTCTAAGGCGACGGCCAAGTAAAACTCTCGCTCGGCATCATATCGAGCTTCTGCCAACACCACCTCTGGCGACTCTCCCAGAATTGGCAGATTAAAGATAATTTGGGCAGCGGCGATCGCATCGATCGTATTTTCAACAAAACGAATTCCTCCGGCCCGACTCCGCCCACCCCGACGCACCTGGGATTTCAAAACAACGGGATAGGGGATTTTCAAGCCTTTCAGTTCTTTCGGTTGAGCAATCTGCTGAGATGGAAGGGTCGGAATCCCCATCTCTTGAAACAAGACCTTGGCCTGGTACTCTAGCAAGTCCATTGGACGATTTGTGAAGCTTAAATAAAGATGCTCAGGCTTAGATCATACCGTATGGAAGGCAGAGGGTAGAGGGTAATCTACAATGCGGAACTCTAAGGAGATTTCTGGAAAACAACCTACCCGCTGGTTTCGGCTTCGCTCAACCAGCATCCGCGCCCTGAGCGAAGTCGAAGGGCAACGGGTGCATCCCACTTTTGCACAGTCGCCCCCCTCATCCCCCAACCCCTTCTCCCTCAGGGAGAAGGGGATCCGGATTTCAAAGGCCTTCTCCCAAAGGGAGAGGGATTTAGGGTGAGGGTTACACAACTGGGATGCACCCAAGGGCAACCCCCAGGTAAACTCTTTTCTGGAAATCTCCTAAGGATTGTTGGAAGTTTTTCCTTCTGCCCTCTGCCTGAATTTGCTTCTATTCCTTCTGCCCTTTACCCTCTGCCTTCCCGCCACTCCTTCATCACCTCATTCAGCCCATAGAACCGTTGCCAGAAGCGATCGACGGCCCAGGTTGGCAAAAGTTTGTTGAGTAGAAATAGGAGCAGTCCGCCGTTGGTTGCTGCGAGATAGCGGGGACGAGGTTGGGGGTCGGTCATGGCTTGTAGAATCACCAGTGCAACCCGCTCACTGGTCCAGGCGCGGCTGCTGGTTTGCTGTTCCAGTTTATCGAGACGGGCGAAAGCGGCGCGGTAGGGAGTCTGGTCTGGATTGGGAATCGTGGCTTCCACCTGTTGGGCAACGATCGTAAAGAAATTGGTCGTGACAGGCCCCGGTTCTACGACACTCACCCGAATGTTGAAGGCTTCTAGTTCCATCCGCATCGCGTCACTGAGGGCTTCTAGGGCGAATTTGGAAGCACTGTATAATCCGCCAAAGGGAAAGGCGGTTCGCCCTGCGAGAGAACTAATGTTGATGATGCGTCCGCCGCCCTGATCCCGCATGGCGGGAATCAATGCCTGAGCGAGGGCCAGCGGTCCCAGAATGTTCACCTGAAACTGTCGTTGAGCAGAGGTGATCGGTACTAATTCCACCGGACCCATCTGACCATATCCAGCGTTATTGACCAGGACATCAACATGTCCAAACTGTTGAAGGCTCTTGTCCGCAAGAGATTGAGCCTGTTCCACGTCTGACAGATCGATTGGGACAACCAGAACTTCTGCCCCCGCTTTCCGGCAAGTGTCTGCGATCGTCTCCAATTGAGTTTTGCTCCGGGCCGCTAACACCAATCGAATCCCCATGTAGTGTTGTGCCAGGGTTTGAGCCAGTGCCGCCCCAATTCCTGTGGAGGCTCCTGTAATTAAGACAACTTGTTCAGCAAGGGAAGGGGAATAGACCATGCGTAACCTCTCATCTCAAAATTTGGTTTTTCTATCCTTGCAGATCCCTATGGGGATGGTAAGGAGATTGCAGGAAGGTTACGTCCCTCACCTGGGAGATACATGGAAGAGGAATTGCGATCGGTCAAATTGCAAGTATCCAATTGAACCTTTCTCTTCTGCTTCTGGTCTTAAATTCAGTACAAACATAAACCCCAGTTCGGGGCACTTGCCCAGCCAGACGGATGCTAACAGGAGTTGAGTGGGTGAACACCCAAACCCCCAATCGATCGCTACCGGAACCCGATGATAAGCCAGATGCCTATCTCGTGCAGTTATGCCTCCAGGGCGATCAACAGAGTTTTCGCTTGCTCTACCGTCGCCATCAGCAACGGGTGCGATCGATCCTTTACCAGATGTGCGGGTTAAGCACCCTGGATGACTTGGTACAGGAAGTCTTTCTGCGGGCCTGGAAAGGGTTGCCCCGCTTCCAGCAAACGGCCCAGTTTTCCACCTGGCTTTATCGAATTACCGTGAATGTAGCGTCAGATCAGCGTCAGTCCTTTGCCAGGGGTCGTTCCCATCTGCAAGTGCTTTCGAACCAGACTCCTACCCAGGCAGACGGCCCAGACCTGATAAATCTGCACTATCAGGATTTGGTTCAGCGGGGTCTGAGCCAATTGAGTTTAGACCATCGCAGTGTCCTGGTTCTTCATGACTTGGAGGAAGTACCTCAAAAAGAAGTTTCCGAGATTTTGGGAATTCCCGTTGGCACCGTCAAATCTCGCTTATTTCATGCCCGTAGTGCGATGCGAAAATATCTTGAAGCTCAAGGAGTCCGCTTATGACTCAATTCCCTGATGATGACTTGCCATTGACTGCGTTTCTGCGCCAGAACCGTTCAACCGTCCCCCCCGCAGCGATTGACTTTGAGGATCGGTTGATGGCGACGATCGCCGCTCCCCAACCCATCCAACAACCGCGTTCCCAATGGCGGCAACAACTCCGCTGGGCTGTCCCTACGACGATCGCCGCAAGTTTGTTGATCGCCATTGGTAGCTATCAGTGGATGACTCCTAAAACTCCCACTGAGGCAGACCTGGCAAAGCTGGAGGCATTTATGCAAAACAGTTGGGAAGGCTCTGTACCCAATACATCTGGTACAGAAACTTTGTCTTTAGAAATGACCCATTCAGAACCATCGCTTTAGTTAGGAGGAGAGGAATGTTTCGTGCAGTATCGATGATCACAGCCCTGCTGCTGGGTTTCACTGGGTCGATCGCTGTCGCTCAGATAGCCCCTGATGGATTGTCTCGCATGGGTAATCCAGACACGATCGCCCAACGAGGACCGGGGGGGCGGGATGGGTTTCTGCGGGATCTTAATCTCAGTCAGGACCAAATTCAAAAAATTCAGGCGATTCGGAACCAGTACAAAGACCGCATGAATCAGCGGCGGCAAGCTTTTCAGCAAGCCCAGCGAGAACTACGAACGCTAATGGCAGGAACAGCCTCACGCGGACAAGTTCAAGAAAAATTCCGCCAGGTTCAATCCTTGCGGCAACAACTGGAGGAGTTACATTTCAATAGCATGTTGGAAATGCGGGAAGTGCTGACTCCAGAGCAGCGGCAGAAGTTTGCCGATCGGATGCAGCAGGGCGGGCCTGGTCGCAGAGGTTCTGGTCGTCTCAGTCCCCAAGGAAACGGACAGCCATTTTGAGATTGATGGCAAAGGTTGAAAACGGGCAACCCCGATTCTAAGAATCAGGGTTGCCTTTTAGCTGATTACCTATCTCGATGCCGCCTGAGATTAGAGCAACATCAGCAAAAATACCCTTCCCCTTCCGATCCAACCGTAACCCTGGTGGAGATGATGGCACGACGAGATGAACTAGTTCGCAATCTGTTTAATGCAATGATGTAGCAGGTTTTATCGAGTCAACGCTGTGAACTACTACTTCTATCTGCATGGATTTGCCTCCAGCCCCCAATCTGCCAAGGCTCGTTACGTCGCCGATCGCTTCACTGAATTGGGTGTGGCCCTGCAAGTTCCCGACCTGAACCAGGGAGATTTCAGCCACCTGACCCTGACCCGCCAGTTACAGCAGGTGCAAGCGCTGTTTCCCCCAGAACCCGCACCCGTTGCGATCGTCGGTTCCAGCTTTGGAGGGTTAACAGCCGCCTGGTTGGGGCAACGGTATTCCCAGATCGATCGCCTGGTTCTCCTGGCTCCTGCCTTCCATTTCCTCGATCACTGGATTCCTAAATTAGGGGAAGTGCAGATGCAACGGTGGCAACAGGAAGGCTCCCTTCCGGTCTACCACTATGGCGATCGGGCGACCCTACCCCTGGATTACGGGTTTATGGTCGATGTTCAAAAGTACACCGAATCTGAAATTCAGCGACCCGTCCCGACCTTGATTCTGCATGGGGTACGCGATGAGGTAATTCCCATTCAAGCCAGCCGTGATTTTGCTGCTTCTCGGCCCTGGGTCCGGTTGGTGGAGTTAGACAGTGATCACGCTTTAGGGGATGCGATGCCCCCGATTTGGGAAGCGATCGTGGATCATTTTGGGATGGGATGAGGGTCTGAAAGCAACAACGAACCAATCAATCCTGCCCTTTGCCCTCTGCCTTCCCTCATTACCTCGGAGTCAAAACCGATAAAGCCTGAGGAATGAGGCGGAAATGTCCTGGAGTTTGAGTTGTCAGTTCTCCGTCTGTGTTGATCCAGTGAGGAGAGGTTGTTACAACCCGAAATTCCTTTCCCTGGAGCGATCGAACGTTAGACCAGTGAATATGTGTTCCCCGCCGCATGTCAGGTATGAGCGCTAACATCTGCCACCAATGCTGAATTTCCAGGCTGTACAGGTCTAAGCGCTGGTCGTCGATCGTCGCATCCTCTGCCACTGCCATCCCCCCCCCATAGTAACGACCATTTCCCACGGCAATCTGAATCGTTTTGGATCGCAAAGACTGATCCTGGCAGTGGATCTCTGCTGAGAAAGGGCGGGATTGCCAGAGAACCTGAAAGGCCGTGAACGCATAGGCGATAACCCCCCAACGGCGTTTCAAACCCCGATCGAGTTGGCGAGTAATTTGGACACTCAATCCCAAACTGGCGACATTGAAAAAGTAGTGTCCATTGACCCAACCGAGATCAATTTTTCGTACACTTCCGGTGGCTGCAACCTGACAGGCTGCCGGAAGAGTCATCGGGATTTTCAAGGTGCGGGCCAGGTCATTCGCAGTCCCCAGCGGCAGAATTCCCAGCGGTAGCCCTGTTTCCACCAGACCCGTGATCGCCGCGTTTAACGTCCCATCCCCACCCCCAATAATCACCCGATCTACCTGATCGTGATACCTGCGAATCAGATCCGAGAGGGATTGTCCCCGTGTTGGGGTAATGGGCAAGATATCTAATCCCAGATTTCGCAACTCAGAAACCACACGAGACTCTTCCTGATGCCCCTTGCGGGAGTGGCGATTGATCAAGAGAAGGGCAGGTTTATTCACAGCTTTTGCCTCGATCACATGATGAGAAACGAGAGACACTTCATTGGAACATTTTTACGGGTTCCCATCTATGTTATTTCTCAACCACGGATACACTTCTAATTAAAAACTTGTGATTATCATAGGGAAGCATTTAGCAGAACTGCCCTGAGGGTGCCGATCGCCATGATGACCCAACACTCCACTGTCCTTTCCCAAACACAGCCGTCCTGGTTGCAAACCATCAGACCGATCGGAGCTTATAAACTTCAGAGTCTCGTAGCCTGGGGAGATTCTTTATTGACGATCGACTCCCTCAATGGCTATCTACTCCAGGTGAAGCCAGGAAGCGATAACACCACGATTTTGAATCCGCATCATACGGAGGAATTCACGGACGCAACGGGATTGGCGGTGAGTGACAATACCCTTTGGATTAGCCGAGGGGATGCAGTGTACCGCTACGTTGGATTTACGGGAGAGCCGCTGCCCGTAGAAGCCAAGGCAGAACTGTTTACAACGCTGCCCTATGCGATCGATGGAATTACCATTTGGAAATCAACTCTCTACGTCGCCTCTCAAAAATGGGGATATATCAAGGTCTGCAACACAGAGATTGATAAGGAGATTACGCGCTTTCGGTCTCCGGGCATCGGTCCCGAAAATCTCACAGTCCGAAACGAAGAACTTTGGGTTTGCGATCAGCTTGAACAAACGGTTTACTGTCTGGACCGAGCGACGGGGGAAGTGCAATTCAGTGTCTTGACTCCCTTTGCCTGTCCCACCGGATTAGCCTTCTACCCTGATCCCGATCGAGCCGCCACCCTCTACGTCACCTATGCCGAAGAGGAAGCCTACGTGCGGGATAACCCCAATATCGACCCGCCCTACGAGTTAGCTTATCGCGATCGTACCCTCATCCATCCACTGTACTTCTACCACAACCCGGAAGAGCGGTATGCCCTCTCCAATGGTTACCTGATTGAAATTTCCTATGTGGAGGAGTTGTCTCCTCTGGATGAGATGGAAATTAAGGATGTGGAATGGCGGATTGCCCTCCCTTCGGAAACTCCCCGTCAAAAAATCCGGTCGGTGGAGGCGATCGGCGTTCCCTTTACAGAGGAAATTCAAGATGGGCAACGAGTTGCGGTCTTCAAATTCCCAAGCCTGAACTCCCAGGAGCGTCACCTGTTTGGTTGGAAGGCACTGCTGGAAGTCTGGAGTATCAAATACCTCATCAAGCCGCGTGACGTAGAGAAATCCCCAGAATTGCCTACCGATTTTGAGCGGTATCTCGTAGACAATGATGAACTGGCAATGGATTTGCCCGTGATTCGGCAAGCAGCCAGGGAGGCGATCGGTACTGAAACGAACCTGCTTCGCAAGATGCTGAAAATTCGCAATTATGTCTACGATCGCCTTTCCTACAGCATCAAACCCCACATTGATACCCCTGACGTGGCGCTGGAACGGGGCACGGGTTCCTGTGGTGAGTATCTGGGCTTACTGCTCGCCCTTTCACGGTTAAATGGGATTGCTTGCCGTACCGTCGGTCGGTACAAGTGCCCGAAGTTTCCCGATCGCCCCTTTGTAATTCAAGAACCCGAATTTAATCATGTCTGGCTTGAGTTCTATGCTCCCGGTTATGGCTGGTTGCCAATGGAATCAAATCCTGACGACATCATTGATAATGGTCCCTATCCGACCCGCTTTTTCATGGGCCTCAGTTGGTATCACACGGAAATTGGCAAGGGAATTAGTTTTCAAAAGCTGAAGTTTGCGGATCAAGAAAATCAGGGGGTTTCGATCGGGGATCTCTCCCTGAATCACATTCGCTACAAGATTTTGGAGGAATTGCGCCCAGATGGACACACTACGCCCGTCTGACCCAATTACCCTGGTCATTTCAGAAGTCGTAGAACCCAGCCTTATTGAAGAGTACGAGGAGTGGACACGCGTATCCCGTGATGCCCTGGTTAACGAAGCTGCTAGAGTTCTGGCTCTATCCCTCTTTTGCAACGAAGCGATCGTCACGGCGCAAGTAATTCCCCCCGCAATACCGTCACGGCCTGTCCCCCCAGCAGCACCCGATCGCCCTGCCACCGGACCCGCACAACCCCGCCCCGCGCCGATGCCTGGTACGCCAGCAATTCTGTCTTGCCCAACCGATCGCCCCAGAAGGGACCGAGGCAACAATGGGCAGAACCTGTCACTGGGTCTTCGTCAATTCCTGCACCGGGGGCAAAAAATCGGGAGACAAAATCGAATTCGGGGGAATCCGAGGAACTGGTGACAATCACGCCCCGGAGGTTCAGGGTACGCAGGAGGGAGAGGTTGGGTTGGAGCGATCGCACTACCGATTCAGAAGCCACTTCCACGAGATAATCCATTCCGTTACTTCCGACCCATTGCAGATCGACCCCCAACGCTTCCTGTAAGCCAGGGAGAGCGGGCGCAGGTTGCGGGCCTTTCGTGGGAAAATTCAGTTCGATCCACGCTTCCTGACGATCGGCAGTCAGCAAGCCGCTGCGCGTAAAGAAACGAGCTTGCTGGGTAGGTTGCAAGTACCCCGCTTCCCACAACATATGGGCACTGGCCAGGGTGGCATGACCGCACAGATCCACCTCGACGGTGGGTGTAAACCAGCGCAGGTGAAACCCGTCCTCCTGGGGAGATAAAAAAGCTGTTTCTGATAAATTCATTTCCCGTGCCACCTTCTGCATCCACTCCGGTTCTCCAGGTTTGGCTAACACACAGACTGCGGCAGGATTCCCAGCAAAAGGTTGATCGGTAAATGCGTCTACCTGGGTAATCGTCAATCCCATAACCCTCTCAGCCTCCTGATTCGCCACTCAATTCATTCACAACCTAGCAGCGATCGGCACCCTTGACGAGGACTGCTTCTATATGAAGTTTTTTTAAGTTGACCGAGATATTTTGGAAACCGTATCATATAATACAGATATAAACAAATCGTTCATCTCTTCCAAGACAATTCCTCTAGAAGATAAGGGAAGGGACGGAAGTAGGGACAATCCCGAAGGAACGCGCCTCAACTCACTCAACAAGAAACCAGAAGAGGCGAATTATGCAACTCAAATATCGTGGCATTACTTACGAACAAACTTCTCCCGTCGCTGAAGTTGCACCCAGCTTAGTTGTTGGCAAGTACCGGGGACAGACCTGGCAACTTCAAACCCTGAAGCGATCGGCGACGCAACAAGAAAATATGGAACTGAAATATCGGGGAGCCACTTATCGGACAGGCTCTACGCAGGTGGCAGAACCTCAAGTGACTTCTCAAGTTGCCCCTGCTGCTTCCGTCCTGAACCTGCTGCGTGAGCGGGCCATGCACCAGCACCAAGTTCTGAAGCATCGTCATGATGTCTTACTGAGCCGAGCGATCCAAGAAGTCGCATTCTAAATCGTGAGTCTAAGGTGTTCATTTGAACCTGGGCAGGGTTAACTCCTTGTAAGCTAAGCCATTAGGGCACTCCTGAAAGTGCCCTTTTTTTGTGCATATTGGTTATTGACGGGGCAGGTTAACCTGCCATCATGGAGATCACCGCACTGGGAGAACCCTTATGAATCCGGTTGAGCGGATGACTGTTTGGTTAGAGCGTCACTGGGCCACCCCTTCCTATGGAGGCTGGTTACTAGCCTTTCTGTCAGCCTTTTTCTTTGGGGCCGCGACGAATACGATGGCGGGCTGGCTCTATGTGATGAGTGGAGTGATTGCTGCCCTTTTGCTTGTGTCTGCGATCGTACCCGGACGCACCTTACGCCAACTCCGGATTAGCCGTTCTCCGATCGCCCCCGTTAGTACAGGCGATCCTCTCCTCATTGAAGTTCAGGTCGAAAATCCCACATCCCGCGCGAAACCCTTGATCCAGATTCAGGATCAGTTGCCGAAATCCCTGGCGAAAGAACCTGTACAGACATCCATTGAATTCATTCCTCCCCGCACGACCCATCAATGGCTCTACCGCCAACCCACCTTAAAGCGAGGGGTCTACCGCTGGCAAAACCTGGAATTGAGAACGGGAAATCCCTTTGGTCTATTTTGGAGCCGTCGCGATCGGGATGTCAAAGCAAAGGCGATCGTCTACCCAACCGTTCTTCCCCTTAACAGTTGCCCATTGGTCGATGAAATTGGGCGCGAAGAAGATCCCCGCTTCCCCAGTGCAATTCGTTCCCAGACCTCAACGGAAGGTTTAACACGGGCCTTGCGTCCTTACCGTTGGGGTGATCCAACCCGTTTAATCCACTGGCGCACCAGTGCCCGTTATGGGGAGTTGCGGGTTCGGGAACTGGAGGTGTTCACGGGAGGTCAGGAGTTGGTGATCGCCCTGGACAGCGCGGCATCCTGGAATCTTGATTACTTTGAGCAGGCTGTCATTGCAGCCGTTTCCCTTTACTTCTATAGCTTGCGGCAACGGCAAAGTGTGCAGGTTTGGACGGCAGGAACCGATCTTTTGAGGGGCGATCGGCAGGTGTTAGAAGCTTTAGCGGAAACCCAGGCTAAGGAACCTCTGAAAGCAGACCTCCCTCCTGACCTTCCCCTGATCTGGCTGACGCAAAACTCCACCAGCCTGACCACGCTGCCAACGGGAAGCCGCTGGGCTTTGTGGCCAACGATCGCCCCTTCCTCTGCAACTCCTGGCGATCCCATCGCGAGTCGGGGTCTCATCGTCATCCCAGATGCCCCCCTGCAACCCCAATTACAAGGGCCTTTACAGTAAACAACCCTTCCCGCTTTTCTAGCGGTGATTGCCTCCCTATCCCTTCAACCCTGGAAAGCGACAGGCTAAAATGGCTGAATCCTTTCTTTTGGAATTCGCCATGAACACCTCCGACCGCGAAGCATGGGCTAGTGAGAAAAACCTGGAAATGATGCGGAGTTTTTCTGAGAGCTACGCGAAACGGACAGACACTTACTTTTGTGCTGATTTATCGGTCACGGCTGTCGTGATTGAAGGGCTTGCCAAGCACAAAGACAAATTCGGTTCTCCCCTCTGCCCCTGTCGCCACTACGAAGATAAGGAAGCCGAGGTGAATGCAGCTTACTGGAACTGCCCCTGTGTGCCCATGCGAGAACGCAAAGTTTGCCATTGCATGCTTTTTTTAACCCCCGATAGTGGATTCGCTGGGCCAGCCCAGGAAATTTCCCTGGAAGAAGTCAAAGCCGCCCGCCATTCCCACTAACCCCCCTATCCCACCCCAAATTCCCCAGCAATCTCCATGACCACTCCATCCATTCCTGATGAGTTCTGGCAAGGCATTGAACAATTTAACCAACACCAGTTCTATGCCTGTCACGACACGCTAGAGGCGCTCTGGATGGAAGCGGGTGAACCCGATCGCACCTTCTACCAGGGAATTTTGCAAATTGCTGTCGCCCTTTACCACCTACATCAACAAAATTGGCGGGGCGCTGTCGTGTTACTGGGGGAAGGTAGCAACCGTTTGCGACGGTATGAGCCTGATTTTTTTGATGTGGATGTCGAACAGTTGGTAACAGACAGCTATGATCTGCTGACCCACCTGCAAGAAATTGGACCCGAAAAAGTCGCTGACCTGTTGAACAATTCCCCGTCTCTGCCGACGATCGCCCTTCTCTCTTCTCCCTCGTCTTCCCCTTCTTCCTGAGTCCTGCTACCAGGGAAGCTGAATCCTCGGACACAGGCTATTATGAAACTCTGAGAGGAGAGTTACGTCCGATCTCCCTGAACCCTGAACGGATCGCCAACCTTTCCGGGACTGCTAATATCGGGTGAAATCATGTCGGGTAAAATCATGTCGCGTGTAACAGCACAGTGGGTAACATCCCAGTGGCCTCGTAAGGCTTTCGTTCGTTTAGGTGTGGCTCTAGCTGCACCGATCGTTTTAGCGATCGGTGGTTTGATGCTGACTCGACCCCATTTTGCAGAAGCCCAATCGGGGGGGGGACGGGTGTTGACACTGCGAGCAGATGTGCAGGAAGCGAATGCAAAGACAGGGGTTGTTACGGCACGAGGGAACGTGCAGATTAACTATCCAGCCCGCCAAATCCAGGCAACCGCAGCCCAGGCCCAATACTTCAGTCGCGAACGGCGCATTGTTCTCACAGGCAATGTCTATGTCTTGCAACAGGGCAACAGTATGCGGGGCGAAACGATTACCTATCTCATTGATGAAGGGCGGTTCGTGGCGCTTCCCGATACGAATCGGCAAGTCGAGTCTACTTATCTGGTTACAGATCCCGATGCAATTCCCTCATCATCCCCGAACCCCGGTCCCCCTCCCTTCCCTTCCAACACTGGGGCCACCCGTTAATCTTGCCTTTTCGTACTAATTCACTCCCCTCCCTATCTCAATGTCATTGCCTTTGATAAAATCAAGGCCATTGTCTACCAAGCCCAACCTTGCTGGGAGCGGCCTTTTGAAAATTACCCTTGAGAATATTCATAAGTCCTACGGAAAGCGCACGATCGTCAATCGGGTCAACCTTTCCGTGTCTCAGGGAGAGGTGGTCGGCCTGTTGGGACCCAATGGTGCAGGCAAAACAACCACGTTTTATATTGCAACTGGGTTGGAAAAGCCCAGTCAGGGAACCGTGTGGCTGAACGACCTGAATATTACAGATCTGCCCATGCATGAACGGGCTAGATTAGGCATCGGGTATCTGGCCCAAGAACCCAGCATTTTTCGCCATCTGAGTATTCGTGAGAATCTCCTACTTGTTCTAGAGCAAGCGGGGTTGTCCGGTGCCGAGCAACGCAAGCGCTTAAACCTGTTGTTGCAAGATTTCCGTCTGGAAACCGTCGCTCACACTCAGGGCAATCGCGTATCGGGTGGAGAGCGGCGACGGGCTGAATTAGCAAGGGCACTCGCCAGTGGGCGACAGGGACCGCAATTTTTATTACTCGATGAGCCATTTGCAGGGGTAGACCCGATTGCCGTTTCTGAAATTCAAACCATTGTGAGCCAGTTACGCGATCGTAAAATGGGAATTCTCATTACAGACCATAATGTACGTGAAACCCTGGCAATCACCGATCGGGCTTACATTATGCGAGATGGGCAGATTCTAGCCTCCGGGAGTTCAGATGAGTTGTATAACAACCCCCTGGTGCGCCAATATTATCTGGGCGACAATTTCCAGCGCTAAGGTCAGGCTAAATTCATGACTCCCCAGTTTCTCAAGCCATTCAAGCCAACTGCCAATCCTTTAGGTTGGCTACTGGGCGGTTTCTCCATCATGGACCGCTATATCACCCTGGAGTTTTTGGCCCCCTTCTTATTTGGCGTGGGTGCTTTTTCTTCTATTGGGGTTGCGATCGGGGCTTTATTCGACCTGGTACGCAAAATCACAGATGCAGGGTTGCCCCTCACGATCGCCCTGGAGATTTTGCTGCTGAAGATGCCGGAGTTTATTGTCTACTCCTTCCCGATGTCGGTGTTAATGGCGGCTCTCATGACCTATAGCCGTCTATCTAGCGATAGCGAATTAGTGGCCCTACGAAGCTGTGGAATCAGTTTGTATCGCCTCTTTGCCCCGATCATTGTCATCAGTTGCCTGGTGACAGGCATGACTTTTTTGTTCCATGAGGTGGTCGTTCCCCAATCAAACTATCAAGCCAGCCAGACTTTACAACGGGCTTTGAAGCAGGAACGTCCAACGTTCAACGAAAAGAATATTTTTTACCAGGAATTTCAGAACATTAAAAATGCTCAGGGCGCAACTGAGAACATTTTGGCTCGAATTTTCTATGCTCGTGAGTTTGATGGCCAGCGCATGAAGGGGTTGACCATTCTGGATTTTTCCCAACAGGGCTTAAACCAAATTGTGGCGGCTGAATCTGCCACCTGGAATATCCAGAAACATACCTGGGACTTCCAAAACGGGACGATTTACCTCATTGCCGCAGACGGGTCCTATCGCAATATTTTGAATTTTGAGCGTCAAGAGTTACAACTGCCCCGTGCCCCCCTCGATCTGGCAACCCAGGGCCGGGATTTTGCAGAAATGAATATTGCAGAGTCTCAAACCTATCTCAAGTTGCTGCGTCAGGGAAATGATGAGCAAAAGGTTCGCAAGTTAACGGTCATTATTCAACAAAAACTGGCTTTTCCCTTTGTTTGTGTGGTCTTTGGCATTGTGGGGGCTGCTCTGGGAACTCGTCCTCAGCGGACTAGCAGGGCGATGGGCTTTGGGATTAGTGTCTTCATTATTTTTGGCTATTATCTGGTGATGTTTTTATGCGGTGCGCTGGGTCAATCCGGAGCGATCTCCCCTTTCCTGGCAGGGTGGTTACCCAACATCCTGGGCTTGAGTTTGGGATTGGTCTTACTAGCGCGGGTTGCGAACCGATAGTCGGTTGAGCGGTTACGGCTTTGCTCAACCCAGCTAGGGATTTACATTAATCCAGTCATCGGGCTTCGACTTTGCTCAACTCACGGGTTCACCTATCCCAAAAACCAGAAGCATTGGGTTAAACGATCGCGGCACGATCGTTTCCCTTCTGCCCTCTGCCCATCAGTCTGACTCCCTACGACCGGAGGAAGGAACAACGGCACCAGAGACGATATTGTTGCCATAAAGCATCGTAATCGCTGCGTCAGTCTGACTCCCTGCGACCGCTCCTGAGTAAACCAATCCTCTCTGCATGTCTAGCGTCACAATTGCACCATCTCGCACAAGCTGCGTGGCATCCTTCACCCCAACAATCACAGGAACCCCCAGACGTAGCCCAATTACGGCTGCATGACTGGTCAGGCTATCTTCCTCCGTCACGATCCCTGCGGCCTTACGAATGGCATCCACAAAGTCCACACTGGTCTTAGATGCGACCAAAATATCCCCTGGATTAAAGTTTGTGATTTCAGATCCGTTGTGGGCAACCCGCGCACGACCGCTGACCGATCCCTGCCCCAGGCCAACCCCTTTACCCAGAATTGCCGTCACCACTTCCACCTTAATCAGATCTGTGGACCCAGCCACACCCTGTAAAGTGCCAGCAGTCATCACCACGAGATCTCCTTCCACCAGCAGGTGTTTTTCCTGCGCCACGTTCAAGGCAGCCTGGAAAGTTTGTCCTGTGGAAGGTAAATCCAACACTAGGAGAGGCTTCACTCCCCAGACGAGTTGCAGTTGACGGGCAACATCAACATGGGGCGTAATTGCCAGAATCGGCGTATGGGGCCGGAACTTGGACACGTTTCGGGCCGTTGCTCCTGTTTTCGTCAGGGTCATAATGGCAGCAGCTTGCAGTTGTTCCGCAATCCGCCCGACTGCCTGACTGATGGCATTGGGGATCGATCGCCCCATATCATCCATATTTCGGAGATGCTGCTCTTGCTCAATGCGATTCGCGATCCGAGCCATTGTTGCCACCGCTTCTACAGCGTGACTACCCACTGCTGTTTCATTGGAGAGCATCACTGCATCCGTTCCGTCGATGATGGCGTTCGCGACATCCGAAATTTCGGCACGAGTCGGACGAGGATTATTGACCATGCTATCGAGCATCTGAGTTGCCGTAATCACTGGAATCCCCAGGCGATTGGCTGTCGCAATCAAACGCTTCTGCAAAATGGGAACGTCCTCTGCGGGTAGTTCAACCCCCAGATCTCCCCGCGCTACCATCACGCCATCACAAATACACAAAACGGCTTCCATTTGCTCGATCGCCTCGTGCTTCTCAATCTTGGCGATCACAGGCACACGCTTGCCCGCATTGGAGATGAGTTCTTTAATTTCAAGAACATCCTGCGGATTCCGCACAAAGCTCAGAGCTACCCAGTCCACCCCCTGATCCAGCCCAAAGATCAGGTCTTTGCGGTCCTTATCCGTCAGTGCTTTAATCGACAGGTAAACGCCCGGAAAGTTCACCCCTTTGTTGTTCGAGAGAGTTCCACCGACAACCACACGGCAATGAAGTTCCTTCGCAGCCCGATCGATCTTTTCCACCCGCATTTCCACCCGACCATCATCCAGAAGGATCGTTGCCCCCTCTGGCACTTCTTCCGCCAGGAGGTCATAGGTGACCGAACTCCGTTCCTGGGTTCCGGGCATGATGTGGCTTGTCAGGATAAAGGGATCGTCTTTTTTGAGGACGATCGACCCATTTTCAAATTTCCCTAACCGAATCTTGGGTCCCTGAAGATCCTGCAAAATTCCAACAGGCTGATTCAGTTCAAAAGAAATCTGCCGAATCAGACGAATATTGCGTTGGTGATCATCATGAGTGCCGTGAGAGAAATTTAACCGCAGGGTCGTAGCGCCTGCTTCGATAATGGCTCGCAATGCTTCAGGGGTGCTAGTTGCGGGGCCAAGGGTAGCGACAATCTTAGTTCGACGAATGGAGTCTCGCAGTTGCATTGTTTTATCCAAGGGGCAGCCGGGTTACCTGCCCCTGGTCAGCCTTCGTAAGTTCTACGGAACGGATAGTATCACATTGGTGATTGACTTGTTTAGAACAAAAGCTTCAATTCACAATGCGGCAGCACTGGAAATAGGCAATGGGTAATCGGGAATGGAATGTTGAAAATAGGAGCGTCCCCTAACCGATTCCCCATTCGCCACTCCCATCACGCTAACGAAAGTTCCCAGGATTCAGGCGAGGGTTGCTGCGTCGCAAGGAAGTGCCTCCAGTCAACTGGCTTCCGGTGCCACCATCTGCCGGGTCGAGGAAGGGCCGCAGGTTAATGCCCGATCGTCCCGATGAGGTAGGATTACCGCCTAGCACTGAACTTCCGATGTTGATGATATTGTCCAACATGGGATCATTCTTCCCGGTTCCGGTAAATGTCGTGACTCCCTGAGTTTGCTGACCACTATCGGCGATCGTCAGATTTTGGAACACCCGATCGCGAGTTGAGGAGGGGTCTTGACCAGGGGGAACGGTAAACACAATCCGGCAGGTCGGGGCTTTTTCCGTCGTCACACAGACAATGTTGTACCCATTTTCAACGCCAGTTCGCATTTCCAGCAAGCCATCGGGCCGATAGGACTCCAGGCGACGGCTGATTTCATTGCAGCGGCGATCGGCACTCCATCCGCCACCTAAGTTGCTGGGCACGGCCCAGGGATAAGCTTGGCCCGGTTGGCTTTCGGGATAATACACTACCGTGTACTGTCCGTTCAACAGTTGACAACCAAACCGGGGCTGATTAGAGGTGGGAGAGGAGGTTCCCGTTGCGCTAGAGTCCGTCGAAGGGGGAGTCTGCGTTGTTTGTTGAGCGCTGACCCTCAAGCCCAACAAAAGGACAGCGGTTCCCAGAGATGCCGCAAGCACCCTGGAGATTGCAGAAGGGTGTACTGTGGATTTCAACAACCAGCCTGGCATGATTTATCTCTCCTAAATTTATATACCGATTTCGTTAGTTAGAATTGGGCAGAATTGATCAGAATTGACGATGCAAAATTGACATGCGGAATTGCCCGTATCCTTCACCCTCACGCTGAATCACGAGCAAAAACTCGGATTGTGGTCCCACTTCTCTCTACCCTGTCCTCCCACCCCAGTCTCGTTGCCCTCTCACAAAAAAGCTTTTCTTAACAAAAAAGCTTTTCTTAGCAAAAAAACAGTGAGATGAACTGAGACTTTTAAGACCCTGATCCCTTTTCCTGAGATGCGAAGAGTTAACCAGTGACTTTCGATAAACTTAGATAAACCCTCTCAGAGATTTCAGAAGTTGATTGCAGTCATTCAAGACGGTGAAAAGCAAGACGGTGAAAAGCAAGACGGTAGAAAAACGGTGGAAAAACGCTATAAACAGTTACGCTGACGCTCCTCAGAATACCTTTATGGGATCGATGCCCTCATAAGATGTCCTCATAAGATGCCCTCACAAGATGCCTTGATAGATGTCTTCGCGTTATAGACCTTCCTTGTATAGACGGGACGTGGGAGAAAAAGTTTCTCTGCCCCAAAGATTCCCGCCACAGGCTTTAAAATTTCAGAGGATAGCCCTCAGGTGATGATTCGTGAAAGCTATTTCATCTCACAAGACATCTCATAAAAATAGTCCAGAGTTGAGTGTTAAGCTTTTTTACTTCACCTATAAAATATTTAGGTTTTTTCGTAATAGCCGTTCCTTAACTGCTTTCCTGATTATCTTGACAGGAATTGTAGTGGCTGACATCCTCTTTTATGATTATTTGTTCAGTGGCTATGTCTCCGTTATGGAGGCAATGTTCTCCAGAGTTTTTAACACCCCAAGTACCAGTGATTTGAGTTTTGCCCCTGAAGTGTGGCTATCCGTAGTAGCGCTTGCCCTGGGAACACTCATCATTGTGATTTCGATCGCTGCTCAAGATATTCCCAAGCTGGTCGATCTTTACATGAAAGATTGGATTAGCCTATTTTATATTTGGTTTCTAGTATTAGCAGGTTCCCATGCGGTTTTTACCAAACTTTATTTAGAAACGATCGCATCTCGCTATTCCAGTATTCTGCTCAATATTTACTTTTTTCTTCCTATTTCAATTCTTTTGTCTTTTCCTTACATTTTTTATATTTTGAAATGTACTCAACCCAGCACCGTCATTGAAAAGATTTTTCGGACTCATTTATATCAAATTCGAGCTTTACCCAAAGCCCATACTCGCAGCCTTCTCAACATTCCCACATTTATTGAAGAACGACAAAACACCCTTTTTTCTTCTCTGAATCAGCTCGATAATCTGTTAGAGTACGTTCCCCTCAAGGAGGCAAAGGCAGAGGTCATTCAGGATATGGCAACTCTGATTCAGGAATATGTTGCAGTGAAGCCCTTTATCAACCGACGGTTCTTTAAAGTCAGTGCCAAAGTGCGATCGGACATTTCCTTCAAAACGATGGTTGGGCAGTTTGATGAAATGGAGCGCAGTCGCACTTTTTACGAGCAAAAGTGTTTTCGATTGCTGGGAAATATTTACATGAAATTTCTGGAAGATCGAGAATTTGACCTGGCTTCTCTTTGCGGTTCTGAAATGGCGAGGGTTGCGATTAGCGCTTTAGAAATGCATGATGATCAGTTGTTAAATGTCATCATTATTCGTTTTAATACGATGTTTCGTTTTGCCCTAAAACATGGGGTTAGAAATAACGAAGCGCGACATTTATATAATGCTGCTTTTCACTATCGAAACTTTATTGAAAATCTAGTTCGGTATAAAAAAGTTGAACACTCAAAACGGAGTTTTCAATACTTGAGAATGTATGGAACAGAAGTATTTAAATATGGTCGTACCAGTCCATCCATGTACTTTATTGTGGATGTTTTTGCGGCGGAAATGAAGCGAATCTTAATCCTGGTTCATCAAGAAAATTGGGATTTAGATATTCAGGAGCAAATGTTGAATGAAATGCTTCAGATTGATAGCTATCCTGATTTCAAAGAAGCTGATGTGGAGCGAGAACAATTGGTCAATACGGGGGTGCGGGTGCTGCAAATTGGCCTGGGATTGTTCTACCTTCGGGAAAATCGGATTAGCTTCGTGCGGCGCATTATTGAAGATATCCTGGCGGATGTGGAATTTTTAGGAGAAGCAACGTTTCGGCGCGGCATTAAGCTCACCTGCAATCGGCTCCGACTATCCCAGGCTCACTTCTGGGAAGACACCGATCGCGGCAACCTGAATCTCTACTACACCCCCGATCAGGATCAAATTGACAACTTTTTAGAGTTGCTTTTCGAGCAAATGGAAAGCCGAAAAGCTTAAGAAAATTTCCAGAAAACAATGTCCCTGCTGGTTTCGACTACGCTTAAGCAGTATTTGCACCCTGAGCGTAGTCGAAGGGTAACTCATGGGTAAATTCCTTGAAAAAATCACCTCAAATCTTGGAAAAAGCCGATCGCTTCAGTGGTGAATTTCCAGATTGAGAACATAAGACCCCAACTGTACTCGATCCGACCAGAGTTCATACTCTAACTGCAAATACTCTGGCAACGGATGGCCTTGAAGAACGAGACGACGGGTGAAATTTCGCAGACGGAGTTGCTCTAGATTTGTTTGCAATTCACTCTGCAACCAGTAGCGGCTCAAGCCATAAACTCCCCTTTCCCAGTAATGACGATAGCTAAAGCGTCCGTTTCCCTGCATCGTCATAATGAGACGGTAGGGAGAAATTTCTAACCAGAGGAGGCGAGGCGAATTGGCAGTCTGGAGGGAAACCCCCTGAGGCGTGCGGGGATAAGAGGCTTGCCCTTCTTCTGCAAGGCGATCGATCACCTTGGGTTCAGTGAGCAGTAGATGAAACCGATCCTGTTCCTTGGAGTAGAGAGTGGCACCTGTTTTGACCACAGACCAGACAGGTAGATCCGTTGAAACAAGGGACAGGGAAACAGATTCACAGGGATGGGTCAACATGGGGCACTAAAACTAGAGAGTGAGGAGATTAAAAAGGCCATGAAGTTCGGCGGAAGTTCTGAGTGCCATAGCCGGACCCACCCAAAACTCGAATCACAACTCACATCAAAATCAGGTCAAAATCAGGTCAAAATCAGGTCAACAGTACGTCACATCGAATAACGCGGTAGGATCACTAACGCAGTTCTGAAGCCAGTCTATCTCAATGCCACATCCGATCGTTGATTTGAAAACAAATGGACATCAACAAGACCTGACAATTCAACCAGGGACAAATTTATCACTCCAGGGTCGAATCCAGGTTCCCGGTGATAAGTCGATCTCCCATCGTGCCCTGATGTTGGGGGCGATCGCGACGGGAGAGACCCGGATTCAAGGTCTTTCGCTTGGGGAAGACCCCCGCAGCACCGCCCGCTGCTTCCAGGCGTTGGGAGCCACCATTTCTGACCTGACCACTGACATCATTACAGTGCAAGGCATTGGGTTAGGACAACTGCAAGAACCCGCAGATTTTTTGGATGCAGGGAATTCGGGCACAACGATGCGGCTGATGTTGGGATTGCTGGTAGGGCACAGCGAACGATTTTTTACGGTGACAGGGGATGGGTCTTTGAGAAGTCGCCCCATGTCCCGTGTGGTCAAGCCCTTACAGCAAATGGGGGCTATGATTTGGGGTCGAAAGGGCGGGAGTTTGGCCCCCCTCGCAGTGCAAGGGCAACGGCTCCAACCGATTCATTATCAGTCTCCGATCGCCTCTGCCCAGGTCAAATCCTGCATCCTCCTGGCAGGACTAACCACCGAAGGTCAGACAACTGTGACGGAACCCACGCTTTCACGGGATCACAGTGAACGGATGTTGCAAGCCTTTGGTGCCCATCTCAGTATTGATCCAGAGACATGCAGTGTCACGGTGACAGGGCCAGCCCACCTCACAGGCCAATCGGTGATCGTTCCGGGCGACATCAGTTCGGCAGCTTTTTGGTTAGTGGCAGGGGCGATCGTTCCGGGTTCCGATCTGGTCATCGAAAATGTCGGAGTCAATCCAACTCGCACCGGGGTTTTAGAAGCTTTGGCCCTAATGGGAGCCGATATTCAACTGGAAAATGAACGGGTCGTCACTGGGGAACCTGTGGCGGATCTACGGGTGCGAACCAGCCAACTTCAGGGTTGCACGATCGCCGGAGACTTGATTCCCCGCTTGATTGACGAAGTGCCAATTCTGGCGGTTGCGGCGGTGTTTGCGAAAGGCACGACCGTGATTCGGGATGCGGCGGAGTTACGGGTGAAAGAGAGCGATCGCATCGCAGTGATGGCTACTTATTTGAATCGCATGGGTGCCCAGGTGACTGAACGGCCCGATGGTCTCGAAATTGTGGGAGGAACGGGGCTGAAAGGGGCCGAGGTAGACAGCGAAACCGATCACCGGATTGCGATGAGTTTGGCGATCGCAGCTCTGGCAGCGGGCGGTGCTACGATTATCCATCGGGCGGAAGCCGCCTCTGTTTCTTACCCCAATTTCGTAGAAACCCTGACGCGCCTTTGCACCTAAACCAATTGCCACAAGCCTGGAAGCCCTTCTCACCCCTCTTCGTCGTCCTGGTAATCGTTCCTCTAGGCTGCTGAGAGAATACCCGTAAGATGGGAATACTGGGAGAAGAAACAGGTCAGGCTAAATGTGAGTCGCTACCAGGCTATGTGGCAACAGATTCGAAATCGATTGATGAACTTTAAAACTGAGGCTGACCTCGGCCCTGATTTAAGGGCACGGCGAAACGTGAACAGGTCATTGCTCCAGCCTCGGCCTGCCCTGTCCCGTCAGGAACTTTATACTGCCCACTGGCAGCATCGGGGCGTTCCTCAGGAAATTGTTGACTTTATTCATACCCGTCTTCAATCTTATTCGGGCTTGCAGTTCGATCGCGTTCAACCCACCGATCGCCTGGAAGAAGATTTGAAGCTCACGCTGGTCAGTTGGTATGACTGGCATCTCGCCTTCTGCGAGGAGCTATATCAGGAATACGGCATTGATATGAGCGATTTCCTGGATCTGCAAACCCTCCGCACTCTGGAAGATCTGGTTTTATTCGTCAATACTCAACTCCTGGCAGTTAGCCCTTAAAAGGCTGAAAGTGCTATGGTAGGGGGCACTCAGCATTGATAAGGCGTTTCAGATGGGAAGAATTCTGGGAAAGCTGGCTGGTTTGCTAGCCCTCGCCAGTGTGAATAGTTTGGGACCGAGCAGTCCATCCTTCGCGAATGCTCTTTCGATGAACTGGTCTCAGGCAATCGGCAACTATGATGTGCAACGCTGCCTGAGTCTCAGCAAACAAGGCATGGAAACACTTAAGCTGAAGGCGATCGTTGTCTCCCGCAATCAAGTCAAGGGGGAAGGAACCCAACTCCTGGCAATGGTTGCCTGTGTTCCCAACCAGCTGACAACGATTAAAACGATTATGGTTTCCGGTACGAATGCTCAGGGAGTGAATCAGTTGCTTCGAGCGCTTGTCGCTGCGACGCGACCTGCCCGCTAAGGAATCGAATTCATGCAGGAAGTGAACAGGGAGTTTCTGTCGGCGTTAATTCTGGCGGGGGGCCAGAGTTCTCGCATGGGGCGAGACAAAGCTTTGATCGAAATCGATGGCGTTCCCCTGATTCGCCGTGTCTATGAAGCTGCCCAATTCTGCACCTCGGAGATTTATGTTCTGGCTCCCTGGTCCGATCGCTATTACCCGGTTTTGCCCCAGACCTGCCGCTTTCTTCAGGAACAAGCAGATCCCAAGACTCCCCAGGGTCCGCTGGTCGGCTTTTCTCAGGGATTGGCCCAGGTGCAAACAGAATGGGTCTTGCTGCTGGCGTGTGATCTCCCCCAACTCCAACCTGCCATCCTGCAAAGTTGGACGACCAGGCTTTCCAATACTGACAATGCAACAATAGCCCTTCTCCCCCAGCATCCCAAAGGCTGGGACCCTCTGTGTGGCTTTTATCGCCGCTTCTGTTTGGATAGCCTGAGGACATTTATTCAGAAGGGCGGGCGATCGTTTCAAGGCTGGCTGACTCAGGTGCCCGTTCAGGCGTTACCCTTGAGCGATCGAACCATGCTGTTGAATTGCAACACACCCACCGATTTGGAAACTCTTTCCTATCCATCTCCGAACCCGTAAATCCTTCTCTCCCCTCCCACATCAAGGTAGACTAGAATTTGCACCAAAGTTATCCTGTTTCAAGCACCGAGATTACTGTGACGTTAAGCCTCTCCTCTGCCAATCTCCCAACAGGTCAAACCCACCAGGCAAGCCGAGGCTGGCCTGGGTTAATCGAAGCCTACCGCTGCTTTTTGCCTGTGACTGCCGAAACTCCAGTTGTGACCCTACTGGAGGGTAATACGCCCCTGATTCCGGTGCCGTCGATCGCCTCTCTGATTGGGCGGCAGGTGCAGGTATTCGCCAAGTACGATGGGCTGAACCCGACTGGGAGCTTCAAAGATCGGGGGATGACAATGGCAATCTCCAAGGCCAAGGAAGCAGGTGCAAAGGCTGTGATTTGTGCCAGTACGGGCAATACCTCTGCGGCGGCGGCGGCCTATGCCCGTCGGGGCGGGTTGCGGGCTTTTGTGTTAATTCCCGATGGCTATGTGGCGTTGGGGAAACTGGCTCAGGCGTTGCTGTACGGGGCAGAAGTGCTGGCGATTAAGGGTAATTTTGACGATGCCCTAAAAATCGTGCAGGAGATGGCTTTGACCCATCCTGTAACCCTGGTTAACTCCGTCAATCCCTATCGGTTAGAAGGCCAGAAAACGGCAGCTTTTGAAATTGTGGATGTGTTGGGGGATGCCCCTGATTGGTTGTGCATCCCAACCGGAAATGCGGGTAACATTACTGCCTACTGGATGGGGTTCTGCCAGTACCACCAGGATGGGTTATGTCAGAAATTGCCCCGGATGATGGGCTTTCAGGCGGCGGGTTCTGCGCCCCTTGTGGAAGGGCATGTTGTTACCCATCCCGAAACCCTGGCAACCGCCATCCGAATTGGCAATCCAGCCAACTGGCAACGGGCTACTGCTGTTCGAGATGCCAGCCAGGGTAGCTTCAATGCGGTTACGGATGACGAAATTCTGGATGCCTATCGCCTTCTTGCTAAAGAAGAAGGCATTTTCTGTGAACCTGCCAGTGCCGCCTCCGTAGCAGGATTACTAAAACTCAAGGATCAGGTGCCGACCGGAGCCAAAGTAGTTTGTGTCCTAACAGGCAATGGGTTGAAGGACCCGGATAATGCAATTAAGCATAGTCAGAATCAATTTAAATCTGGTATCGAGGCCGATCGCGATGCGGTTGCCCGTGTGATGGGCTTCTAAGGTGATTAAAAAGCGTTTACGGGCAACCTGTAACCTGTAACCTGAGCAGAGCCGAAGGGTACAGGTGCTAGTTTCGGCTTCGCTCAACCAGCGGAAAATTGTTTTCTAGAAATCTCCTCAGAGGAAACTCTCGACGATTTCGTAGAGGCAATGCGATGTAATGCCTTTATCAATTTTTTATACATTTTCTGGCTGGTCAGCATTACTTTTTGCCCGTTCTCGCGCCAACAAGTCTACCGTATCTCCCAAAGCTGTCGTCAGGCTTTTGCGGGTTTGTAAATGGGCTTTGCGTTCAACCTTGAGTTCTTCTGTCAGTTGATCACGCTCGGTTAAGATTTTGAGCAATCGAGCTTTTAGCTCCTCTGGGGGCAACTGCTCGATCTCAGAAGCCGCGGTTCCCCCATCAAATGTTGCAGAAGGGGGCTTCGCTCCACTTCCCTTTAAACGACTGATTTCTAATTCTAAAGAAGTCAACCGTTCCTGGTTCAACAGGGCATCGGTGCGGCGTTGCTGAGCTTCTGTCTCATAGAGTTTACGCCAATTGGCAGCACTGGCGTAGGCTTCATTCCTCTCCTGCTGAGCCTGAGCCAATTGCTGTTGGAGAGATTTAATTTCAGCTAGCCACTGTGTTACATCTTGCGTCATGGTCCCAATTGGCAAGCTCTTTTTAAGCTTCAGAGTATAGCACGAGCCACGATCGCTGGCGTTGGCAGGATAATCATTAAGAGGAGTGCCAGCGCCAGTAGACCCAGAAAATCCCGACGATTATCCAATTCGCTCACATCGTTCAACGCTGGCTCATCCACAATAGGCATGAAAAAGAGCAAGACGGCCCAGGGCAAGAGACGAGGTTGGATGAGGGATAGGAATAACACCAGAATTCGGGCGATTTGCCCAATCACGACTCCAATCCGCTGCCCAAACATGGCATGCACAATATGCCCTCCGTCCAGTTGCCCTACTGGCATCAGGTTTAAGGCCGTGACGACTAACCCCAAACACCCGGCGATCGCTGCCGGATGTAACTGAATTGCAGAGGTTGCAGTCAACTGACTGCCTAAAGCTAATTTACTTAAAATCGTCAACAAGAAAAAAGATTGGGGATTAAGCGGGTTAAAGTCCAGCATTTCCGACGCTGCTGGCATCGGAACAACCGTTGAGTGGGCCAGCCCCCAGAGCAAAATCGGAATCGTGACAATCAGCCCTGTCAAAGGTCCAGAAATCCCGACATCGAACAAGACTTTCCGATTGGGGATGGGTGATCGCACCTGAATGAAGGCACCGAAAGTTCCCAGAAAGAAGGGAATGGGAATAAAGTAAGGCAGCGTGGTGCGAAGTTGATAGTGCCGAGCCGTCAGGTAATGGCCCAACTCATGAATACCCAGGATGGCAACCAGGGATAGGGAATAGGCCAGAGCCGAGTTGAGTAAGTTAGGCTTTGAAGCCAATGTTTGGAAAAAGCCATCCGAAAAATCAACCAACACCCCTGCAATCTCTAAGCCCACCAGGGTTGTGGTAATCAGCGTCAAAAAGAAGAGAAAAAGAGCTAATCCAGGACGGGTGAGGGGTTTGTCTCCCTCCCTGTCAGCTAACTGGGCTTGTAGATTCGGCAGAAGGACAAAGAAGGGCTTACCGTTCAGGCCTTCCTGAAAAATCAGCAGGAATCGATCGCCAAAGTGGGTCTTCACATTCTCTTTCACCGTTTCATAGGCCACGTTCGGTTGAGAACGGAGTTGACCTCGGCAGATCACAGCCTGGGGACGGTAATCAATATTTTGCAAGTAATAGACTGACCAGGGGAAGCAATTTTGCAGGATGGCTTCTTCTTCCTTGTCGATTGGGCGGGGTATGGATGCTTTCTCTGCCCCCGGAGCGCCTGCTTCTTGCAGGGGCGCAGTTCCAGTCCCGACTTTCTGAGCAGCTTGACCGTTTGAGGATTCAACGGGAGGCGTACTGCCGGGTCGGCGGCCCCACTGCACTAGAAACCAATAGAGGGGAAGGCAAACCACAAAAGTACCGACCATTAACTCCAGGGGCATCTGTTTACTCTGACCATAGACCAGATCCCAGATGCTCCAGAGAAAGGTCGGAGCCATCATCACGAGCCAGAGAATCCAAACGGGGGTGCGCGTGATCCCGGCGACACTCCGTTGCACAATGTAGTAGGTGAGTAAACCCAGCAGCAGTAGTAAGACGAGTGTCATGCTCAAGATCCCAACGAGACTGAGGATAGGGGGGCAAAAATGGCCCGACGATCGGGTTTCCGCTGGTGAGTCCTCACAGAAGAATCCTCAAATAAACAGAATCCTCAAATAAACTGCAATCCCAACTTCTCCATTCCCCAATCACAGCCCTGATATTAAAGGATTTGGAAGGAGATTGCC
>JANRKG010000213.1:0-11023 GCA_033763635.1 Leptolyngbyaceae cyanobacterium bins.59
CCTTCAAGGCCATCATAAATTGCCGGGTGAGTTCCACCTGCAAATCTTCGATCGCGCCCTCCATCAACCCCATCAATGTAAAGACCCGCTGCGCCCGGTAACAAAAATCCCGTTGCAGCGAACTATGGAGATTCGTGCGAATGATCCCCTCTGGTTTGAGAACTGCTTTCATCGCCTGTAACCCTGCTAAGGGATCTGGCAAGAGGTACAACGTTTCATCGCAGTTAATGAAGTCAAATTCCAATCCCAATTGGGGCAAGTCTTCGATCGACATGGCATGAAATTCCACATCCTCAAATCCATAATGGTGAAGACGATTGGCTGCCAGTTCGACCGATTTTTCTGAGAGGTCAATCCCTACAATTCGCGCCCCTGGATTCGCCTCCGCGAGAAGCAGAGAGGTGTACCCTGTCCCACAACCTGCATCCAGCAAAACTTTTCCGCGAGTCTCCAGAATTTGCTGATTCCGCAAGTAGAAGGGAGTCACTAAGGTATGAATATACAGGGCATCCAGATCGTCACGGGGCGATGTTTCCAGGGGGATCGCTGGATAGGGAGCATTGTCAAACTGTTGACGCATCGTTTCTAGATCCACCGTGGACTCTCCCCTGGACCCAAAGTTATTTTCCTGATTTTGCATCATGAGTTAGCTCCCAACTGGCTGATCCGTTTTTGGATTCGATTCGACTTCTAAGGAGATTTTCAGGAAACAATGTTCCTACTGGTTTCGGCTACGCTCAACCCGCGTCCCTGCCCTGCGCGGAGTCGAAGGGCAACCCATTGGTAAACTCGTTTCAAGAAATCGCCTAAGAGAATGTACCCAGATTCTCTTAGTTTGATGGCATGGGAAAGCGCAGGAAATGGGCAATATTAATGGGAGAGTCCTGTAGGTTGTTGATATGGGTGCCCTGAAACTTTCCTACTGCATGATTGTGAAGGATGAGGAACGCCATCTGGCCCGCTGTCTTGCCAGTGTTCAACCCTATGTGGATGAACTGGTTGTGGTCGATACGGGATCGAGCGATCGTACTCCTGAAATTGCCCGTGAGTTTGGTGCAACCGTGCATTGCTTCGAGTGGTGTGATGACTTCGCAGCAGCCCGTAATTTTGCGATCGATCAGGTTTCTGGAGACTGGATTTTGACCCTGGACGCAGACGAAGAATTAGTGGTGGAGCAGGAGAACTGGCGACAGGGGCTTTTCTTGGATGAGAAAATTCTGGCCTACTCGATTGATTTGCTGGATGCCTACCAACCCTTGACCCCTTTAAAAACCAATCGATTATTTCGCAATCTTCCTGGATTACGGTATGCCGAACGCTATCACGAACATCTGAAATACCAGAATCAACTCATCCTGGAGACCCAGATTCAAGCGCTGCAAAGCTTAAAAATTTTGCATTATGGTTACGAAGAAAGCTTACTTCAGGAAAAGCACCTGACCCGTGATATTCCCATGCTGGAGCGGGTGCGCCAGAAAGAATCCTTGAGCTTAGTGTTACTCCTCACCCTGGCGAACGGGTACCTGCGGGTGGACCAATTGGAGAAAGCACAAGAACTCTGGACCGAGGCATTCGATCGCATCGCACCTAACCTGATGACAGGCATCCTACCTGATGAGCGCAACCGATTACCAGCCCTCCTCTTCACCCTGGGATCGGATGCGTGCTTGAGTCGGGAGGATTATGAAACGACCCTGTTAATCTGTCGTCGGGGTTTAGAGTGGTTTCCTGCCTATCCTCCCCTCCATCACTTAACAGGGTATGCCCTACGGGAATTAGGATTTTCTCTGGGGGCGATCGCCTACTTCGAGCAATGCCTTCACCTGGGACGAACAGGAACCTACTATCAACGGGAACCCTTCGATCGCGACTTTATCACCGTTCGTCCAGCGGGGGATCTGGGGTGGACTTACCTGAACCTAAATCGGATCGAAGAAGCGATCGTCGCCTTTGAATTGGCTCTGTCTTTTAATGCAAACTATGAACCTGCGATTGTAGGACTCCAGCAAGCGAGAGAAATGCTGGCAAACCAGTGAAGCCGTCTTCCCATCTTACATTGCCGGAATTTGCTTAAGATTCGCCTCGACTTCTAAAACCAGATTCCCATTGTCAACTGCCAGGTTCAAGATCCGAAATACCATGTCTTCCCACTGCAAAGCCGCTGCATGGAGAAATTCAGAGAACTTTTGCATCAGGGCGATCGTGAAATCCACCTCAAATCCGGGTCCAGATGTACAGCGAAAGTCCCTTAGCAGAACAGGATTCTCAGCACTGCGGGGTAACGCGACTGCCGTAAATCCAACCTGCCACTGCCGCACAGCCGTTTCAAGCGACACCATACCACTGAACTGCAAGGCACCATCCGGCTGACATCGCAATTCCATTGGAGGTTCAGGACGAAGAACATAGTGTTGATCCCGCACCTTCAGTTCAAAGGGTTGCAGTCGATCGCGCACCATTTCCGAATTCAAAGCCTGGTTCAGGTCCGCTTCCGTGAGGGTCATTCGCATGATGGTATTCACAGGTTCGCTCAGTTCCAGTTGACCAAAGAGCGCCCGTAACGGACTGACTGCCACCCGATCGGTTTGAATATCCAATTCTTGCACCCGGATCGTGTTTTGGAGAACGACCCCTTCTCCGGCGATCGAAATTGATTCTGCCTTGCCCTGCATCGCCTGAAGCAAGTCAGTTTTCACCTCAACCGCAATTTTGTCGGCTGACTCTAACTGACTCGATAATCCCAATTCAACCGCCTGGGAAAGTGCCTGGGCCTCAAGGCTAAGATCGTTGTCCGGCATGAAAACTGTCCACCATAAAGCAATAGCTTATGGTAGAACAGGCGATCGATCGGGAACCTCTGCCTTCCTATCGATATCCTGCTGCTTGTAAACTAAATAACCGTGCATACCGTCCTTCTGCCTGCACCAGTTCCTCATGGGTGCCCCGTTCCACCAGTTCCCCGGCATTCATCACCATGATTTGGTCTGCCATGCGAACCGTGGAAAAGCGATGGGAAATTAAGATCGCAATTTGGTGCTTCGTGATGGCTCGAAACTGGTTGAAAATTTGGACCTCTGCTTCTGCATCCATTGCCGAAGTGGGTTCGTCCAGGACCAGAATATCGGCCCCTGATCGCATAAACGCACGGGAAAGGGCAATTTTCTGCCACTGCCCACCGGATAGCTCCTGCCCCCCCCGAAACCATCGCCCTAAGCGAGTTCGAAATCCACTCGGAAGTTCCTCAATAAAGGGTCGTGCCATTCCCTGATCGGCAGCTTTCTGCCAGCGGGGTTCCTCTTCCAGGTGTTCTACGTCCCCGACTCCGACGTTTTCCCCTACCGTAAATTGATACCGAACAAAGTTTTGAAAAATTACCCCAATTCGCCGTTGCAGGGTCTCTGGATGCCACTCCTGGAGGTCCAATCCGTCCAGCAGAATACGCCCACTTGTCGGGGTATAGAGACGGGTCAAGAGTTTAATTAATGTCGTTTTCCCTGATCCATTTTCTCCAACGATCGCCAACTTTTCTCCGGGTCTGAGGTGCAGAGAAATTTCCTGCAAAGCAGGTTTAGAACTGCCCGGGTAGGTAAACGTCACCTGCTCAAAGCGAATGCCATCCCCCGGAACGGGTCCCCAGGTTTTGCTGCCTTCAGGAACAGGAATCGACTGTTCCAGATATTCGTACAGGTTGGACAGGTACAGACTGTCTTCGTACATACCTCCGATCGCCCCCAAAATTGCCGTGAAGGTGTTTTGCCCCTGCCGAAACACCACCAGATAAAGGGTTAGATCACCCAGAGAAATTTGTCCGGCGATCGTTTTCAACACAATCCATACATAGGCTCCATAGAAGGCAGTGGTGCTGATCAAGCCCATACCATATCCCCAGAGGGAGCGTTGGATTGTTAATTGCCGATCTTCTTGATAGAGGCGTTGAAACAGAGTGCGGTAGCGATCGAGCAACATAGGGCCTAATTGAAATAGCTTGACCTCCATTGCATGATCTTCTCGAGCTAGCAGCGTTTCCAGGTAATGCTGATCGCGAGTTTCCGGGGCACGCCAGCGAAACAAACGAAAGGCTTCTCCCGCAAATCGAGTTTCGGCAATAAAGGCTGGAATCGCGGCTAGCATCAATACCAGCACTGCCCACACTGAAAGCTTTATCAAGAGGGCTGCATAGGTGATGAGGGAAAGGCTGTCCTGAACCAAGCCAAAAGTGCGGCTCACCAGACTGAGGGGACGACTGGAAGCTTCTCGCCTTGCGCGGGTCATCTTGTCATAGAATTCTGAATCCTCAAAGTGGGCCATGTCCAACGTGAGCGCCTTTTCCAGGATTAACACGTTCACTTTTTGGCCCAGTAGAACCCGGATGAGAGACTGGCAGAGGGTCTGTCCCTGTTTACTTCCTGCCAGCAGAATTACAACTCCGGCTTCTAATCCCAGATATCCCAACGTGGCCCAGCGATCGGACTCTAATCCCGATTGCGACGCTTTTACCACTCCATCCACAATCAGTTTACCGAGATAGGCAACCAACGCCGGAAGAAGCCCCGCAATCAAGGTTAGAAGGCCGAAAACAAGGGTGAGGGGGCGATCGGTCTCCCAAACTAACCGGGCTGCCCGCCCACAATATTTGAATAGGGAAAGAGATTGTAAAATTCCTCGAAGTTTTTCATTTCTCATATCCCCACAATAACGGCCTGAAAGTGTTGTTTGTCAGGAAGCCGATTGTGATGAATCTATCAACTGGCGATCGAGACAGATTCATGGAAAAAACCATGTTCCTGCATGATGCGGTAAAGATGGGTGTCGCATTCCACCAGGCACGCATGACCACTATCTGGCAAAACAACCAGACGGGCATTCGGGAGATATTCGATTAAGTAGTGAGCTTCTTCCAGGGAAGGTAAGAGCCGATCGCGGGCACTGGCGATCAAAAGCGTCGGTTGGGTAATTCGCCTCAGAGCCGCTTCTGTTACACAAAATTCCCTTAGAAGGGACATTCGCCAGATTGAGGTACGTTCAGGAACCGTTTGGGTCACTTTTAACAACTCGCGCCGATCGCTAGGGGTCATCCGCTCCAGGGCTGCAAGAAAGGGCAGGAATCCAACAGAGCCAAGCTTGTAAAGTGGTTCGGGCACCCACTGAACTAATTGGGAGCCAAATCGGAGAAAAGGCTTACGGTTAAAGGAGGAAGCGGGATTGATCAGGATCAGGCGATCAAATAGTTGGGGGGCACGCTGGATGACTTTGAGGGCCAGACATCCCCCGAAGGATTCACCACACAAGTAGACGGGTAATTTCGACTTTCGGCCTGTGATTTCAGCTTCCACCAGAGCCAGCACGTTTTCTGTTAACTCGTCCCAAGCGGTCAGGTCGTCCGGTGGAATGGCTAAACACCGGACATCAAAATCACACTCCAAGCCAACGGTTTGCGAACGCAGTAACTGACCCGTGCCATCCATACCAGGAAGGAATACAAACAGGGGATAATCTGGTTGAAGACGCTTGGGGGTGAGAAAACAAATCTGGCTTTTGATATTGGACATGACAGAGAAGAAAGGGGAAAGGAAAAATCGATTCAAGGATTGGACTTTAAAACTAATTACAAATGTTTTCTATTCATCAACTTTTATAATCATTCTATTAAAAATTACTATCAATGATTCTGGACGGGTCCGCGATTCTTGCATCAGGACGATCGGTACAGTCTGGCAAATTCCTTAAAATCTTGGGAAACGCATTGCCGCATCTCTACAGAGTGTAAAATCCCTTTTGAATGAGATCGCTGATTTCTCCCTGGCAATAATCCGTCACCTCCGAAACGATCGTCCGAGCATTTTTTCCCCGGTAATGGGATCGATGATCGGGCGTGATCCAGTAGGGACGACCAATTGCCACATGTACCCGATGATAGGTCACGAGAGGATGCCAGCCATCCTGATCAAACAGAGGTTCTGAGGGGTCGAAGAATCTCAGAAAGCGCAGGGGAACGGTAGTATTGATACTTTCCTTTTGGGGCACGATCGCAACAGGTAACACCGCAAGGGAATCAACGGGAACCCGTAATGCGAGATGGGCAAAGCCACGATGAAATTCTCCAAGGGCATCAGGTGCGCTAGAATGCACCATTGGTTGGGTGCCTTCCGGAAAAATACCAACCGTTTGTTGGGTTTTGAGGAGGTGAGTTGCTTTCTGAAAGAAGCTTTGCTGTCCCTGCCCTGCGGCTTCTAAAGGAAAACACCCCAACTGAGTCACCAGATCCCTCATTAAGGGAACCTGACTCATGTAGTGATGGCACGCAAAGCGAATCGGGCGATCGGTTGCTGCCATTAAGAGAGGCGCGTCCATAAAGCTGCGATGATTGCTAACGACCAACACAGGTCCATCGAGAGAACGGCGGTTTTCATGGTACAGAAACAAGCGGGTTCCCAAGGCAGTGAGCAATCCTTTGGAAAGTTCGAGGGGATGGGTGGGAAACATAAAAGGAAAAGTCACAGGCACCATTCATTTATTAACATTAGTTTACAAACCGGGATGTTTTTCTAAAAAATTACTCCGATGACAGAGTTGATTTGTTTGAGAAATCCTTCCATCCTCAGAAACAGCTTAAGAATTTCTAAACTGATATCCGTAGAAAGAAAGGTTAGGATGATAAATATTTGTGAGTCATTTTTGAGTCGATTTTTAGTTTTGAATCTTGGTGTTTTCTCCCACAGCCTAATCTGCAATTAAGATAACCAGGATTTTTCTAAGGGCATATATTTCAGTTTTATTGAGATTGAATTTTAATGAACGCGACCGCCCATTCCAATCGAAATACGCCAAATCGAAATACGTTTACTGTCACCACACCGCTTTACTACGTGAATGACCTGCCTCACGTTGGCAGTGCCTACACGACGATCGCAGTGGATGTGTTAACCCGGTTTCAGCGGTTGCGGGGTAAAGAAGTTTTGCTCATCACGGGAACAGATGAGCATGGTCAAAAAATTCAGCGAACGGCTGAAAGCTTGGGCCGTTCTCCCCAGGAACACTGTGATCTGGTTGTAGAGGGCTTTTCCTCTCTCTGGAAGCAGCTAGAGATTCGGTACAATCGCTTTATTCGCACCACCGATACTCGTCACCAGGTGATCGTAAAGGAGTTTTTTCAGCGCGTCTGGGAACGGGGGGATATCTACCTGGGACAGCAGAAGGGGTGGTATTGCGTTTCCTGTGAAGAGTTTAAGGAAGAGCGGGACTTGTTGCAGGACCATCGCTGCGCCATCCACACGAACCGAGAAGCGGAATGGCGGGATGAGCAAAATTATTTTTTCCGCCTCTCGAAGTACCAGGCTCCGTTAGAGGCTCTCTATCAAAACCGTCCAGAGTTTATCCAGCCAGAAATTCGTCGTAATGAAGTTTTAAGCTTTGTTGGGCAGGGGCTAAAAGACTTTTCCATTTCCCGTGTCAATTTAGACTGGGGGTTTCCCGTTCCCGCTGATCCCAACCATACCTTATATGTCTGGTTTGATGCGCTGCTGGGATATGTGACTGCTCTCTTAGGGCCGGAAGAAGAACCGACCCTGGAGAATGCCTTAGCCCATTGGTGGCCCATTAATCTCCATGTCATTGGTAAAGACATTCTGCGTTTTCACGCAGTTTACTGGCCTGCCATGTTAATGTCGGCGGGTCTACCTCTACCGGATCGAGTCTTTGGACATGGTTTCTTAACCAAGGATGGTCAAAAAATGGGAAAAAGTCTGGGGAATACCCTTGATCCCGTAAAACTGGTGGATCGGTATGGCCCAGATGCAGTACGCTACTACTTCTTAAAGGAAATTGAGTTCGGACGGGATGGAGACTTTAACGAAACCCGATTCGTCAATATCTTGAATGCAGATTTGGCCCATGATCTGGGAAATTTACTGAACCGCACCCTGAAAATGGTTCAGAAATACTGTGGAGGTCAAATTCCTGCCCTATCCCAGGAGGCGATCGTTGAGGAAAGTGTCCTGCAAGCGATTGGGATGACGCTGGGGGAACGGGTGGCCCATTTTTATGAGGCTCTAGCGTTTCATCAAGTTTGCGAAGCAAGCCTAACCCTCATCCGAGCGGGCAACAAGTTTATTGATGAACAGGCTCCCTGGACTTTGTATAAGAACGGACAGCAAGAAACGGTCGAAAAAGTTCTGTATGGAGTATTAGAGTCTGTTCGATTAGTTGCTTACTTGCTATCTCCGATCATTCCAGGGATCAGTGCTGCCATCTACTATCAACTTGGCTTTTCTGAGAACCCCCAGGCTCAAGCTCTTCCAGAGAATTATGAGTTTGCAGTCCAATCTAAATGGGGTGTGTTACCTCCAGGGCAGCTTCTGAAGGAACCCCAGCCTGTTTTTCAACGCCTTGATCTGCCTTCCGAAAACCCGATTACTTGAGAAATTCCCTGAAACATTTATCTTGCCAAGAAATTACTTAGGAAAATCTTTTTTTTGAAAGCACTCTTTCCTGAAAAAGCGATTCTGAAACAGTCAATTAACTATCCCACGACTTAATACCTTCCTATAAAAAACGAGGATTTAACCATGTACAACCATTTAGATAACCATCCAGCAGTTTTTACGCCTGAACAGGTTTTAGAAAATCGCGGTCGGGTTGCAATTTTTATTGATGGTTCTAATCTGTTCTATGCAGCTCTGCAATTGGGAATTGAGATTGACTACACGAAGTTACTCTGTCGCCTGACGGCAGGGTCACGGCTGCTCCGGTCCTTCTTCTATACTGGAGTCGATCGCACGAATGAAAAGCAGCAGGGTTTCCTGTTATGGATGCGTCGAAACGGGTATCGAGTGATCTCCAAGGATCTGGTGCAACTGCCCGATGGTTCCAAAAAAGCCAATCTAGATGTGGAAATTGCCGTAGACATGATGGCTCTGGTGGGGTCTTACGATACGGCAGTGCTGGTCAGTGGAGACGGGGATCTGGCTTATGCGGTGGATGCTGTGAGCTATCGGGGGGTCCGGGTTGAGGTGGTCAGTCTGCGATCGATGACCAGCGACAGTTTAATTAACGTTTCCGATCGATATATTGATCTGGACAGCATCAAGGAAGATATCCAAAAAACCCCTCGCCAGAACTACACCTACCGTCCTCTCAGCGGAATTGGGTTAGCGGAAGAACCAGAAGAGCGGTAGACGCGATCGAGAGTATGGAATTGTGAAAAGATTACTCCTGCTGCTGCTCTTGCTCTCCTCAGGAGCCTGTAGCCCAAAACGGGCAGCGGATCAACTGGCGAAGGATAGTGCAACCGTTCAGGCAACAGATGGCAGTCTGACCTTTAAAGATGTCACCCTGCAACAGTTTGATGACCAGGGGCGCTTGCTGTGGAAAGTGAAGGCCAAACAAGCCAGGTATAGCGAAGATCAAAAGATCGCTAAGATTCAAGACCCTACCGGAGAACTGTTCCAAGACGGGAAGTTGGTATTCCAGATTACGGCCCTCCAGGGGGAGGTGCAGCAAGACGGCAAGAAAATTTTCCTGAAGGACAAGATTGTGGCAACGGACATTCGGGATAAGGTGGTGCTGCGGGGCCAGGAATTGGAATGGTTGCCGCAAAAAGACACTTTGATTGTTCGCAAAAACCTGACCGGAACCCATGCCCAGGTGAATGCATCGGCCCAGGAAGCACGGGCCTTTAGTCGGGCACGGCGGGTGGAGTTTGTGGGGCAAGTGGTCGCTGTGACAAAAGACCCGGCCCTGAGGTTGCGGGCGGAAAAATTACTTTGGCAGTTACCCCAGCAGTTAATCACGAGCGATCGACCGATTCAGGTCGATCGGTACGAGAAGCAGCAGGTCAGCGATCGGGCATCGGGGGGACGGGCGGAGGTCAACCTGAAGGAGAAAACGGCAAAACTTCAGCAAAACGCCCAGGTATTCCTGATATCGCCTCCGGTGACGATCGGCAGTCAGGCACTCCTCTGGAATCTCAAAGCCCAGCGTATTGTTTCTGAACAACCCATTACGGTGCAGCACCGGGAACAACAGGTTGTGATGCTCGCCGATCGGGGGCAACTCGATCTCACGCAACGTATTTTCTACTTCATGGGAAATGCACGGGCACGGGGGCGAGATCAGGCCCAACTCAGTTCCTCAACCCTGACCTGGCTGATCCCCAAGCAAGAAGTGCAGGCGGAGGGTGATGTCCGCTATCGCCAGCCCAATCCCCCCTTTAATCTGACGGGTCCCCAGGCGGTGGGTAAGTTGCAGGACCAGACGATCGTTATTAGCGGTGGGCGGGTGGTCACAGAAATTATTCCTTGATGCCAGGTCAGGGTAAAACAGCAGTAGAGTGGTATTGACACCCTCCATCCTCACCCCAATCTAACCAGCATCCCCTCGTACAGGAATCGCCTATGCTTCCCTACGCTCTCTCTGTTGTTGTTGCTCTGGGTAGCTTTACCTTTTTTATGAAAGGTTTTTTCTACCCCTCTCTCCATCGCAGAAATGACTTTCTTTGGAGCGGGGTGGGTCTGTTTTATGGCCTAATTCTGTGGGTGTGTGCAGAACAGATACGGGGAGTGGTTCTGTTGGGCCAGTCGGCAAGCGTCATCCTACTCGGCTGGACAACGGGGCAGATTTTGACGCTGCGCTGGCACCTGTTATCAGGCTCTCAAAAATCCCAAATGCCTGATCCTACCTTAATTCCCGTGATCCTACAGGAGCCATTTAAGCCGCTTAAGGGAGAACTCCCGGATGGTATTTCTCCCAACCCCCCAGTTGTCAGGGGTTCTTCCCTTCCCGATCGTCCCACAACTTCCCCTCCTGAGCAACCCTCTGAAATCATGTCAGAGAATTTAAACATTTCTGTCCCCGATCCATCTCCTGATTCATCTCTGAGCCTTCCAGTTTCCCCTACTGTCAGTGCAACTCGTTCTAACAAAAAAGCGCAGTTGAATCTTTCCCCTAACGTGTTGAAAGAGGTGGCCCAGAGCGTTCAGGCAGGCGTGCAGCAAGTCTTCCGTAACGTGACAGGTAAGAAGCCAAA
>JANRKG010000214.1:0-47036 GCA_033763635.1 Leptolyngbyaceae cyanobacterium bins.59
AAGCCCACCCCAACCAGAACGAGATTCAATTGGGAGGATTGAAAGATCGATCGTCCTAACCATTGCCAGGACGGAAACGTCGCTCCTACCCAGGCAATCGTCAGGCCATAAAACCGGAGCATTTTTCTCCGGTCAACTTCCGATGGAAGGGTGATCCACATGGGGAATTGAAGTAAAAGGATAGAAGTCTGTGATCCCAGTTTGGCTAAAACGTGTCTGGCTTCACAGGCCAACGATCCCTTTCGGCAACTCCAGAGAAATTCTTCATCACAATTTCATCTTGAAGTCCCTGGATCATGCTCGATCTTGCAAATGTTTAGTTCATTTTTTTCAATGGACACACTTAAGATATTTTTGGAGACTACTCATAAAACTTGCTTTTTCGACGATACAAGCTTTAGAGAACTTGTATTCATTGCTACACACTTGCTCTATTTTTCAGGAAGTAGTCCTAAAGTTATTTTAAATTTATTTAAAATTTTAAGTAATTACCGATTCCTGGTAGAACCATCCCTTGCATGCAGCAAAGAAGCGAGCCTAGTCAGAATCGAGATCGGCGCATTATTGGCCTAACGGGAGGCATTGGCATGGGAAAAACAACCATTGCCAACTATCTGGCTTCGGCCTACCATCTCCCAACGTTAGATGCCGACCTCTATGCACGGGAAGCGGTTCAACCGGATTCCCAAATCCTGGCTGAAATTGTGGAGCGGTATGGCTCAGGCATCTTACTCCCCAATCAAGAACTCGATCGTCGCCGTTTAGGGATCATTATCTTTAATAACCCAGCAGAACGGTTGTGGCTGGAGCAACGAATTCATCCTTATGTGCGCGATCGGTTTTTAGAGGAGATCGCGCGATATCATAATCAGCCTCAACCGCCCACGCTGGTCCTGGTTGTGCCCCTGTTATTTGAAGCTCGGATGACTGATTTAGTAACAGAGATTTGGGTAGTCTACTGCCCTGCGGAAATCCAGGTCGAACGGTTGATCCAGCGGGATCGAAATTGGATTGCAGGGGACGAACTGACGGTGCTTCAGGCGATTCAAGCACGGATTGAAAGCCAGATGCCAATCGAGAAGAAACTGGCGGAAGCCAATGTCGTTCTTGATAACTCGTCTACGCCAGAGGTCTGGATGGCCCAGGTAGATCAGGCGATGAACAATCTACAATCCACCTGCCCCCTGGCCCCCAACTGCGATAGCCCGACAGTGCCATTAGGAGCGCATCAGGAGCGCTTTGTAAGCAGAGGTTAACTGGGTCGCGATCACGTTCCAGGAGTAGCGCCGATCGACGAGTGCCCGCCCATTCTGCCCCAAGCGTTGGCGCAATGGCGGAGACTGGAGAAGTTGCACGATCGCCTCCGTTAGAGGCTCCACCTCACTTTCCACCACCAGCCCAGCTTCTGCCTCCGCAATTTCGGGGGCAATCTGCACCCCTGGCGTAATCACCACCGGAAGACGGGCAGCCATCGCCTCCGCCACTGCAATCCCAAAGTTTTCAGAAAAAGACGGCAACACAAAAAAATCCGAGCCTTGCAACAGGATCTCTTTGGCCTGTCCCGTGATCAAACCGGGCAGGGAGATTCGATCGCCTAACTGAAGAGACTCAACCAGATCCCGCAAATACAGTTCATACTCCGGCGTACCCGAACCCGCGAGGATGGCATGGAAAGAATACCCTTGTTCTCGCACCTTTACCAGAGCTTCGAGCAACACATCTGGTCGTTTCTTATAATGCAGACGGGACAGAAACAGGACGATCGGCGTTTCTGCTGTAATCCCATAACTTGCCCGTAACTCTTGACGGGCATTGGGATAGGGCATCGGAGGCTGGACCCCCAGCGGCAATGTCACGAGGGGCGTTTTCACTCCAAAATTGCGAACATCCTGAGCTTCTCCCCCAGAGGTACAGTGAATCGCCGCCGCCCGCTCCAGATTGTGCCGCTCGATCAATTTCAGGTAGACCTGCTTCTTCTGTCGGCTTTGAGCCAGTGCCCAGGGACTCAGTTGCCCCATCGTGCGAACCGTATAGGGAACTCCCTGGAAGCGAGCGATCGCCCCAGCACAGGTTGGAGCATAGGAAAACAGGTAGTGGTTATCCAGGATGTCGTATTTGTGGACCTGTTGCCAGAGCCAGGCGGTGATCGCAGGGGAAAAAATAAATTCCTTCAAAGGCGGAGAAAATCGGGGGAGAAACCAGACAGGAGCTTCCTGATAGATCACCCGTTCGCCCAAAGGAACATCCAACAACTGAGGCCCATCATCATTCGTGGTGACAATCTCGGCATCCACCCCACCTTCACACAAGGCCCGAACTAAATTCAGGGCGACCTGAGTTGGGCCACCCAAAGACGGACTCAGGGACGGAATCACATGCAGAACTTTCACCAAATTGGCTCAAACACATCTGGATTGTAGGGTAGAGAGTTTTGGAACCGTTGGCAAGGGAAAGAAGATGATTCCTAAAGTCCCAGAAAAGCGGCGATCGTCCCGGCTAGCGCTTGTTGGCGATCACTCGCCATCGATTCCAATCCCCAAATTGGGATTTCCCGATCGTCCGCCAACACCAGAACAACCCCGGATGTCACTTGAACGGTTCGGCCCTCAATCCCAGGTAGTTTCAACACCTCCCGTTCTATTGGTACGGCCTCCTGATAGACAACCTTACCGATCAGAGCCAGCTTGTGGGTTTCTAACGTTTTCCGACTCAGGGCTTGACGGGTAATCGTGAAGGACCCAGTGGTGCGATCAAATGTATAAGTCAGCACCCCCAGATCACAGAAAATGAGAATCAAAATTGCTGGGATGACAAAAAAGGCAAGAAAATACCAGATCAAGGTTGACGGTGGAGCCATATTGAAACGATATAGAATCTCCACAGAAGGCTGACGTGAATTTTTCAAAAACTCATTAATTTGAGTTGTCGCGCTCTCGATCTGAGTTTTATCCCTTTGTAGCGACTGGAATACAATCTCTTCCTTTGGCGTAACCAGGGCAATCGTGTACCCCGTTGTCTGGTTCCCTTCTGAGAGTTCATAGGGAACTTGCACCATTTTTACCCCAGTGAATTCCTCCAGGGAAATTTCCTGCACTAATTCTCCCTCTATCCCCGCTACCCGCTCTCGCAACTGACAGGCTCCCTGTCCAGAAGGCGATCGTTGGCAGGTCAACTGGCTACGGGTGCCCCCAAAGTAAATGATGGAAAGCAAAATAAGTAGAGTCGTCAGCAGGGAACCCGCCAGTAACCAACCGCGAATCGGCAAATAGCGAAGTACCAGGCGATCGGAAGTATGTTCAACAACCTTCATGGGGGTCGTCCCTTTCCTGCAAACAATTTTGATGGGATCAGTCTAACGCTCCCATCAAAATTGTTTGCAGGAGAGTATTCGAGATCTCGACCTTGAACGGGTCAGATTCCTGAGAGAATGAACGACAACGATTCATTGATCACGTTTGCCATGACTTCCAGGCCCAAGATTATTGTTCTTGATGATGACCCGACAGGTTCCCAAACCGTTCACAGTTGTCTGCTGTTAACCCGATGGGATGGGGACACTTTGCGCCTGGGGTTACGGGATGAGGCACCCATTTTCTTCGTACTGACCAACACCCGCGCCCTCCCAGCCGATGAGGCAACCCGTGTGACTCGCGAGGTCTGCCAGAATCTCAAACAGGCGATCGACGTTGAAGGAGTCCGGGATTTCCTGTTAGTGAGTCGGTCGGATTCCACGCTACGGGGCCATTACCCGATCGAAACCGATGTGATCGCTGAAGAACTCGGTCCCTTCGATGCCCACTTCCTGGTTCCTGCCTTTTTTGAAGGGGGACGCTTTACCCGTGACAGCATTCACTATTTGATGGTGAATGGGGTTCCAACGCCTGTTCATGAAACAGAGTTCGCACAAGACTCTGTTTTTGGCTATCACCATAGCTACCTGCCAGATTATGTGACAGAAAAAACGCAGGGACGAATCCCAGCGGATCAGGTCGAACGGTTTCTGCTGTCAGAGATTCGGGTTGGGAGTCTGGAACGGTTGCTCGGTCTTCACAACAACCAATGTAGTGTTGTCGATGGAGAAACCCAGGCAGATTTGAATCGGTTTGCTCAGGATTTGCTCACTGCGGCTTCTCAAGGCAAACGGTTTTTGTTTCGCAGTGCCGCCAGCATTCTCACGGCCCTCGCTGCCTTGCCGCCTCAACCCGTTGCCGCCACAGACATGGCCCAGTACGTCCGGGGTGGCAAACCGGGGGCGGTAATTGTCGGTTCCCATGTGCGGAAAACAACCGAACAACTGGAACGGCTCTTACAGGAACCGGGAATTGTGGGGGTGGAGGTGGAGGTGGCCCAGTTACTCGATCGCACCACCGATCGCCGCTCTGAGCTTCTGGCCCGTACGCTGCAACGGGTGAATGCTATCCACCAGGATGGTAAAACACCCGTAGTCTTTACCAGCCGCCAGGAACTCACCTTTGACGATGCCCAGGTCCGGCTCGATTTTGGACTAGCAGTTTCGGCCTTGTTAATGGATGTGGTGCGCGGATTACCAGAGGACATCGGTTTTCTGATTAGTAAAGGAGGAATCACCTCCAACGATGTCGTGAGTACGGGGCTGAATCTACCCACTGCCCGTTTGTTGGGACAAGTGTTGGCGGGTTGCTCCATGATCCGTACCCCTACCGATCATCCCCGCTTTCCCGATCTGCCCGTCGTGCTGTTTCCCGGCAATGTGGGCGATCGGGATGGCCTCGCAACAGTGTATCGACGGTTGAATCAATCCGCATCACTCCCGTAAGAAGTACCTCTAAATTTTTTTCCCAGTTCAGAGGAACTGCTGTACATTGATGCTAGTTTTTGCACTTCTTTTCTGCTGGCATGACCTCAGATTCTTCTCCTTCCATTTCTCCGATTTCGCCCGAACCCCCCGAAGTTGTGTCGAGTGAACAGATTCGGCTCAAAAGCGAAGGGGGGCGCTTGCTGCTCATGTTGCCGCCTGACTCAGACAATAATGAACTGGCGGCAATGACCTGGAATGATCTCTGGCACCAGTTAAAACAACGCCTGAACGGGGGCGATCGGTTCTGGCAACCGGATACTACCGTTCACCTGATTGCCCGCGATCGGCTCCTGGATAGCCGTCAGTTGCAAGAATTAGCGGATGCACTGTCAGAAGTACAACTAAACTTGAAGCGAGTCTATACGAGTCGGCGACAAACTGCGGTCGCCGCTGCCACCCTGGGCTATTCGGTCGAACAGCAATCCCCCGTGACCCCGCTCCTGGGCCAAACCCCCTCGGAAGCAGGGCAGGCGATGGCAGAACCCCTGTACCTTCAGATGACGGTGCGATCGGGTGCGGAGATTCGTCATCCGGGGACGGTGGTGATTGTGGGAGATGTGAACCCCGGCAGTGTGGTCATCGCCGAGGGAGATATCCTCGTTTGGGGACGGTTGCGAGGCGTTGCCCATGCAGGTTCCAAAGGGAACTCCCAGTGCCTGATCATGGCCCTGCAAATGGAACCCACCCAGATTCGGATTGCGGAGTTTGTCGCACGCGGGCCAGAAACGCCCCCCGCTCAGTATTTTCCGGAAATTGCCTACGTCACTGCCAAGGGAATTCGAATTGCGAAAGTCTCTGAATTTTCCCGTTCCCAGAGCGAATCTTTCCCGAAAACAACGAAACGATCGCCCTGAGAACTATCCGGTTCCCCCCGACCGCAGGCTGTACATTCGGTTAGAAATCTCCTGAAAAACCGACATTCTACACGAGTGCGTTGATCGTCCCGATTTCAGCTACCTTAAGTTAAAGTTACTCATACTCACTCATCACTTATCTTTTTTCGCTGCATGGCTCGCTTTATTGTAATCACGTCTGGTAAGGGAGGGGTGGGCAAGACCACCTGTACAGCTAACCTGGGGATGGCGCTGGCGAAGCGGGGTCGTCGGGTGGCAGTCATTGATGCGGACTTTGGGCTGAGAAATCTAGATTTGTTGCTGGGTTTGGAAAATCGCATTGTCTACACTGCCGTTGAAGTGCTCGCAGGAGAATGCCGTTTGGAACAGGCGCTCGTAAAGGACAAACGCCAACCCAATCTCGTGTTACTGCCTGCGGCTCAAAATCGCACGAAGGATGCGGTTACACCGGACCAGATGCGAAAACTGGTCGGGGCGATGGCACAGAGCTATGATTACATCTTGATCGACAGCCCTGCGGGAATTGAAATGGGGTTCCAGAATGCGATCGCCGCTGCCAAAGAAGCCCTGATTGTCACCACTCCTGAAATCTCAGCAGTACGGGACGCGGATCGAGTGGTGGGTCTGTTAGAAGCTCATAACATTAAAAAGATTGAGTTGATTGTGAATCGCATTCGTCCGGCGATGGTCAAGGCTAATGACATGATGTCAGTGGATGATGTGCAGGAAATCCTCTCCATTCCCCTGATTGGAATCATTCCCGATGATGAGCGGGTGATCGTTTCCACCAACCGGGGTGAACCGCTCGTCCTGTCTGACACCCCATCCCTGGCGGGAACAGCCTACGATCATGTCGCTCGTCGGCTCGAAGGGGAAAAGGTGGACTTTCTGGATCTGGATGCCAACACGGGGATCATGTCCCGACTCCGCAAGTTATTCTCAACTAAGATTATGTGATCTCTGATAGACTCTGCCAGCGATCGGCCTTTTCCGCCGCTGTCTGCTCACCCGCCCCCCCGTTTGACCATGACCCAATCCCTACGTTCCATGCTTGCAGACCTGCTTGAAAAGCTCTTTCCCCGATTGAGACAAAACTCCAGCCGCGAAACGGTGAAAAATCGCCTCAAGCTGGTGTTGACCCATGACCGGATTGACCTGACTCCCCGCATGGTTGAGCAGATGCAGCAGGAAATCCTCAAGGTGATCACCCGCTACGTAGAGATCGATACCGAGAGCTTAGAATTTTCCCTGTCCAATACCCAACGGTCAACGGCTCTGGTGGCAAATTTTCCGATCCGGCGAGTGAGACCATTGACGGAGGAAGAACAGCTTGCATCTGGGAGTATTGCCAAAACCCCGTTTGAGGAATTGGAAGCGGTATTGAAGGCCGAAAAGGAATTAGAAGGGATGACGATCGCCAGTCTGGAAATTGTCGAAGACTCCCCATCCTCTGATTTGGGCAACCAACCCTCTAATAATGGATGAAGAGGGATCTGAACGGGATCTGGGGTAACGACTGAGGAAACACCCTGAACTGAATCCCCTCTTGGGAGCAGGGCTGTTTTAGTGGTGAGAGAAAAATTGGTCTAACCCTGAGCATTCCATCAAACACCAGGAAAAGTCGCTCTGAGATTCAACGTAGGAATGCGGGTTACAGGATTTTTCTACGGTCAGTAGAACAGCTCTGCTCTGGGGAGGGGATTCAATGAGAATCTGTGCGCGGAAGGGGCAAAGGTGCATTTCCCCTCTGCCTTCTGCCCTTTGCCCTCTGCCTTCTACATCCCTGTGGCAGAATTTAGAAAAGCTTAAATTTCTGTCCATCAAGGTTTCCCATGACTGCCACTACTCCCACCCTCTCCACTCAATACGATCCCAAAACCACTGAAGCCAAGTGGCAGCAAGCCTGGGAGGAGAAGGAAGTCTTTAAGGCTGATCCGAGTCGTGAGGGTGATCCCTACTGCATCGTGATTCCCCCACCCAACGTCACGGGGAGTCTCCACATGGGGCACGCCTTTGATAATGCCTTGATGGATGTCCTGGTGCGATATCACCGCATGAAGGGCCGCAATACCCTCTGGCTCCCCGGAACGGACCACGCCAGCATCGCCGTGAGTGCCATTCTCGATCGCGAACTTCGGCAGCAGAAGAAAACCCGCTTTGAGGTGGGTCGGGAAGCTTATCTGAAACGGGCCTGGGAGTGGAAAGAAGCTTCCAAGGGCACGATCGTGGGGCAGTTGCGACGGTTAGGGGTGTCCGTGGATTGGAGCCGGGAACGGTTCACGATGGATGAAGGGTTGTCCCGTGCAGTGGTTGAAGCCTTCTCGCGTCTCTATGAGGAAGGACTGATCTACCGGGGGCAATATCTGGTGAACTGGTGCCCCGCCAGCCAGTCAGCGGTATCCGATTTGGAAGTTGAGAATAAGGACGTTGCGGGGCACCTATGGCACTTTCGCTATCCCTTAACGGATGGGTCCGGGTTTGTGGAAGTGGCAACAACTCGTCCGGAAACCATGTTGGGGGATACAGCGGTCGCTGTGAATCCAGAGGACGATCGCTACCAGCACTTGATCGGCAAAACCCTGACCCTGCCGATCATGAACCGGGAGATTCCCATCATTGCAGACGAGTATGTGGATGCATCCTTTGGAACCGGATGTGTGAAGGTAACTCCTGCCCACGACCCCAACGACTTCGAGATGGGAAAACGTCACAATCTGCCTTTCATCAATATCCTGAATAAAGACGGCAGTTTGAACGAGAATGCCGGAGAGTTTCAGGGGCAGGATCGGTTTGTGGCACGGAAGAATGTCGTCGCTCGGTTGGAAGCAGATGGGTTTCTGGTCCGTACAGAGGACTACAAGCATTCCGTCCCTTACAGCGATCGGGGGAAAGTGCCCATCGAACCGCTCCTCTCGACCCAATGGTTTGTCAAGATTAAGCCCCTCGCCGATCGCACCCTGGAGTTTCTGGATCAGAAAGGGGAACCTGTTTTTGTGCCTGATCGTTGGACGAAGGTATACCGGGATTGGTTGGTGAACCTCCGGGATTGGTGTATCTCCCGTCAGTTGTGGTGGGGACACCAAATCCCTGCCTGGTATGCAGTGAGTGAAACCGGGGGACAGATTACGGATGACACGCCCTTTGTGGTGGCCCGGAGTGAGGCGGCAGCGCTGGAACAGGCAAAGGCCAAATTTGGGGAGGGGGTGCAACTCGAACGCGATCCCGATGTCCTGGATACCTGGTTTTCGTCGGGTCTGTGGCCCTTCTCGACCATGGGATGGCCCGATCAAACGGCTGATCTGGAGCGCTACTATCCCACCACAACCCTGGTAACGGGGTTTGACATTATCTTCTTCTGGGTGGCCCGGATGACCTTGATGGCAGGGCATTTCACAGGAAAGATGCCCTTCAAATACGTCTATATTCACGGGCTGGTGCTGGATGAGAACGGGGAAAAAATGTCGAAGTCGAAAAATAACGGCATCGATCCCCTGCTATTGATTGATCAGTACGGCACCGATGCCCTCCGCTATACCCTGATCCGGGCTGTGGCAGGGGCAGGGCAGGATATTCGGATGGCCTACAACCGCAAAACCAATGAATCGGAATCGGTGGAAGCCTCCCGCAACTTTACAAATAAGTTGTGGAATGCGGCCCGCTTTGTGATGATGAATCTGGAAGACCAGGCTCCCGCCCAGTTGGGAACGCCTAACCCGGAAGCGTTGGAGTTGAGCGATCGTTGGATTCTCTCCCGCTTCCATCAAGTCACGCGCCAAGTGCATGAATATTTCGATCGCTTTGGGTTAGGGGAAGCAGCGAAGTCCCTCTATGAATTCACCTGGGGCGATTTCTGTGACTGGTACATCGAGCTAGTCAAGTCTCGTCTGCAAGGGGAAGATGCCGTTTCGCGACAGTCAGCCCAGCAGACCCTCGCCTATGTGCTGGAAGGGATTCTTACCCTCCTCCATCCCTTCATGCCCCACATCACGGAGGAAATCTGGCATACCCTCACTCAGGCTTCTGAGGATGAGTTCTTAGCAGTGCGCTCCTATCCTGAACCCGATGAGACGCGCATCAATTCAGACCTGGAGCAACAGTTTGATCTGCTCATTGAGGTCATTCGCACCATTCGCAATTTGCGGGCGGCGGCGGATATCAAGCCCAGCGTCAAGGTCCAGGCAATTCTCCAAAGTGCAAGCGATCGAGAACGGGAAATCCTCAACAACAGCCAAGCCTACATTCGGGATTTGGCGAAGGTTGAGCAACTCACGATCTCGGAACCCCAGGAAATGCCGGATCAGGATGAGGCGATCGTTGGGGTTGCCGGAACGGTGCAGGTGTTGGTGCCCCTCATGGGGGTAGTGGATGCTGGGGCGATGAAGGCAAAACTAGAGCGGGAACTGAAGAAACTGGAAGCAGAGATCGCTGCCCTCTCTGCCCGTCTCAGTAACGAAGGGTTTGTCAAGCGCGCCCCTGCCCAGGTGGTTCAGGAGACACGGGATGCCCTGGAGGAGGCAAACAAACAGGCCGAAATCTTGCGAGAACGGCTGAAGCGGTTGTAGGGAAAGAAGGCAGAGGGCAGAAGGAGTTCGGGAGTCGAAGAGGGCAGAAGGAACTGCTTAGAACTTTCACTTTAATCAGCCAACCTGTCCTACTGGGGATCGGAGCAGTCTATCAAACCCTTCCCTTCTACCCTATTACAAAATGCCTCAAACACTAGGACGATTCAAATTGACCGTTCCTTTAGGGCACACGGGTTGGTTGCCCTTCAGGGTCGGTCTGCCCAAGAATTGTAATCCGGGTTCTGAAGCTTCACAGGAAATGGCGATCGTTGTCATGGGTTTGGGCTGACCGGGCTTAACCTTCGCCTTCGCGTCGGGCACCACAAAAACAGCTCCAACATACCCTTTGAGCTTGTACAGCGCACTTTCATTCCACTCAAATAGCCCAAGGTAAGCCCGTTCGGTTGCGTCGGCTCTGGGGGTGACGAATGTAAAGGCAGCTTTGGGAGTGACAGAGACGGAATGATTGAAGCTCATCGTGTCGTTTGGGCTCAGCTTCAAGGCATCGAATGACGTGCCCCATTTTCCTTTATCTTGAAAAGACTTTTGCTGTTGCTGATTCACGATAGACACAAAATGTGCCGCTCCCTGATTTCCCTCAAAGAACCCGCCGCAACTGATGATGCCCCCCAAGCTTTTCAGGGCATGGGCACCCAAATTCACCCCTACAAAGAGGATGCTGCCAATCACAGTTCCTCCAATGACCCAGGGGCGTACCTTCCTCCAACCTGATTGCGGCTTAGGTTGTGGAGGCTCAACGATTACAGGCGCTTCTGCGATTCCTTCCTCTTCTCGCTCCGTTCCCCACTGCACAGTCTCATCTTCTTCAAAGAGTTCTAGCTCTAAATCAGGGGGATTCCAGTCTTGGAATGAGTGGGGACTTTCGATCGAGGAGTTGGACCGATTGTGGGTTTGCATAGAAAATTCCTTGGGTCTAGAATCCTGGGGTTGAAAAGTATCAGGGATACTCGTGAAATTACTGCACCCTTCCCGACTCCTACATCCTCTCCGATCGGTTTTCCTAAGGGAAATCTTTGAGAAAAGATTCACCAAAGATTTAAATCACGCATCCCTCTCATGAATGAAACTTGTAGAAATGTTTCAGAAAAGGCTGAGGTTCATTGAAACTGTACTAAGCCCTTAAAAAAGTATCGAATATATCAAAAATAAAAAAAGCCACCAGGGGCAGCTCTTTTTTGAATTAATCTCTTAAATTAATCTTTTGAATGGGCAGTACTGGATTCGAACCAGTAACTCTCTGCTTGTAAGGCAGATACTCTACCGTTGAGTTAACCGCCCGTTTGTTTGGCACATTTTCTATTATAACGGGTTTCGTTTAAGATTTGCACTTAATTCTTCAAACTCACTGAATCAATTGGGAGGATAGTACAATTGTGGCAAGATGCCTCAAGGTCATGTCCACGATCGCATTACCCTCTGGAGTCTGCCCCTGATTGCAGGGGGCACCTTTGTGGTGTCCAGGGATGGAAATTTAACTCTCCTGATCTCTGGAGGATTCTTATTTGGGGGCCTCATGTTTGGTCCTGACCTGGATATCTACTCGCGCCAGTACAAACGCTGGGGATGGCTCCGCTGGATCTGGCTTCCCTATCAGAGGATGCTACGCCACCGTTCGTTCTGGTCTCATGGTCCTTTGGTAGGCACCTTCTTGCGAATCGTGTATCTGGGTTTTTGGTGTGGATTATTCGGGGCGATCGGGTTGTGGATCGCCCACGATTTCACAGATATTGAGCCTGTCAAACAATGGGTAGTTCAGACAGTGCGGCAATCACTCCAAACCCATCCCTTCGAGTATTTCGCCCTTTATCTCGGTTTGGAAGTTGGTGCAATGAGCCACAGTATGAGCGACTGGAGCCATTCGGCTTACAAACGTTGGAGAGCAGGGGGATGGGCAGGATTGCTCAACCAGCCAAAAACCGCTCGTCGATCGGCTTCCCCATCCTTAAAAACCTTAAAAACAAAGCCAGACAAAAACAAGTAGAGACGCTCGCAAAGAACGTCTCCAACCCTATAACAGATTAGACAGGAATCGCCTTTGCGCTATTCTTCCTCGTCCTCCTCATCGAAGTCTTCATCCTCTTCATCGAAATCTTCGTCCTCTTCATCAAAGTCTTCATCTTCGTCCTCTAAATCCTCCTCCTCTTCTTTAACAGAGGCGTAGAAACTAACAGAATTAATCAGGCGCGTCAGAAGATCCGCAGAGCCATTAAGTTGTGTCGCCGAATACATTAGTAATGGTTCTTCTAAACAGGATGTCATAGGTTAAAACTCCTCTAAGTTTGACAAAGACGATCGCCTCAAAACCCAGAATGAATTGCTTTGAAATTGCAACCCTCAGCATACTAGCGGTAGGCTGAATCAACTAGAATAGGTTTTGCTTAAAAAAAGCATTAAGAAATACGAATTAGCAATATCTTAGTTTTTCCTAACTCCATCCCTGTTGCTATGGCTGATCCTGCAAACTCTGCCCTGAATCCTTCCCTCCCTTCAGACCTGGCTGCGCTGCAAAAGTTAATTGCCGTTGTTGCCCAACTCCGATCACCCGATGGAGGCTGTCCCTGGGATCTGGCCCAAACGCCCCAAACCCTCACGCCCTATGTGATTGAGGAAGCTTATGAGGTCGTTGATGCAATTCAGTCAGGGGATCAGAAGGCGATCGCTGAGGAATTGGGGGATCTCTTGCTGCAAGTAGTCTTACAGGCCCAAATCGCCAGTGAAACTCAGCAATTTACCCTGACGCAAGTTGCAGAAGGGATCACGGAAAAGTTGATTCGTCGTCATCCCCATGTATTTAGTGGGCTGGCGGTGGAGGGAGTCGAGGAAGTCAAAGAAAATTGGGAGCAAATTAAGGCGGCGGAGAAAGGGCAGGAGGCTGGGGACGATCGGTTGAGTCCTAAACTCGATCGGTATGCCCGGACCCTTCCCCCCCTGACGGGTGCCTTCAAGATCTCCCAAAAAGCGGCAGCGGTTGGGTTTGAGTGGGATGATATTCAGGGAGTTTGGGAGAAATTTCAGGAAGAGTTAGGGGAGTTACAGGAAGCCTTGGCAGGGGAAGACAAGGCCCATCAACAATCTGAGTTAGGCGATCTCCTATTTACCCTGGTGAACATTGCCCGCTGGTACGATTTAGACCCTGCGGCTGCTCTGCATGACACTAACAAGCGCTTCATCAAACGATTTTCCTTAGTGGAATCAGTCGCCGATCGACCGCTCAAGGATTACAACCTGGAGGAATTAGAAGCCCTCTGGCAACAGGCAAAAGCAACAATCCGGCAAGCGCAGGGAGAGGAATAAAGCGAATCTTCACTTGCCCCAAATTCGTCGATTCAGGTTCAGATCTTCGACAATTCCTAACATGAACTGCATGCAATCAAAGTATTCTTGAATCGGTGAAAAATGCAGCATGCTGTAGAAAACTTTGGGTTCAAATAAGTCCTGATCGTAACCGATCGCCAGAAAAATTTGATTGTCCACAAAACCTGCATAAACGGGACGATTCACTTTTTTCTGGAACTCAACCAATCGTTCCATCAAGCTGGTTGAAAGCACATAGCGAGCTTCGATCTGATCATCGGCAAATACCAAAAATCGCTTATTGAATTCAGGATCTTCTAACTTCACTAACTCCCCAATTCGTCGGGCACCGAAGGCTTTTGGGATAACAACGGTTACAGTTTTGAAATTTTTATTGAAGTCAGCCTGTAAAAAAAGCCCCTTAAAGACAAGGCGACGTTCAACTTCTTCATTCACAAATTCAGAGTTGAAATCATCAAAATCAATGCGTTGTCCCTTAATAATACGACTGGGGATATAGTGAAGGGCGCGGGCCAATCGGACGACTACTTCTACCAAATCTGTCGTATTTGTGTTGTCAAAGAGGCTGAAATAACCGTTGGGCCGGGTAAGTTCTAACCGTCTTTCTTCAAAATGAAGGCACACTTCTGAGAAGAAAATATCTGTTTCACCCAGACGGCCTTGAATACAATCGTCCTCACGAATGCGATTGGGAACGGGCGAACCCAGAAAAATTTGACTTCTAATAAAAGCATTTAAAGTTTGTCTGGGATCACCAAAGGTTGAATATTCAAGTAATCCATTGGCATCAATAAAACTGACTAACTTTTTAATAACACTTGCTTTAAAGTCCTTACCGTATGTTTTTACGAGTGAACTATAAAACAGCGCCCACGCCCATAAACACCCTAACAAAACCAGAACCAGAATAATCAAGTAAAACCCAACAGAGATCTGGTAGATTACCCGCATCGGCGATGAGAAGATAATCCAAAAAAAAACGATGAACCCAACCAGGGTGGCAATTCCTAAATGTCTTTGAATGGTTTGCCGCTCTGCCTCAATTCTTTTTAGATCAGGCAATAACTCTTTTTTAAAGAAGCTTTTTAGTTCACTCAAACTCCTCAATTTGATCCCTAAGCTGACTGGCTTGGCTTCTGGCTCTGGTGGAGACGGGGATAAGCGTTTGGATGTCTGGGGTTTCAAAGGTTCTGCGACCTCTGGAGCCGTCTCCTCAGGTTGGGAACCTCGAAGTTTTTGCAGGAATTGAAGTGCCTGTTTTGCCCAGGTTTGAGCAGATGAATTTGGATGGGTGCCCAACCATTCACAAATTGCGATCGTCTGTTCAATTTGTCCGAGTTTCTGATAAGCCGTTGCCAACCCGATCATGGCCTGGGAATACTCTGGAGATCCATAATCATCGGTGCTATCCCGAAAGGTTTCCAGACACTCGATCGCTTCGGGATATCGGGCTTGTTTGAGGGCTGCCAATCCAGATTGAAGTAATTCAGGTTGGGGGGGCATACAGGTTTCAAAGAGATAAGCAGGAAGAGGATCGATGGTGAAGCAAGCCGACGATAACCATCAAGCGTTTCAAGGGCGATTGAATAAATTCCCAACATCTACATTTTGGCGTTCCTGTTCGGTTGCTTCAAAGAATGGTTTGGGACGCAGATTCATGGAGGAAGCTAATAGATTCGTCGGGAACATTTCGATCGCATTATTCAAATCCGTAACGGCTGAATTGTAAAACCGTCGCGCCGCAGAAATTTGTTCTTCTGTTTCATTCAAAGAGGCTTGTAAATCCGCAAAGTTCTGGTTGGCTTTCAATTCTGGATAAGCTTCGACTGCAATCATAATATTGCCGAGGGAGTGGGAAATTTGATTTTCAAGTTGGACTCGCTCATTTCCCTTCGCTTGAATTGCTTTCGATCGCAAGCGGGCAATTTCCGTTAAAGTTTCCTGTTCAAACTGCATGTACTTTTGAACCGTAGCAACTAAGTTGGGAATCAAATCCGATCGTTTTTTCAACAAAACATCAATACTGGAAAAAGCTTTTTCGACCTGATTTTTCTTGTCAATCAAGCTGTTGTAAAGGGTCATCCAGATTGCAAAAAGAATCCCACCAATAATCGCTAAAGCTAATAGAAAACTTAGAAATGTTTTCATAGAATTCCCATCAATAGAAGGATATAGGTAGCAAGGAAGCTCCTTGGGAGATGGCTTATTCTGCCCACCAATTCTTACAGATGCCTCCTGTCAGTTTATAAATCTTAAGAATTTCAAAAGTAAGTAAGAGGGCACCCCCAAGCAGAATTCCCTATTTTGTCCTGAAAGGGCCAGAGGGTAAGATAGAAGTTCACTAGAAATTAATGTTTGCACCCCCTTTTGTTATGACGGTCTCTCCCATTGCATCCCCTTCCCTGCTGGAAATTGGTCAACGCACCCGACAGGCTGCCCGTGCCCTGGCAACCCTATCTACAGAGGAAAGAAATCAAGCGATCGAGGCGATCGCCCGCTCTCTGGAGGCGGCGGCACCAGAGATTGTGGCTGCGAATCAGGCGGATTGCCAAGCGGCTCAGAAAGCGGGGATCGCTCCAGCCCTCTATGCGCGGTTGAAACTCGATGCAGCGAAATTGCAGGGGGCGATCGTCGGGGTACGGGATGTGGCGCGATTAGCAGACCCGCTGGGAATTGTGCAGATTCACCGAGAACTGGATGAGGGGCTGGTGCTGAAGCGGGTAACTTGTCCCCTGGGAGTGTTAGGGGTCATCTTTGAGGCGCGTCCTGATGCAGTGATGCAGATTACTTCTCTGGCGATTAAGTCCGGGAATGGGGTCATCCTCAAGGGCGGGCAGGAGGCGGTGCAGTCCTGTACGGCGTTAGTGAAGGCAATCCATCAGGGATTGGCAGAAACGGCTGTTGATCCCGCTGGGGTGCAACTACTGACCACCCGGGAAGAAACGATGGGTCTGTTACAACTAGATTCCTATGTAGACCTGATTATTCCGCGTGGCTCCAATCGGTTTGTGCGGTTTGTGCAGGAAAATACGCGCATCCCCGTGTTGGGCCATGCAGACGGTATCTGTCACTTGTATGTCGATCGGGCGGCGGATATTTCAATGGCTGTGACGATCGCCGTAGATGCCAAAACCCAATATGCAGCCGCTTGTAACGCGATCGAAACCCTGCTGATTCACCAGGACATTGCTCCCCAGGCGCTCCCAGAAATTGCGGTGGCACTCCGGGCGAAGGGGGTGGAATTGCGGGGGGACGATCGGGCCTGTGGGATCACAGAAATGACTCCTGCAACCGATCTGGATTGGGCAACGGAATACAGTGATTTGATTTTGTCGGTCAAAGTGGTGGATTCCCTGGATGATGCCATTCACCACATCAACACCTATGGTTCGCGCCATACAGAAGCGATCGTGACGGCAGATTCCCAGGCGGCTGCGGATTTTTTGGCCCAGGTCGATGCAGCGGGAGTGTATCACAACTGCTCAACCCGCTTTGCGGATGGCTTTCGGTATGGATTTGGCGCAGAAGTGGGAATCAGTACCCAAAAAATGCCCCCCCGTGGCCCTGTGGGCCTGGAGGGGTTGGTGACGTATCAGTATCAAGCAGTGGGTCAGGGCCACATTGCTGCAACCTATACGGGGGCAGAAGCGCGATCGTTTACCCACCGGGATTTAACCCGCTAAGTTTACTCACCCGTGTCCATGATTTTGGGCACCCGGAAGAAGTCTTCGCTGCGTTCCGGGGCACTGTTCAGAATTTCCTCCCGCTCCGCACAGGGTTGCAGCAAGTCTTCCCGCGTCACATTACTGGCATCGATCGCCCGTGTCGTGGGAGGAACCTCGCTGGTATCCAATTCCTTCAACTGCTCGAAGTATTCCAGAATACTGCTGAGTTGGGTCGTGTACTGTTCTTCTTCTTCCGGGGTCAGTTGCAGACGGGCCAGGAGGGCCACTTTCCGAACTTGTTCGCGATCGATCCTCATAGGTTGCTAGAAATAAACATCAATTTTCGATCGGCCCGTCGTCTTGAGCCAGTTTTGGGCTTCGATGTAGTTGTTGGGAGCTAATCGAATCGCCCGTTTCCAGTAGTCAGCGGCTTGGTTAAAAAGTTCTTCAGCGGCTTCTAAGTCCCCTGCTTCCTTCTCCTTTTCGCCCAAGTAGTGATAAATCACGGCAACGTTGTTAAGCGCCTGGGGTAGACGACCGTTGAGTTCGATCGCCTGGTGGTAATACTCCAGAGCCTTGTCATGCTCGCCATTGCTGGCATGGATCAAACCCATGTTGTAGAGAATGTAGCTGAGATCGTTGGGGTCTTCTTCCAGTTTGAGAGCTTCGTTGTAGTTTTCTAGCGCTTCCGCATATTCCCCTTCTGCCTGGGCAGACATGCCATCTCGGTAGTAGGCAAAGGCGCTCTTAGCTTTCTGATTGGTCGGCAGCATCTTTAAAATCAGGTCTGCCATGACCGTAAAGCTTTTATCAATGAAGTTATCGTTCCGTTGGGATCTGGGCATAGTGCCTCGCAGAATATAACAAGAATTAAAAATCTGGACCGGAAAGACCTGAATAGAGCATTTCAATGCTGGCTTTTATAGCATCAGAATGCTTTATCACTTAATTAATTTAGCGCCGATCGGTCCTGATCCGCAGATTTCTATGGAGTTGAGTTGGCTTCCTGGCCCTTTTGCCATTCGGCTACAGGACGATTGATCGCATCTTCAAAGGCGGTTGAGACCGACAAAATATTTTGCTCCCCTGCTCCTTCCTTAGGATCAGCCTGGGCGTAGAGGGCACTGCGGTTAAAGTTTGCCTTGCCCAGGACTAACCGATGGGTCTGCTGATTGTCCAGGGTGACGGTAATCGTTGCAGTAGGCTTCACTAGCCCAAACTCATCCAATCGGTTGGTTGGGACTGAGACTTGACTGGTGGCCTGTCCAGAGGCTAACAGGCTGAGCAGGTAGGCGATCGTCGCATCATTTGCGGCTCCTGATTTGGGTTGCTCCATCGTCCAGGAGGAGGCAGGTTGGGAGTTCGGTTTAGGGGAGGCGGGAGGATCGCTTTTTTTCACGAACTTCAAAGTCTGGTCTTGGGTGGTGATCTGGAACGATCGTACCTGTTGTTCTTTAAAGGAAAAGATTTGCTGTTGTTGGGTTTTGGCCTCTTCCTGCTGGGCTGTCGGGCGCACTTCCAGCAGATACACCAGTCCTCCCAGGAACAGGGCTGTGGTTGCCAAAATCACCGTATTGCGTTGAAATTTCATCCCATCCCCCTACCGTCGTCGCCACCAAGCATACCCTGCCGCCCCAAACCCGATCGCCGGAAATAACCCCATCGCCACCAGAGCCAATACATTTCGCTGTTGATCCACCAGGGTAAACCGTCGATTCTTGATATCCTTGGGCCGGATGGATAGTACTGGGTCATTCTGTTTACTGAGCCAGCTAATTGAGTTCAACAACACATCTCCATTCACCTGTTGCGTCTGTCCAAACAGGCTGTTTGTCGCAAACGCAGAATTGCCAAAGACCACTAAACGGGCTTCGGGTTTTGTGGGATCTGGTGGGGGGGAAGGTGCAGGGGAAGGAGATGGGGAGGCAGGTTTGGCAGGGCCGATCGGTTTACTCAGGGCAACCCCCAGCGTCAGGGGACCGGGACGATCGCCCTTCGCTTCATCCAGGGAAAGGGTGCCGCTCTTCAGATCGGTTTCTGCCCAGGTTTGGGGTCCCGTGATCAGGAGGGGGGTTTGGGTGATGCCCGTGACGGGAACCAGGCCGATCGGTCGGGCAGCGGGATAGATGGAAAATCGATTGGTGAAGGCGCGTGTAATCGGATGCTCCCCGTACTGGCTAATGACAGAAGCGGCGGGACCTAAGCCGGATACCTGTTGTTCTGAGGCATTGATCGCCAGGGTATTTTCCAGTACCACGCCCCATTGTTTCAGTAATTCGGTTAGTCCAGCATCGATCGTCGGGTCCAGCATCACCAGCAAACTACCTCCCTGGTCCAGATAGGCTTGCAGGGCTTTAATTTCCCCTTCCAACAAGGGCTGTTGTGGACCCGCAATCACAATTACCGCTGCATCCTTGGGAACCGCAGGTTGCTGGGCCAGGGTCAGGGGTTCTACTGCAAAATTCCGTTCTCCCAGAGCAGCGACAGCCTGAGAGAGACTGGCAGCGCTGGCTTCCAGGGGGCGTTCCCCATGTCCTTGCAGGAAATACAGTTTCAGTTGTCGATCGCCAGTTATTTTCTCCAAACCGCTCGTTAGTTTTCCTTCTGAAAGCGGTTCAAACTTGATACTCTGGACAAATTGCCGTCTTTGCCCCGCATCCAGAAACACATCCCCAAAATCCTGGACCCCAAACGCCTTGGCTAATTGAGGTTGGGCTTCTGGGTTCAGAAACTCAAAGGAAAACTGCGGACTCTGGCGCTGGTACTGTTCCAAAATCGCCTGGGCTGCCAAATCCCGTTGCGGTTGAAACACGATCGCCCGGACAGGTTGCTGTAATCGGCGCAGCACCTCCTGGGATTGGGGGGCCAGGGTGAATAACTGGCTTTCGGTTAGATCGATACGGTGGGTATAGCGGCTTCCTAAAAAGTTGATCAGGCTCAGAATCACCAGTACCGCAACGGTCGCGACGATCGCGTTTGTGCTGGCCTGGGTCGATCGTTGTCCCCAAAAGCCAGAGGCACTGGCTTGCAGCAGCAAGCCCAGCAGACTGATCACGACCCCGACGAACAGAATTGCAGTGGGAATCGGCACCCAGTTTCCGGCGACGACTCCCGCCGTCAGGCCAACGATGATGAGTAAGGGACCCACCCAGAACAAGATCTGCCAATATTTCTGAATCTTCTTCATGCAATTCCCTTAAGATCGTTGAAACCGCAACGCTTCAATAGATTGGGCCGTCAGGAAAAGCCCCAGTAGGATGTAACTGGCAAACAGGATGAGACTGCTGGTGTCGAAAATTCCTTGAATCAGGTTAGCGTAATGCCGCAACAGGGACAAATGCCCCAATCCCTGCCCCAATGGACCTGTTAGATTCTTAGAAACTCCGTCAATCAGCCACAGAAACAGCACCAGCACAAACGTCAGAATTGCTGCCAGGATGGTGCTATCGGTGATGGAGGAGATGAACATACCCAGAGACAACATACAGGCGGCCATCAAGACCAGACCGAGCAATCCACTCAGCAGGACAGGCGGAGTAATGGGGGGAGTCGTGGCGTTCAGGGTAATGCCCACATAGAGCAGAACCGGGAGAACGATCGCCAGATAAAACGTGACCACCCCCAACAGTTTCCCCAGTGCGACAGCCCAGTTGGTGATGGGAGATGTTGCCAGGAGTTCCAGGGTGCCCCGCTTGCGTTCCTCGGTGTACAGCCCCATTGACAAGATAGGCAGGATAAACAGGGAAATAAAGCCCAAAATTCCCATAAAATCTTGCAGAAAAATGTACGGTGCATCCAGGGATTGCCCCCTCAGATTGGCATCCTGGGAAATCAATAGGGTGCTGTTGAGCACAATCCAGTACAGCCCACCGCACAGGAGCCAGAAAACCCCTGCGATCGAGTAGGCCAGGGGCGAGGCAAAGTAGCTTAACAACTCGCGACGATAGATCGCTGCCATGTTTCCGATAACAATTTTCATGGATTCTCCTCTCCGGTCGGCGCGTCTTCTGCTGGAGGAGCGATCGACTCTTGTTTCGTCTCCGATTCCTCCTGGTTTGCATTCGGTTCGATCCCGGTCTCTTCTTCTGCTTCAGAGCGTGTACCGGGTTCGATCGCCATCTTCTCTTCTGTGGTTAGTTCCAGGAATACGGCTTCCAGACTGACCTGAACCCGCTTCATTTCGTAGAGTCCCAATCCCGCCCCGACGACTCGGCTGGCGAGTTCCCGTCCCAATTCCGCCCCTCCGTCCAGGGTGACATGTAGGTGATGATGACCTGTGGGCAGCGGGGATTGAGGGGTAGCGGGAGAATGGACCGATCGCACCCCCGGAATCGCTTCTAAAACTTGCTGGGCAACGGCGATATCCCCTGCCAATTCCAGTTCGTACCCGATGCCGCCTGTGAGTTGAGCCATCAGGTTTTCGGGAGTGTTAGTTGCGACGACTTCGCCCCGGTTGATGATTGCCACCCGATCGCAGGTCATGCTGACTTCGGGCAAGATGTGGGTGGAGAGGATGACGGTATGATCTCCTGCCAAACTTTTAATTAGATTCCGAACATCAATAATTTGGCGCGGGTCCAGCCCAACGGTGGGTTCGTCCAGAATGATCGCCGGAGGATCGTGGACGATCGCCTGGGCGATCCCAACCCGCTGCCGAAATCCCTTAGAGAGCTTACGAATCAGGGTTTTTCGCTTTTCCAGCAGGTTACAGCGGCGCAAAGCGAACTCTATTTTTTGGGAACGATCGCCCGCACTGACTCCTTTGATCCGAGCGACAAAATCGAGAAACCCCTCGACGGTCATTTCCAGGTAAAGCGGGGGGGTTTCGGGTAAGTATCCAATCCGTTGGCGGACGGCCATTGAGTTCTCATGGACATCGTACCCAGCGACACGGGCTGTGCCTGTCGTTGCCGGAAGATACCCAGCGAGAATCCGCATGGTGGTGGTTTTTCCAGCACCGTTTGGTCCCAGAAATCCCAGAATTTCCCCTGCTTCTACTTGAAATGAGACATCCCGAATGGCGGGGGTGGCTCCATACACTTTACTGAGATGGTCAACCTCAATCATGGGCTGTATTTAAAGGGTCGGCACAGATACCTATCTTAGTGAATGAGGGGAGCGATCGGAGGAGATTGAAACGGGATCTGCTTCACCTCTGGCAGACTGGGATAAAACGGGTAAACTTTGGGTAAACCCCTTCGATAATGGTGACGTGGCAAATCTATCGGGAACCTGGTTAGGTACTTACTGGCAGCGGGAACAACCGACCCGCTTTGAGGCAACCTTTTTGCAAAGTAATAATGCTTTGACGGGGAATATTCTGGATGATGGTCACTTGGGGGAAGCCAGCCTGACCGGAGAGGTGATCGGGCGGAGTGTGACGTTTACTAAGATTTATATCACTGCACCCCAGTACCGAATTGAATATGTGGGCACCCTAATGGAGGACGAGAATTTTATCCAGGGTGAATGGCGCATCAGCCATGCGAAGTTCCGAGAATCGGGGTTATGGGAAGCTCGTCGCAATGATAATGACCTGATGCAGGAGTTGCAAAATCAGTTGAAACGCCAGGTCAGTCTAGTCGCAACGAATTGACACGCTTAGGAAGATACAGCAAAATAACGTCCCTGTGGGCCGGGTTTCAACTTCGCTCAATCCGCGAAAGATCGAGGGCTGAGCAAAGTCGAAGCCCAGTGACTGGTACTTGATCAATTTGCAAATCCCTTAGAAGAGGGAGCTAACCCAGGAGTTCAACCGCCCGCTTCACTAGCCCATTGGGAGTAATGCCATTTACAGCCATCAGTTCTCCAGCGCTGGCAGTGGTTTCACCCCGTTTCCAGGCAAAGGTGTCCCGCTTGCTGGTACTCCGTAGCATCACGGGTTCTAGCATACCGCTGGCTCCCCCTGTGACTCCGATCAGAGCATCTCCCCCAAACATCGCCTCAAACGCACCATCACTCAGGAAATCCCCATCGGGTTCTGAGCAAATTTCCCAGGCCACATCTGAGGGACGGTACAGACGACGGGGATTGACGATCGAGACAATCCGCACTCCGTAGCCCTGCTCGATCAACACTTCCGCAGCTTGATAGACCGGAATTAAGATCATGTCTCCGACGACCGCAAATACAACCTGTTTGTCGCCGGGAGTATCTTGGAGGACGATCGCCCCATCCTGTAACCCCTGGCGGGTCTGCTCAAACGTGGTGCGAATGGGCAGAGGAGACTTGCTGGCGGTGATCACGACCCCTTTGTTCTTCTGGTTCAAAGCCCACTCGTAAGTAGCCTGAATACTGTTGGCATCGGGAGGAAAAACGGGAAAAACGTTTCCATTCCGCATCATGGCTGCGAAGTAGGCTTCAATTTCAGGGCGCTGGTGCGTCCATCCATTGCGGCCTTGCTCCAATGCTCCTGCTGTAAATAGGGTAATGGTGGCTGGGGTGGGACGACGCAATTCTGCCATTGCCTGGGTGACCGTCTGCCAGATGGGAAGGCCATTAATGGCAAACGATTCATAGGAACACCACAGGGTTCTCGCCCCCATCAGGGCTAGCCCAACGGCTAATCCCGCACAAGCGTCTTCACTAAGAGGTTCGTAAACTTGACCCGTCGGGCTTTGGTTGTACAAGGGATCAGTCGTGGGGTGAATGATCTTCAATGCCTGGTTGATGTTGGCAATTCCCGATGCTTCGTTGCCGTCCGCATTGGTGACGATGAAAGCGCGATCGGTTTGCCCCACATGACCCACAATCCGCCCCATTGCAGTGGTGGAAACCTTAGGATCTCCGCCTACCACAAATTCTTCGAGAGGCAGCGTGCCCAGATCCGGGAGAGGGAGGACAGATTCCGTAACGGCGGTCTTCGCTGCGGGGCCTCCGCCTGCCCGCTCACAGTTGGTACGAACGATTTGCCATGCAGCGGCAGAGAGGGCGCGGGTCTTCAGGGCTTCGACGATGTGGGGAGCATCCAGCGTATCTTTCGGGTAGAGGTTATGGGATTTCGCCCCCCGTGCATGAACTCCGGCCCCCTTCAATTGCTTAATAATGAGAACGGTTAGTTTGCCACTGAGAGCCGATTGTGCAGCTTTGTCTGCGGCAACGAGAACAGCTTCTGTAAAGGCTAACCGTTGTTTGAACGAGAATGCTGTGCTGTCTACATAGTCCCCTGGCTGATTTTGATCATCAAATGCCTTGGCATCAATCAGGACCACTTCCTCAAAGCCGTTGCCTTTCCAGTAGGCTGTCATGCGATCGTTGGATTGTAGAGACACCATACTGTGGTGTTCCTGGCTGTACCCATTCCATACGAGGACGGGCAGGAAGTTCGTCACCTCTGGATAGGCAGTATGGAAGTGGGCCATTGAACTCATCACATAAGGTTCGCCTAATCCACCATCCCCAACCGTGAAGGGGAACAGGGTGTTGCGATGCAACAGGGCCGCTGCCATTGCAAAATGTTGGCCCTGCCCCAACGGCCCCGCTGGAGCCAGAATCCCCGGAATGAAGCCCGACAGGTGCCCCAGCAATCCATGTCGTTCCCGGAAACGATCGCGCAACTGCTGAACCGTCTCAATCCCCATGTCTTCCAGGGATCGATCCAGAAACATGGCGCTGTAGAAACCGGGGGCATGGTGGCCCACTTCCGTAACGATGTTTTTGTGCCCTAACAGAACTAGAGCCGCATAAGCTTCCGCCTGACTGGCAAATCCGCCTGGGTGCCCAGATGCTTTGCTGCCCGTAACTTGCAGCGTCAGGTAGCGTAGCGCATCAGCAGTGAGCAAGGTTTGGTAGACCGCAGCGGGATCGGTGGGGCTGGCGATCGTCCGACTTCCTTCTCCAATGGCCGGATGCTTGGCATAGGTCTCAAATTCGGGAAGGGGATCGCCAAAGTATTGAATCCCTTCACAAAAGGCCGGAACAGCCGAGGGGGGGTTGGAGGTGACTGCGGTCATGCTGGATTACCTGCTGCACAAAGTTTAAACTGCTGATACCCATAGTACCCAGCGGGTGGACCCAAAGGAACCCGAAAGGTTTGATTGGTAACTTTGTCATTCCGTATTGAACCCCTAAGTTGTGCTTATGGTTTCCGGAAGTAGGGTTAGATCTCTTGATGAACGGTAAGAAATCCCTGTCGTTGGGTAGATGCCTATTAAGGTTCTGTAGAATCTTGCAGAAGTGATGGACGCTTCATCCAACGACACAGAACGGCTTGATCTCTAGAGGTGGGAGTCGCGTCTCTTGTCGGGGATTTCGGGGATGGCCCATTGACTGAGTATGACAGAACGCCTATATCTGTAAAGATGTGGTGTTGCGTGTTTCCAGGGATAAATCTGACGTTGTAATGAACGTTGTAACGTTGTAATGAATATGGCTGCTGTAAAACCAATTGCTTCCCAATCCGAACAACCCCTGCACCCCCGGCGGCCTTACTGGTGGATTGCGGCGGTTCTGCTGATTTTGTCGGCAGGTGGGGTTTCGGGGTGGGCCGTGATGCAACTGTTGTATCCCCCTCAGGGCAAAGGGTGTTCAGCCGTTTCCATTGAGGATTTACCTGCAACGCGGCTGCACTGTGGAGATGTGTTGGCAGCGGACGGTCAGGAGGACAAGCTAGAGCGGGCGATCGCCCTTGTGGATACGATTCTTCCCGATGATCCGCTCCGGCGACAGGCCAATACTCGGATTCAGGAGTGGTCTTTACAATTGCTGACGATCGCCGAAGATCGCTTTCAAGAAGGAAACTTAGAGGGTGCGATCGATCTAGCGGAGAGTGTGCCGATCGATGCGTCTGTGCGTAAAACAGCAAACGATCGCATTCAGCGCTGGAAAACGACTTGGGAGAAGGCAGAATCCATTTATCAAGAAGTCGAAACGGATATTGCCCAGGATCAAGGGTATGCCGTTCTCCATAAGGCCCGTCGGTTGCTGACCCTGGGGAACACTTACTGGGCAACCACGCGGTATCAAGAGTTAGTGCAGCAAATCCAAACCCCCCCTCAGAAGGGGGAAAAGCGTAAACCCAACGATCCTCGGAATGCCTTCACCGCTGCGACGGCTAGCGCCTTGATGACTGATTATCAACGGGAGCGATCGAGCAAGGATCGGGATTATTTACAGCGGGCACAGTCTCTTGCGAGTTCTGGCAAAGTGGAAGACCTGGAATCGGCAATTGCGGAAGCCGAAATGGTCTTTTATGATGGTCCCCAATATGAGCAAGCCCAACAGCTGATCAAAACTTGGCGGCAACAGGTGGACACAAAGGAGGATCGCGCCTACCTGGAACGAGCTACAGAATTGGCAAGTAAGGGAGATGCCTACTCCCTCCAAGCGGCGATTGATCAGGCCAGTTGGATCACGCGCGATCGGCCTCTTTACAGCGAAGCTGAAGTGCAAGTGGAGCAGTGGAAGCGCCAGATGATGGAAATGCAAAGCCAGCCCCGGATCGATCGTCCCCAACCTGCGATCGATCGTCCTCCAGTCGTGACCCCTGTCCAATCGGTTCACCAGACTGAAGAAGGTTTGTAGTGACTCCGATCGTCCCATCACAAATCAGCGATTAAAACTGGAGATCCCTTGTGCGCTTGCGGAGCCTGGGCATCCTCAATGGTGATGGCAACTTTTGTCACCAGTTCAGAGGAGCGATAGACTTTGGGCACGGCGATGGTTTGGGTCCGGTAGCCCCGCTCATCCACTTGAAATACCTCCGTGAGAATGGCCTTCTTGTCATCGGTGGTAAAAGGGGCGTTGGAGGCTACCACCGTCCACAGGGCATAGGTCTTCCCTGGCGGTAGTGGGGGTAAATTCTGAACCACGATCGTGCCTGTTAACGTGTCAGGATCGATCAAGACCCTTGCTGAAGCCTGACTCCCTGCCTGAGTAGACCCTAGCAGGTAGGCCAATGTTGCGTTATGGGCACTGACCTCGCTTCTTTCTAGCGCTTGCCAAAGTCGATAATTGTTCATGCCCAGTGCTACGATGAGGGCCGCAGCAATGCCCTCCAGCATCAGGCGGACAGGCCAGTGCTTTGAAGACCGACGGGGAGAGGCATCCGCTACTGGTTCCTGTCGTCCTTGCGCTGCCTCTAAAATTTGGGCGCGGAGTGGCTCTGGTGGCGTGATTTCAGGAGACCCATAGGATTGTTCCAGGGCTGCTTGCAGTTGGGCGACTTCCTCCGCGATCGTCGGGTCAGCGACCAGGGCTTGCTCAAATGCTGCCGCTTCTTCTTGGCTCAGTTCCCCCAAGACGTATCCGGCCATCATTAGCTGTAACTCTTCCGAACGCATCGACATAGCCGTTCCCGTACTATCCAGTAAAATTTGTGAGGGTTTGGCGCAATTTCAGTAACCCTCTTCTGGCCCTGGCCTTGACGGTTCCGAGGGGAAGTTCTAACTGTTGGGCAATTTCGGGTTGGCTCAATCCCTCATAATAAGCCAGCCTTAAAATTTGCTGCTCGCCCTCAGAGAGTTGGGTGAGGGCCGTACTCACCTCCTGGGATCTCTCCTGTTGGGAGGCTTGCTCCAGGGGCACATTGTGAGAGGGGTCGGGCTGTCCACCAAATTGCCACCGTTGTAAGGTCTGACGGGCGTTAGTTCGCGATCGGAGTCGATCCTTTGCCCGCGATCGGGTCAGGATTGCCAGGAACGTTCTCAGAGAACCCCGCTTTGGGTCAAAGGACGTTCCCCTCACAAGGGTTAAGAAAATATCTTGCGTGAGATCTTCGGCCTCCTGGAGGTTGCCCAGGGCATTGAACGCTAATCCATAGACCAGGGCTGCATGGCGATCGTAAAGGAGACCGAGGGCCATTGTTTCGCCTCGACTCAAGGCCCCCATCAATTCTGCATCCGTCTGTTGAGGGGAGGGAAGGTCTGGATTGCCAACTGGCTCAAGGGGCATACGTGCAGGAAGACAAGGGAAACAGCCAAGGTATCACAGTTAGAGGTCATAGGCATACAAGGAGCAGCAAGCAAGGCAAGGACATGCAACTCAAATGATCAAATTAAAACTGCTGAGACAGTAGACTATCATTCCTGACTACTGAGTCAAATTTTCAGAGCCAAGTATACAACGGGGGCGCTCTCCCAGAGTGTTTTCCATGAGTCTCTGGGAGATGGGAGCCAGGGCACTTCTTTATCCAGCAAACCCGCCAGTCAGTGCCCCACGAATTGTTAACCAGGCAGGACGCTTAGATGGCTCTGAAAATACCGCGCAATTCTCCGGCTCGGTTCTGCTTGGTGTGGATGTCTACATACAACTGACCATTCATGAGCGCCTGTTTTTGTTCAGCCGTCAGCGTATATGCGCCCGAAAACCGACCTCCCAGTTCACTGGGGTTGAGCATAACCGTCAGGGCATATTGAAAAGGACCATTCTGGCTGGCATCCCCTCGATGGATATGAACCCCTGAGGTAATGTTCGGGTTGGGAGGGCTGACGGGATCGGCAGCATAGTCTCGTAAAGGGCTGGAGAGGCTTCCAAAATCTCCCCGGACTACCAGACGATCGCCCATCAGTACCGCTCCGGCAACACCCGTTGCCGTTGTTGTGGGGCCGCTGGGAACTACGTTGTTGGGCATCAGGATGGCTGCATAGCGTTGCATCCCCAGATCGGGCATCCCTTGAGCCATCAGAACTGATTCTGCCTCCCGCAGGTCTGCCATGAGATGTTGATTAATCGATGTAGCCTGTCCGGCGATAACCTGAGCCGTTTCTCTAGCACTCGTTTCAGGAATCGAGCGGGAGGCGTTTGGGCTGCTCAGGGATGGAGTCATGGATAGCCCTACCAGAAATACAAAAGTAATGACCCCCAGAAAAACATGAAGCAGCGTTTTTGTGGTCTTGTACATAAAAGATATCCTTCCGTCAATGTCAAGAACAGTACGCAGCCATTCCTGACTTGGATGCAGAGTAGCGGTTGAAATTAGATGACACTTAATTGCTGTTCGATCGCGTCCTGCTGCAATGCTCGACCAATGAACACCAGACGAGTTTGCCGGGATTCTTCCGGTTTCCAGGGGCGATCGTAAAAGGAATCAAATCGTTGCCCGACTCCCTGTAACACCATCCGCATCGCCTTTCCGGGGACAGCAACAAATCCTTTAATTCGATAAATCTCTTGTTCTGCTACGAGCGTTTCTAGACGAGTTTGTAGTTCTTTGGGATCAAAGGTGCGATCGAGAACCAGGTGAACTGAGGTAATCTCGTCATCATGATCGTGATCTTCTTCCAAATCATGATGGCTGGGGCGGCTGTCCAGATTCTCTTCTACGGCGGCATGAAAGCCCAGCAAGACGGAAGAATCTAATTGCCCATGCTGGCTCGGTACAATCTTCACCGATCGCGATAATTCCCGCTGAATCAGGTCGATCGCTTGCTGCTGCCCCTCGGTATCCACCAGATCCAGCTTGTTTAGGACCACCAAATCGGCACAGGCCAACTGGTCTTCAAAAAGTTCCTGAATCGGAGTTTCATGATCCAGATTGGGATCGGCCTGTCGTTGAGCTTCCAGGGCTTGCAGGTCACTGGCGATCGTCCCAGCCGTGACTGCCTCGCAATCCACGACGGTAATCACCCCGTCCACCGTTGCAGCGTTGCGAATCTCAGGCCAGCGAAAAGCTTTGACCAGCGGCTTGGGGAGCGCCAGCCCAGAGGTCTCAATGAGAATACAATCCAGGCTATCCCGTCGCTTCAGGATCTCCAGCATGGTGGGGAGAAACTCTTCTTGCACAGTGCAGCACAGACAACCGTTCGTGAGTTCCACAATCTGCGGCCCTTCCGCTGGATTGGTTTCGTCTTCCGGGCAAACCGGGCAGGATTGCAGCAGCTCCTTATCAATCCCGAGTTCCCCAAACTCATTCACCAGCACTGCAATTCTGCGCCCCTGGTTATTTTGTAACAAATGGCGAATCAGCGTTGTTTTGCCACTCCCCAAAAAACCAGTGATCACTGTAACGGGAATTTTAGAAGCCATGATGAATCAACCTACGATCGCCTGTCGAATTGCCTGGGCCGTTGCTGGAGCTAGTAACACCCCATTTCGGTAATGTCCCGTTGCCAGCAACACATTATTGTAACCGGATAAAGGCTCAATGACGGGGGCAGGTCGGCCTACGGGACGGGGGCGTAGACCGCTCCAGGTTTTGGCGATTGTGCCTTGAGCCAGATCGGGACAGAACCCAATCGCCTGTTGGATGACCGCTTCCAGGCTAGCCGCTTCCGCTACAGGGATTTCTGTGCCCTGGGGAAACTCGACCGTTGCCCCCACCCAATATTTTCCAGGACCAATCGGCACGAGATGGACATCCTGCCCGCTGATCACAGGTTGCCGATGGGGATGCCCCAGGGGGCGATCGAGGTGGACCTGAATCGCCTGCCCCAGAACGGGCCGCACTTCAATGGGATGGGCCAACGCTGCCGTCAGGAGAAGGGAACCTGTCCCGGCTGCAACGACGACCCAATCAACCTCTAGAGACTCGTGAGGAGTCTGGATTTGTTTAACTAATGAATCTTGAATTGCGAAGCGATCGACTGGCGTATTGAACTGAAAGGCGACTCCCTGATGGGTTGCCGCTGTCACTAGCGCCTGGGTCAGGGCCGTTGGGTCAAGCTGACGATCGCAGGGGGAATAAATTGCGCCCACCACTTCAGGGTGCTGAATCTGAGGATAGTGTTGTTGAAGTTCCTCAGGGGTGAGGATATCCAGGGAATAGCCCTGTTGGTGCCGTGTATGGGCCAGCGTTTCCCAACCTGCTAAATCCTCTTTCGCAAAGCAGAGCATTAAAATACCCTGACGATTAAAGGGAATGACCTGCCCTGTGTGGTGTTCCAGTTCGGGAATCAGGGTTTCGTAACGGCGCAAACTAGCCGATCGCATCTCCCAGGCCCGTCCCTTCACCTTCTGGCTGATCACCCCCATCAGCACCCCCAGGGCTGCTCCTGTCGAGCCGCTGGCAGGGATACTGCGATCAATCACTGTAATTTCTGTTTCAGGAACCTGGCTGAGTTCGTAGGCAATCATTGCGCCTACGACTCCGCAGCCAATCACAGCAATTCGCACCATAAATCAGGCTTTGGGGGTCAGGGCGAAGAGGGCATCAAAGTCCTTAATCGCTTCTGCGTAATTGCGAATTGCTTGACGGTAATCCTGATTTTTAGCCGCTTCATCAATTTCCACCAGATGACCCAAAATTCCCTTCGAAGCGAAAATTGCCTTTTCTCGCACTTCCGGGAGCAAAATACGGGTTAAACGACTGGTGGTTGGTCCCAATTCCCCAAAAGGTCCATGAATAAAAGAACGAACATCCGTCCATTGACGGTTCTGGATCAGGGTAGCCAGTGCTTGCATTCGGCCCCGAAACCCTTCCAGGGTTCCTACATAGCGTTGCACTTGTTCTAACTGGGCGGGGGTATAGGTTGCAGCCGCCTTCGTTGTTGCAGCGAGGACGGGACTGCTCACCATCAGCAAAAAGGCAATAATCACTCCCACAAACAAGACGAGCAGAGAACGATTGCGTTGCATAGTTCTTTAATCTAATAGGACGAATCTGACAAAATCCCCTGCAATTGTAAACAAGTCCTAAACAATAGAAAAGTGTCTGGAGATGTTTCACTTAGAGGTTGGAAGTGTTGTTAGGGTAATAGGGAATGGGTCATTGGTCATTGGTTATGGGACAGGGGGAGATGCAAATCTATGATTACCCATTCTTTGCATACAATACAAGTGTTCTAATAAGCAAATTCTTATGGAAAAACGATCGCTCGGTAAAACAGATATTCAGATTACCCCCCTGATCATGGGTACGTGGCAGGCGGGGAAGAATATGTGGGTTGGGATTGAGGATAACGATACCCTGGCGGCGATTCGGGCGGCTGTTGATACTGGGATTACGACGATCGACACGGCGGAGATTTACGGGGAAGGCCATTCCGAACGAATTGTGGCGCGGGCGATCGAGGATGTGCGAGGTCAGGTGATTCTGGCGACGAAGGTATTTTCCAACCACCTGAAGTATCAGCAAGTGATCGAAGCCTGTGAGAATTCGCTACGAAATCTCAAGACAGATTACATCGATCTCTATCAGATTCACTGGCCTTCCGGGTCGTTTGCGAGTGAAGTAGTACCGATCGAAGAAACCATGTCGGCCCTGAACGACCTGAAACAGCAGGGGAAAATCCGGGCGATCGGAGTCTCAAACTTTTCGTTGGATCAGTTGGAATCCGCTGCCCGCTATGGACGCATTGACAGCATTCAACCGCCCTACTCCCTCTTCTGGCGGCAGATCGAAAAAGACCTCCAGCCCTATTGTGTGGAAAACCAGATCTCGATCCTGGCTTACTCTGCTCTGGCTCAGGGGTTGCTGACGGGCAAATTCAATATGGAACATCAGTTTCCGCCCGAAGATAACCGTTCCAGGAACAAACTCTTTCAGGAAGGAAATTACCAGCGTGCTCAGCAAGCTCTGGACCGTCTCCGCCCGATCGCAGACCGTCACCAAACATCTCTCGGTAATCTGGCGCTGGCCTGGTTGATCGCCCAGCCCCAGACGAATGCGATCGTCGGGGCACGGAATCCCCAACAGGCGATCGACAATACCCATGCGGCAAATGTCCATCTTTCGGAGGCAGATTTGCAGGAGATTGATGCGATCGGTCGGATTGTGACCGATCCCCTGGGAGATGACCCAATTATGTGGCACTGGCGTTAACTGCTCAACTTCCCCAAGAAACACGAAACTTTGGGTCTTTAATCATTCCAATCTGTCCCCTACCTCCAAATTCGGTGCGTATTACCATTCAACCCTTTACGGTTCATAAACGGTTTGCCCTCACGATCAGCCGAGGCACGACTGCCCAAACGACGAATGTTTGGGTGCGGGTTGAACAGGATGGGATTGAAGGGTGGGGGGAAGCGTCCCCTTTCTCAACGGGCGATCGTCCCCAAACCACCGAGGGACTCGTCGCGGCTCTGGAACACCTGACTCCCCTGCTGCAACCCTTCAGCCCCCTCGATCGCCAGGTCATTCATTCGGAAATTCTGTTGGATGCAGGAATTCCCTCGGCGGCGGAAGCGGCCCTTGACATGGCCCTTTGGGATTGGGTCGGCAAACGGGCAGGGCTTCCCCTCTGGCAACTGTGGGGCTTCGATTTGGGCCGCATTCCCCCGACTTCTGCGACGATCGGCATCAGTTCCCCAGAAGCGGGACGGGAACGGGTGCGGAACTGGCTTCAGGTGGCGGAGGTGGATGTCTTCAAAGTCAAGTTAGGCAGTCCATCGGGTCTAGAGTCCGATCGGGCCTTGTTTGAAGCAGTGCAAGACGAGGCCATGCTGGACGGGCGCACTCCGAACTTTATGGTGGATGCAAATGGGGGGTGGACCGTGCAGGAGGCGCTGCAAATGGCGGACTGGTTAGCGGATCGAGGAGTGCTGTATCTGGAACAACCCTTACCCAGAGGTCAGGAGCATGACTTGAAGCAGCTTCACGATCGATCGCCCCTGCCCATCTTTGTGGATGAGAGTTGCTGGACGAGTTTTGACCTGCCTACGCTGGCCGATCGCGTCAGTGGGATCAATATCAAGTTAATGAAGTGTCGGGGGCTGACGGAAGCCCTGCGGATGCTCCATACGGCTCGTGCATTAGGACTCGATACGATGGTGGGCTGTTACTCCGATAGTTCCCTGGCAAATACAGCAGCGGCCCATCTGTCTCCCCTACTGGAGCATGTCGATCTCGATAGCCATCTCAATTTGGTCGATGATCCCTTTCACGGTGCTACCTTACGATCGGGAAGGTTATTACCCAATTCGTTGCCCGGTCTGGGAGTAGAACGTGCTGACTCGTGAACACCGAATTGCAATTTTGCTCCATGAAGGCGTGAAAGGTCTGCATGGAAAGACAGGGCTGTCTGTCCTGCGGTACAGTGAGGCTTCTGTAGTGGCGGTGATTGATCGGGACACTGCCGGATGCTCTCTGCCCGAACTGACCGGAATTTCGCGTTCTGTGCCGATCGTCGCTTCAGTTCAAGAAGCCCTCGCCTATGAACCCGATGTGTTACTGATTGGAATTGCTCCTTCTGGTGGGGTGTTGCCTGAGATGGGGTGGCAGGAGGTGAAACAGGCGATCGATGCAGGGTTATCGATTGTGAATGGTCTACATACCTTCATGGCAACCCATCCCGATGTGCCTCCCGTGAAGGACCAGCAGTGGATTTGGGATGTGCGACGGGAGCCATCCGGGTTGACGGTAGGCCGAGGCCAAGCTCGATCCCTGGACTGTCTGCGTGTTCTGACAGTGGGAACGGATATGGCAGTGGGGAAAATGTCTACCAGCCTGGAACTGAATCGGACGGCCCAGCAACGGGGGCTGCGATCGAAATTCATCGCGACGGGACAAACGGGCCTCATGTTGGGGGAAACGGGGGTGGCTCTGGATGCGGTACGGGTGGATTTTGCATCGGGGGCGATCGAAAAATTTGTGATGGAATTTGGCCCCGATCACGACATTTTGCACATTGAAGGTCAGGGTTCTCTGATGAATCCGGCCTCCACTGCAACCCTGCCCCTCCTGCGGGGTTCCCAACCCACTCACCTGATCCTGGTGCATCGCGCCGGACAAACCCAGATTCGGAGTTTTCCAGATTTCACCATTCCCCCCTTGCCGGAGGTGATTCGGGTGTATGAAACCGTTGCCAGTGCGGGAGGAACCTTTGCCCCGGTACGGATCGTAGCCATTGCCCTCAATACGGGGCATTTGGAAGAAGACGAGGCTCAGATGGCGATCGAACAAGTGCAAATTACGACAGGTCTTCCCTGTACTGATCCGATCCGGTATGACGCGAATTTGTTATTAGATGCCATTCTTGCCTGAAACTTTTCCTTGGAAAAACATCTAAAGATTGACTATGACAAGCGGACTAAAACTGAATCTGGGTTGTGGCAGCAAACGTTTGGAGGGATACATCAACGTTGATAAGTATGGTGATCCCGATGTACGTCTGGATTTGGAAACCTTTCCCTGGCCCTGGCCTGATGATTCCGTTAGTGAAATTCTGCTCATTCATGTTCTGGAACATTTAGGCAAGGATACAGAAATCTATCTAAATCTCATCAAAGAGATGTATCGGGTGTGCCAGGCTGATGCTCGGATTCTCATTGAAGTTCCCCACCACCGTCATGATTTCTTCTTCGATGACCCGACCCATGTGCGGGTGATCACTCCTCTGGGGCTTTCCCTCTTTTCCCAGCGCTTAAATTATCTCTGGATGGAAAAACAGGCTGCGAATACGACGCTAGGACTGTATTTGGGGGTGGATTTTGAGGTCGTTAAACTCCAGTACTATCCCAGCCAATACTGGTTTCAGTTGCATCCCGAACCTGAGGTTGATCTGGAGTTACTGCTTTCTGAAAGTGCGTACTACAACAATTTGATTGAGCAACTCACCTTTGAAGTGCAAGTGATCAAACCTGCTGGGAGTCGGGTCGGAAACTCCTGAGACTATTTCTTCTCGACGCGAAAACTGGCAATCTTCCAAGGCTGAACCAACAGACCTTCTCCATTCGAAAGGGCTGTTGGTTCGATCGCCTGTTCTAATAAATCCACCCGCTCCCCGATCGTCAGTGGAAAATCGCTGCGAAATTCAAGCAGGGCATCCTTCCCCTGAGTTTCGTAACACCGGATGATCCACTGCTCCGGGTCATCCTCAGATTGTTTCAAAGCACTGAGAACCAGATTTTCGGCTCCCAGATAGAGAAATTGTCCGATCGGAGGCAGTTTTTTTTCAGAAGCACCCATTTCTGTCAAAAGAACGGTCTGCAAGGGTAGATTCAGTTCGTAGCCCCGTCGAACGGTCTGCGCCGATCGCCACTCCCCTGCATGGGGATAGAGCGCGTAGGTAAACCCATGCACACCGCGATCAGCTTCTGGATCGGGCCACTCCGCGCCTCGCAGGAGGGTCAACCGGAGTTGATTCGGCTGGGCATCATAGCCGTATTTGGAATCATTTAACAAACTGACTCCATAGGTGCCATCACTGAGGTCTGCCCACCGTAACCCAGGAACTTCCCACTGAGCTTTCGCTTCCGGTGTTTCTCCACGAGTCGAGCGTTCGATCGACCCAAACGGAATCTCATAGGTGGCGATATCCGCCTCTATCGTCAGGGGAAAGGCAGCTTTGACAAGAACGTGGCGATCGACCCATTCCACTACCGTTTCGATCTTGAGCAGGGGTGATCCAGCCTGTAACACATATTCTTGATGAAAGAGGGAATTGCCAATCCGTCGCCGCACCCAAAAACGGGTTTGTAATTCGCCTGTTTCCAGTCCTGTCTCTGGTAGAGATAGAACAGGTAAGGGATGGTCGGCATAGTTGGGGTCAATATTCCAGGCATCCCAATACTGGCCCTTGTCCTCAAATGCCTGAAGTTGATTGCCGCGCCCTGCCAGAACCTCTCGCTGCGCCTGTTTATCCCAAATGCTTTGTAAATCTCCCGTTTCGGGTTGAATCTGCACCCTGAGAAATTCGTTTTCTAGCACGAAGGGGAGGGGAGCGGTGGTTGGAGTCGCTTCTCCGGGACAGACCCAGAACACCCGATAGCCAACAGATGGCACCCGATCGGCTTTAAACAAGAGTGCCTGTTCCCGATCGCTGATCTGGGAAGTCACAGGTTTCCCCTCGCTGTCATATACCCGCCAGAACGCGCCCAACGCTCTGAACTGGGCAAACTCTAACTGCACGACCTCCGATCGCTCCCAATTCAGGGCATTGAACACGACCACTGGGTAAGCTCCAAACAGGGGAGATTCAGGAAGTTGAATCTGGGCGGCGATCGTCTCCAAAGATTGCCGCAAAATCCCCCTTCCCCTGTGCTTCACCTCCTCCCATGCCTGATTTGCCTCCTCAAATACCTGGGGAATCGCAGAACCCGGAAGGATGTCATGGAACTGGTTGAACAGTGTTTGCTTCCATGCAGTTTCTAATTCTTGTTGGGGATAGGGCACTCCAGCCCCCAGTGTCGCCAGGGATGCAAACAATTCCGCCTGGTACAGTAACCCCTCACAGGTACGATTCGCCTGTTTCTGGTCGGCGTGGGTGGTGTAGCAGCCCCTGTGAAATTCCAGGTAAAGTTCGTTGTTCCACGTAGGGAGGGAAGAGAGGGGAAGGGACTCTAAATAGTCCAGAGCCGTTCTCGATCGCATCTCTGGAAAAAACGGAGACTTGCGCCAGCGATCGGCAGATTCCAGCATGTCCCGCGTGGGGCCACCCCCATGATCCCCCACCCCCGGCAACCAGAGGGAATCAGTCATCCTGGTGCGTTGTTCCCAGTCCCAGGCATACTGTCCCATCTTGACGGGATCGATCCCTTCCCCAATCGGAGCAGACATCAGGGCCAGGATTTGACTCCCATCGGGGGCTTGCCACCAAAAGAGTTCGTTCGGGTATTGGTTCGTGTCATTCCAGCGCAGTTTTTGGGTGACGAAGTATTTCACCCCACCCTGAAGCAGTAATTGGGGCAACTGCCAGCAAAACCCAAACGTATCGGGCAACCAGGCGATCGTATCCAGCTTGCCAAACTTCTCACGGGTGTATCGCTGTCCATAGAGCAACTGACGGGCGATCGATTCTCCACTGACCAAGTTTAAATCTGGCTCGACCCACAACCCCCCGACAATTTCCCAGCGTCCCGTTTTGACCTGATCCTGAATTGCCTTGAACAAGTCAGGGCGATGCGCTTCCACCCAGGCATAGAGGGCCGGGGTCGAGTGGCAGAAGGTTAAATCTGGAAACTCTTTTTGTAGATTGAGAACAGACTGAAAGGTGCGGTCTGCGGCTTCCCAGGTATCCGCAACGGGCCATAACCAGGCCAGATCGAGGTGAGCATGTCCCACTAAGCCGATCGTCCGTTCTTTCATGCCGATCGCCAACGGTTCGACTGCTTGCCGCAACTGAGCAAGGGCCCGATCGAAGACAGGGCGATCGGGCAGGAGGTTCCAGGGAATGGGGGTGACGCGATCGGTCAGGGTTTCCAGGTGTTCTGGAGCAAAGGCCATCAGGTAGGAGCGCAACACCGCCAGTTCATCCGCCACGAATCCGGGTTCCCATCCCTCCTGACCGGGAGGCACTTCGTAGACGAGGCGCGATCGCATCAGTGCCCCCTCATCATGTCCCGGACTGAGCAATCGGATCGCGAGATTGAAGGTATCCCCCGGTTGCACCGTCTCACCCAACAAAAGGCGGGGAGCGCAATCAAACAAGTCTCCTTCCTGTACTAACTTGCCATTCACATAAATCTGGGCCTGTTCTGCCCACCACAGCAGCGCAATCCGCAGGGTCAGCCCTGCCACTGGATACCCCTGTAAAGTTTCTGGAATCACGACCTGTTGTGAAAACCAGCGAACGACTCGACCCCGAACCCAGGGTAAGTGGTCTTTGGCATTCACGTCTGCGATCGTCCAGTTACCCCAACCCTCGACCTGTAATGCCTCATCGATCGGCAACTCCCCATCCCAATATCGCCACCCCGTCTGAATGCTGCTCTGGGTCAGTTGGCGGAGGCGATCGATGGACTGGAGGAGGGGATCAGTGGCATTCATGGCAGGGTGAGGGGAATGGGGAATGATAGGGAATGGGTGATCGCGGTGAAGTCTAGAAAAGTTTATTCCCGATTCCCTATGACCCATTCACAAATTCACATTCGATCGTACCTTACCGCTGATCCCTCTTCCGGTGAAGTCCGTCTCTACCCATCTATGGATTAATCCCATTCGCTCGATTCATTACGCTGACAGTAACAGAATGGAACTGTGAGCAAGATTATGGTGGACGACGCAAATCAGGAACAGGATTTTGAGCAGGATGAGGAAATCGTGGAGGCTTGGCCCCAGGTTGTCACCGAATCCTATGGAACGGGCGTAAAAGAGCCTCCAGGGATGAACCTGGGGGGCAATACGATGCGCTCCCGAATGGAAGCCTATACCGCAGCCAGTCCTGCCTTGAGTGGTGGGGATGTGGATGCAGCCTGGACCTTACACATGGAAGGCGAGGAAATGGTGGGCGGCACCGTCGCAACCCCCGATCAGGACGTTGTGGACGAGTTAGGGGCGGCGGTCGGCTTGGAAATGGACGATCGCGCCTTTCTGCGGACTACGGAAATTCTGGAGCAGCGGGATGATCAGCGCTGGGAACTGGAACCTTCGTCCTCAGAAGATTACACCGATCGCCACAGCGAACTGTAACATCTGCCCTTTGCCCTTTATCTAATCCATCAACATCAACCATGCAACTCAAACCGATTCATGAACAGGTCGTCGCGATCGTTGGGGCTTCCAGCGGCATCGGACGCGAAACGGCTCTGCAATTTGCCCGCCAGGGAGCCAGTGTTGTCATTTCTTCCCGGAGCCAGCCTGGTCTTGATTCCCTACTCGCAGAAATCCACCAGCAGGGGGGAAAGGCGGTTGCGATTGCTGCCGATGTGACGGATTTTCAGCAAGTCGCGGCAATTGCAGACAAAGCCATTGCCACGTTCGGGCATCTGGATTCCTGGGTTCACCTGGCAGCAACCTCGGTGTTTGCTCCCTTTGAGCAGATCACGCCTGAAGAGTTTAAACGAGTAGTAGACGTGACCCTCGTTGGACAAGCTTACGGGGCAATGGTGGCTTTACCGCATCTTCGACGGGAAGGGCGAGGGGCACTCATTCACGTTTCATCAGTGGAAGCACGACGGGGAATTCCGCTGCAAAGCCCTTACTCGGCTTCCAAGCACGGCATTGAAGGGTTTCTGGATGCCCTCCGGGTGGAACTGCAACATGAAGGGGTTCCCATCAGTATTACCAATGTGATGCCTTCGGTAATTAATACCCCGTTCTATAACAAGAGCCGCACGAAGTTGGGTGTAAAGCCGACGGGGATTCCCCCTTACTACGAACCCCAAATTGTGGCGGATGCAATTCTCTATGTGGCAGAGCATCCCACACGGGATTTCATTGTGGGAGATGTGGGCCGTGTTGTGGACATTTTACAGAGGCTCTCGCCGCAACTGGTGGATATGCTGCTAGCAACGATCGCCTTTCCCCTTCAGAAAACAGACGAACCCCGATCGGCGGACTCTCCCAATAGCCTCTATGAGCCGATCGACGGCTACGACCGGGTGAAAGGGGATTTCAGCCACCTGGAAATTCCGACGGTCCTGGATTGGGTAGACAAAAACCCCGGTTTAAAGTGGGGCGCGGTGACAGCGGCAGCCCTGGGCCTTGCCGCTCTGTTAGGACTGGGAAATTCTGGAGATCATGCCTGAACAAGACTTTCGTGAAATTGCCCGCACCAAATTTGGTTATGAGAGATTGCGGCTCGGTCAGGAGATGGCGTTACGCGCTATTCTGGCGGGCCAAGATACGTTAGCTGTGATGCCTACGGGATCGGGTAAATCTGCCATTTACCAGATTGCGGCTGTGATGATTCCCGGTGCAACCGTTGTGGTCTCGCCCTTGCTGGCCCTTCAGCAGGACCAGATAGAGACGATCGCCGGACAGGATCATCCGGCAGAGGCGGGGGCAGTCAGTTCGGCGGTGACGGTGGGTGATCGGCAGGAGGCTCTCGACGGTCTCGAATCGGGGCACCTGGAGTTTCTGTTTCTGGCTCCTGAGCAGTTTAACAGACCGGAAACCCTGGAGCGCTTACAGGCAGCGCAGGTGTCTCTGTTCGTGGTGGATGAAGCCCACTGTATCAGTGAGTGGGGGCATGACTTCCGGCCCGACTATTTGCGCCTGGGAACGATTATTGAAGCGCTGGGCCATCCCCGTGTTTTGGCCTTGACTGCGACGGCTGCCCCTCCTGTGCGGGAAGAAATTGTGGCTCGGCTGGGAATGCGTCGTCCGCAGGTCATCGTTCGGGGGTTCGATCGCCCCAATCTCTGGCTCTCGGTCGATCGCTTTGAAGCGGAGGTAGAAAAGCAGGAGGCTTTGCTGAAATGTATCGCGGCGGCTGAGAAACCGGGATTGGTTTATGCGGCGACGAAGAAGAAAGTCGAGGAAATTGCAGCCCTACTTGTTGAACGGGGAATTCGGGCTGAGTTCTACCATGCCGGACGCACCGCCAGCGATCGCAAGGCGATTCAAACAGCTTTTATGCAGGATGAATGGGAGGTGCTGGTCGCAACCACTGCTTTTGGGATGGGGGTGGATAAGCCGAATATTCGGTTTGTGTTCCATGCGGATATTCCAGAGTCGATCGATTCGTACTATCAGGAAATTGGTCGAGGGGGGCGAGATGGCAATCCCGCCAGTGCCTTGCTGTTCTACCAAACCCAAGATTTAGGCATTCGCAAATTTTTTGCCGGACGGGGCAAGGTTGAGGCGGATCAGGTGCAAACTGTGTTGCAAACCCTGATTCAGCAGAAAGAGCCTGTTGCGGCTCGGACGCTACAAGAGCAGACCCAACTTTCCCGTTCCAAACTTCAGACCGTTGTGCATCATTTAGTCGATCTGGATGTGTTGGCAACCACTCCGACGGGCGAAGTGATTCCCGGTCCTCAAATTGTGCAGGCGGAGCGGGCGATCGATCAGGTGTTACATCTCCAGGAACGGCAACAGCAGTTAGAACGATCGCGCCTGGAGATGATGCGGGGTTACGCTGAAAGTCGGGGCTGTCGTCGCCAATATCTATTGGGATACTTTGGCGAAATGTTAGAAACCCCTTGCGGTTTCTGTGACAACTGTAAAGCGGGCTTAGTGGTGGAAGAGGCTCCCGGTCTCCGTCCCTATCCTGTGGGGAGCCGAGTGATTCATAAGCAGTGGGATGGGGGAATGGTCATGCGGTATGAAGGTAACAAAATCGTAATCTTATTTGACCAGGTAGGCTACAAAACGCTAGATACTCAGATGGCTCTCTTACGGGGACTCCTGAAGCGAACTGGCAATGAGTGATAGAAGGCTAGAGGGGAGATTGTGCGATTTTACGTAGGAGTACAGACGTTCAAACGGTTTATTACGAACGTTCTGGGGGACAGGGTATTTACGGAGGTTGCGAATCCTTCCCAAGACAGACGCGAGTTCCACCGGAAGTAGGAGAACATAGGCGTACTGATAGGAATTAACATCCTCCATTTAGTATCCTCGCCAATCTTATGAATACCCAGGCTGCGATATCGTCTTATTTCCATTCTGAAGTCATGTCCACTAGCAAAACCGATCGCATTCTTGTGGTCGATGACTCGGCAGATAATTCTTTTCTAGTACAGGCGATTTTAGAAGAAGAAGGTTACCGGGTTGATATTGCTGATAATGGGATGGCTGCCCTTGCCAAAATCGAGGCCCATCCTCCCGATCTGGTCTTACTAGATGTGATGATGCCCGGAATGGATGGGTATGAAGTCACGCGACGGGTTCGGGAAAATCAAAAGCTGCCTTTTATTCCAATTTTGCTGATTACGGCTCACGACCAACCCAGCGTTGCTAAAGGGTTGGATACGGGAGCCGATGATTTTATTCGCAAACCTGTTGAGTTTGATGAGTTGATGGCACGGGTACGATCGTTGCTTCGCCTCAAACATAGTGTTGATGAACGGGACCACATCGCCCGTCAACGGGAAGATTTTGTCTCCCGTCTGGCTCACGATCTGCGAACGCCCCTCGTCGCAGCCGATCGAATGATGCAACTCTTTCAACAGGGTGCGCTGGGTGATCTCTCCCCTGATATGCGGGATGCGATTGCGACGATGGCCCGGAGCAATCAGAATTTGATGGCGATGGTCAATACTCTCCTGGAAGTATATCGGTTTGATGCTGGGAGAAAGAATTTGTCTTTCCTGCCAGTAAATATGCGGGATTTAATTCGAGAAGTTGTGGCGGAACTGACTCCCCTGGCCCAGGAAAAGGGATTGGAGTTGAAAGTCACTTTAGGAGAAGGGGATTCTGCAATCCCAGAGGAGGTACAGGGCGATCGGTTGGAACTTCGCCGGGTGTTCATGAACCTGATCGAGAATGCCATTAAGTTCACCGATCGGGGAACGATATCGGTGCGCCTCCTCCGGGGAACGACTCCGATTTTTGTGGCGATCGAGGTTGAAGACACCGGGATGGGAATTTCTCCGGAAGAGCAACCCACCATTTTTGAACGCTTCCGTCAGGGAAGCCACCGTCGCTATGGGAGTGGGCTGGGCTTATACCTCTCTCGCCGCATCGTGGAAGCCCATCGAGGCAAGATTTCTGTTCAGTCTACACTGGAGCAGGGGAGCCTGTTTCGTGTCCAACTCCCAATCGGGCGACGGCTGTAGACAACGGGTAAATCCTAAAGGTTGGTTGAAATCGCCTGGACTGGACAGGTTGGGATGCACTGCTCACAGACAATGCATCGCGATCGGGTAAAGACCAGGCGAAAACTTTCTGGGTCCAGGCTGAGGGCTTCGGTAGGACAGACACCTGTACAGAGTCCACAGTGAACACAGGTTTCCTCATCGATGAGAATTTCCCGGTTTGCGAGGGAAACGCCAATATCCTGGGAGCGCATCCAATCGATCGCCGCATCTAATTGATCGATATCGCCCGCCAATTCAACCACCAATTTTCCCACCTGATTCGGGGCGACCTGTGCCCGAATGATATTCGCCGCAACATTGAAATCCTTCGCCAGTCGATAGGTGACAGGTGTTTGAACCGATCGCTTGGGAAAAGTCAGGGTGACACGTTTCTTCACAGCTTGTTACAGTATTCTCAGAAAGTATTCTTAGAAAGACGTTTTTTCAAAAAGTTTTTTCAAATCTTGTAATCCTTGCATCGCAATCTCTATTCTATATGGCAGACCCTTCCTCCGTTTCTCCAGTTCCTCCTTCCACTCCCCCGTTTGGGACTCGCCTGCGTAACTTTGTGGTTGCGATCGTGGCGATCGTTTTAGGGGTGGCGATTGTGTTAGGCTTGCAAACCCCGAACGCCTCCAGCACCCTGACAACTTTGGCGGAAAAGGCAACTCCGCTTGAAGTGGCTCTTAGCAACGGGAAGCCAACGTTTATGGAGTTTTACGCCAATTGGTGTACCAGTTGTCAGGCAATGGCAAAGGATATTGGCGAACTAGAGGAGCAGTTCGCCGATCGGGTGAATTTTGTCATGTTAAATGTGGACAACACCAAGTGGTTGCCTGAATTGCTGTCCTATCGGGTGGATGGGATTCCCCATTTTGTCTACCTGGATAAACAGGGAACGGCGATTGCCAGCACGATCGGAGAGCAGCCCCAGCCCCTCATGGCGCAAAATCTGGAAGCCTTGATCGCGGAAGCACCCCTGCCCCATGTCCGTGAATCCGCAGGGCAGACCTCTGCGTTCAAAGCCCCCGTTTCTCCCAAAGGCCAGACCGATCCCCGCAGTCACGGCAGTCAGGTTGTGGCTCCATCATAGAGTTACCTCTTCAATCCCCTCCTGGGAGGGGCAGGGGTAGTTTTCGCGCCTCTAAGGAAAATTTCCAGAAAAAACTTCCCCCTGCTGATTGAGCGAAGCCGAAACTAGCGCCCGTACCCTGAGCGAAGTCGAAGGACAACCCATTGGTAAACTCCTTCAAAGAAATCGCCTAAGTTTTACGCTTGATTAATTCCCTTACCAGCTTTGCCAACCGTTCCGCACTATCCGGCACCGCTAGCGCTTTTGCGTGACGGCCCATTTCCTGCAACGTCTCAGGGGATTTCAGGAGGATGAGAACTTCTTGCGTGAGCCGATCGCCCCTTAATGCCTCCTGCCGAATCATCCGGGCCGCCCCCGCCTTCACAAAAACCTCGGCATTGTATGACTGGTGATCCTCGGCAGCAAAGGGATAGGGAATCTGGATTGCGGGAACGCCGACGATCGCCAGTTCGGTCAACGTTCCGGCCCCTGCTCGGCTGACTACCAGAGTTGTGCGCCGCAGGAGGGGAGCCATCTGATTGTAAAACGGACGCACGAGATACTGGGGATGGTGGAGACTGTTCGCCTCTGGGTCATTCTCTCCAGTTAAGTGAACGACCCAAATTCCTGCCTCAAACCAAGCGGGAGCGCTCTGACGAATCAGCCGATTCACGGCGACTGCTCCCTGACTGCCGCCAATGATCGTAATCACGGGCACATCGGGGGGAATGGGCAAGTCGGGTAAGTGGGTTTCTGGTTCGGAAGCCGAGAGAAACTGCGATCGAACGGGGGTTCCAACGCAAACGGTTTGGGCACGGGGCAGATGGTGAGTTGCTGCCTCAAATCCCACGGCAACCGTCGTACACCAGGGGCTTAAAAAACGGGTCACTTTTCCAGGTAGGGCATTTGATTCATGCAAGATCGTTGGCAAGCCCAGGGTTTTTGCCGCAATAATAGCCGGAGCCGCAATATATCCACCTGTGGTAAAAACTGCCTGAAATTGCCCTTTTTGTAACAACTGACGAGTTTTAAAGATCGCAGCGACAAACTGGCCCAAAATCTTGAAGGTATTGAGTCCAAATCGGGTTTGAAAGCCTTCGACCCGTACTTGATGTAAAGGGTAGCGATCGGGCACTAATTGATTCTCCAGACGATCGGGGACTCCCAACCATTCAATCGAAGCATCTGGAAGGGTTTCAGTGAGTTGTTCAGCAACGGCGATCGCCGGAAAGAGGTGTCCTCCGGTGCCACTGGCGGCAATCAGCAATCGGGTTCGGGTCTCTGCCATTTGGTTAAGAATCCAGCAGGATTCAAAAAAGCACTGTAATTTAGAAAGCAGTTTAGTCACAAGCGTCGCCAGATGGAGGCTACGCTAACCAACTATTCAGGCTACCATCAATCAATGCGCTATCTCCCTTTCCCTCAATCAATCAAGTCTCAAAAATTGTTCGGGCTTGCTAAACTGCAAATCCGTTCTCAAGCACTCTTTCCCGTCACTCTGGCTTTGACGGTTTGCTGGAGTGTGGTCATGCCCCTGCGATCGATGGCAGAAACCGCTGCTACCGCCCCCGATGCCCTCAAGCAAACCCTCTCCCAGGTTGATGCTGCTGCCAGCAAGCGCAACGTACAAGCGGTGATGCAGTTTTATGGAGCTGACTTTTCTAACTCGGACGGGTTAAACCGTACCAGTTTTTCTCAGGCGCTCACCGAGTTTTGGCAGCAATATTCCAAGTTGACTTACCGTACTGAAATTCGCTCCTGGAAACCGGAGGGAAAGGGAATTCTAGTCGAAACGATTACTTCAATTAAGGGCACCCGAACGGGGGACGGTAAGCCTATGAACCTGGATGCTACCCTCCGATCGCGGCAGTATGTGGAAGGTCAGAAAATTGTCCGGCAGGAAATCCTTTCAGAACGGAGCCAACTGACCTCCGGAACCAGACCGCCCGCAGTAGACATTAACTTGCCGGAACAGGTCACGGTTGGGCAGAGCTATTCCTTTGATGCGATCGTCAAAGAACCGCTCGGAGACAGCATTCTGCTGGGTGCCGCCCTCGAAGAACCTGTGAATCAGGGGGGCTATTTCAAACAGCCTGCTGTGGATTTAGAACCCCTACAAGCTGGGGGGATTTTCAAAATTGGGCGTGCCCCGACCACTGCCGAAAATCGCTGGATTTCCGCTGTTCTAGTGCGGGAAGATGGCATGGTAATGATTACCCAACGCTTACGGGTCGTCGATAAATAATCATGGCAGCCCTGCAAAATCAAACCATTCTGGTGACAGGAGCCAGCAGCGGCATCGGTGCCAGTTGCGCCCGCCTCTTTGCCAGAGAAGGGGCGAGGCTAATCCTGACGGCCCGCCGATTCGATCGCCTCGAAGCCCTGGCAACCGAACTACACCAGCAATACCAAACCCAGACTCACCTGTTAGCG
>JANRKG010000215.1:0-10532 GCA_033763635.1 Leptolyngbyaceae cyanobacterium bins.59
CCGATGCAGTTTCCATCGAGGCCAAATCTACCACCAGTCCGGGTGGAATGGGTTGGGAAGGGGGGGCAGCAGCAACTCGGCAATGTAGCAAACTCACCGTTACATTGTCGTGACCATTCAGGGTGTTGGCGATCTCCAGCCAGCGGCGAGTTGCGGTTAAGAGATCGACCTGCCCATCCAGCAAAGGCAGGATCGTTGGCTCCCACCAATCTTCGACCCGATCGTAGTCACTCAGCCCGTCGGAACACAACAGAAACACGCACTCTTCGTCCAGGACAAAGGATTGAACGGTGGGATGGAGATTCACGGCATTTCCCATGCCCAACGCTTGAATGAGGGAACCGGACGTACTGACCTGTTGGGCATCCCGATAAAAGGCGTACCCCAGGCGCACCTCCCGTGAAGCCAAGTCATCATCCAGGGTGACTTGATGGCATCCAGAACGAGTGATGCGGTAGACGCGACTATCTCCTACATGGGCGACATAGAGCAGGTGTGCCCGTGCCAGAGCCAAAACAACGGTTGTGCCCATCCGCTGGCGATCGTGCCGTTTTTCGCTGTCATTGCGTTGGCTAATCTGGTTGTTAGCAACCCCGATCGCCCTTTCTAAGGCTGCGATGACTGTATCTGAATCGGTAGAAGTCGCAGAAAACCCCTGAACTTCCCGTTGAATCGCATCGATCGCCAATTGGGATGCAATATTTCCCCCTTCATGCCCACCGATCCCGTCACACACCAGGGTCAGGGGAGGGGACTCAAAACTGCCCTGAGCATTCGAGGTAAAGGATTGCTGGGTGCCAGTAGGAGGATGGCAAGCATCTTCGTTCCGTTGACGGCTTGGTCCCTGATCTGTGAGTGTAGCGATGTAAATTTGGCGAGTAGACAATCGGCCAATCTGCTCCAATCCCTTTTCTAGCGACACCATGAGGGGGTCCACCCCTCGAATGCGTCGCTGGGTGAGATGATGACAAAGCTCCTCCAGAAACGGCTGAATAGAAGGATGGGCGCTCTTTGCCAGGGAACTCCAACCTTTGCCCAGGGTTACGAGATCAGGGGGAGTCGGCCAATTGCGATCGAACTGTAACTCTAAAACTCGCACGAGAGACCCCTCTAACCGCAACAGATCAGGCATTAGTAGGGTGACAGTTGCTCCCTCACGATGCAGGGGATACCAGAGGTGGGCAATCTGCCAGAGAAAGTGGAGTTGCTGAAAGGGGGTTGCGGTAGGCCAGACACTCCCCAGGGAAGGACAGAGCCAATCTTCATCGATTTCTGAAGTCGGGGGTTCTCGCCGCAGTGGTGCATCTTCTAGCAACAGCACGCCTTGGCCCAATCCGCCAAAAGGCTGGGGAATGTGGAGGCGATCGGCAAACAAACGCAGATAAGGGACCACCCGATCGGGAACGGGATTCGGGAATTCGGGAAGCAGACCCGGTTTTGTATCTAACCAAACTCGTGGACTTTTCACCTGATAGCGATCGTTGACCATTGGCCCTATTGCAACTGCCCGATCGCCCACAACCCACAAATAGCGCTTTGTTAGGGGACTCCGACATTGCTGGCAAAAGTGATTAGTTTCCGCGTTGGGAAACTGACATTGGGCGTTTGAACAATAGATGGAGGTTGTGACATCTTTCATGAAGTTTCCTGCCCATCCCCGTTTACATCACTATTGGAGTCCCCAAACAAGTTAAAGAAGGATTCTATGGTAGATGAGTACCCTTATTAAAACTCAGGAAAGCACTTGTGAGGGGATCTGAGGGGAAAAAGGGAAGAGGGCAAGGGGCAGAAGCCAGAGAGAAGGCTTGTTTGCATCCATCCCTTAAAAATAACTGGGGGTGATTGAGCGCAGTTTGCTCAATCGACAAAAACTGGATGGATCACTTCAGAATGAGGGTATTATTGAATAAATCTTTATATGGCGATTTAAGAAAATAATAAGAAAAATTAAGGTGAACCATCAGGTATTTAAACTTTTTAGGCTATTTTTAGTATCTTTAGATACGGTTTGACGCTTTAAGTGTTATCTTAGAAAAAAGCGAATACACTACAAGGCTTAGAAAAAATGTCCATCATGAACAAAAATCGTCAACAAGCCCTGACACAGGCTGCTGCTGCCCACCAGGAAAACCTCAAGAGAAGTTTGCAACGCCGGATGGAAGCAGCACGCGCGCGGGGAGATGAAGATTTGCTGCGTCTGTTAGAAGCAGAAGCGAGCTACTTGAATCGATAAGCTTGAATCAATCAGTTTGTTTAGCCAAGCAAACGATTCTCAGGGTTCTAAATGCTTCAGGAACCTTGAGAATTTTTTTGGGAATTTTTGCGCTTCATCATAGCTACTGTAGTACCTGTTAGCAGTACCCGTTCCCATTAGGCCAGGTTGGCAAGTCAAAATGCTTTTACTCTAAGCCTTCTGTCTTCTGCCTTCTGTCTTCTGTCTCCTACCCTCTTCCCCAATACCGATGGAGAAGCCCCCTAAAAGATGGTCAACTAATAGAGGGGTTTGAGTGAACTGCTATGACACAACAAGTTTTAATCCTGGGAGGGAGTGGTCGCGTTGGGCGATCGGTTGCTGCTGATTTGCTGGCCTATACGGATGCTGCCATCACCATTACAGGCCGATCGCTCGATAAGGGAGAACGGATTCAGGGAGATCTGGGCGATCGAGTCCGATTCTTGAATCTTTCCCTTTCCGACGCGGATGTATTGCGATCGGCAATTTCCCATGCCCACCTTGTCATCCACTGTGCCGGACCCTTCCACTATCGGGATGCGACGGTTTTGAAGACTTGTATTGAGGTGGGGGTCAATTACCTCGATGTGAGTGACAATCGAGCCTTTACCCTGAAAGCCCTGTCCTATCAACCTGCTGCTAAGGAAGCGGGGGTTACAGCCATCATCAACACGGGCATTTTTCCTGGCATTTCCAATAGTATGGTGCGGCAGGGGGTCGAACAATTGGATGAGGTGGATACCATTCACCTGAGTTATGTAGTTGCCGGATCGGGTGGGGCCGGGGTGACGGTGATGCGGACGACGTTCCTGGGGCTGCAAACTCCCTTCCAGGCGTGGATTGAGGGAGATTGGCGTTGGATTCAACCCTACAGCGATCGGGAAGCTGTTGCCTTTCCGTCTCCTTACGGAAAAGCCCATGTTTACTGGTTTGATATGCCAGAGGCTTTTACCCTGGTTGAAAGTTTTCCAGTCAAAACGGTGATTACCAAGTTTGGTTCCGTTCCCGATTTTTACAATCACCTCACCTGGATTGCGGCCCACTGGTTTCCCAAATCCTGGATGAAAAATCCAGCGGGGATCGAGTTTTTGGCCCATGTCAGTCACCGGATGACTGCGGCTACGAATCCTTTTAGTGGGATTGGTGTTGCCATTCGCTCCGAAGTGAAGGGACGGAAGAATGGACAGGGTGCCTGTCTGAATTCCTTGCTGGTTCATGAAAATACGGCGATCGCTTCCGGGTACGGTACGGGCAGCATTGCCCAACTCCTGTTAGCAGGGCAACTGAAAAAAACGGGAGTTTGGCCTGTTGAACAGGCGTTACCGACGGATCAGTTTGAACAGGTGATGGCGAGTCGGGGGGTTCAAATTCAACAGGAATGGAGCCAGGTCTAATCTTTGGGGCGAGGGATACGCCAGCGAGGATGTTGGGGGGACGCGACCAATTCTTGCCACAGGGTTTCGTAGCGATCGGTCATGCGTTCCACCGTGAGTTGCGCTACGGCAATCTCTCGGCCTCGTTTTCCAAACCGTTCTCGCAGAGCAGGATCGTCTCGCAATCGACGCAAAGCCAGGGCTAAACCTTCCACATCATTCTTTTCTACCAGTAAACCTGTTTCCCCATCTACCACCGCTTCTGGAATACTACCCACCCGTGTCGCTACCACTGAACGACCTGCCAGCATCGCCTCTCCAATTGTCAGGGGAAAACCCTCCGATCGCGACGGCAAAGCCAGCACATCAAAGTTTGCCAGGTAAGTATGCGGATTCTCAACCCATCCAGGTAAAGACAGACGATCGGCGATTCCTAATTCCTGTGCCAACTGTTCCAGTGCGGGCCGTTCTCCCCCTTCCCCCAGAATGACCAATTGGACTCCCTCAACCTGAGCAACGGCCCGTAGCAGAACATCCTGGGCCTTCATTGGGTCCAATCGCCCAATGCAACCCAGCACCATTTCGCCAGCAAGGCGATCGGGCAGGGGCGGAGGTTCTCCCCGGTCTGGTACACCATTCGGAATCGATCGCACCGTATTTCGTCCCAGAGCATAGAAGTCCTCCATCCGACGAGCGCTGGCTTCACCAACTGCAACATGGGCATCGACCCGCAACGATAAGCAGCGAGTTCGCCATAGTTCTACTGCATCGGTGGTCCGCAAGGGAAGCTGATCGACCCGTACAACGCGGGCATTTGGGAGGGTAAGGGCTGCTGCCAGTCCGATCGCCCCTGCCCAGGGAGTACAGAGATTGAGATGGACTACATCGGGGCTGAGTCTTCGAAAGGTATTCCAGTGGTTGAGGAAGGCTCCCGGTCCCCGATCGGTCAGGAGAATTTGCTCAACTTGTGGGCGGGTTGCAGTGAATCGGTCCAAGACCCGATCATCCACTCCCACCACCACGCTCTCAATGGTCTGCGAAACGGTTGCGATCAAATTCGCCAGACTAATTTCAGCCCCCCCAATGCTTGTAGAGTCTGTATAAAAAATGACTCGTAACGGACGCTCAATGAGAGGGCGAGGGACAACCATACCCATACAAAAGTGAACTAGGTTCCCTTCGTAACCAGGGATTTGTAAAAGGTGGCGCGATCGGCAAAGATGCCAAAGATGCGATCCAGGTCAGTAATGTCGATAATTCCCCGCGCCTGATCGTTGGGGGAACATAGGTAAACATTGCCACCCGCTAACTTTGCTTTAGAATGCATCGAAACCAGAACACCCAAGCCAGAACTGTCAATAAAGGTGACTCCCTGCAAGTCTACGAGAACATCACGGGATCCAGACTCGATAGACTCTTGAAACTCTTTCAACAGAGGGGCGGATGTAGATGAACTTAAAATGCCAGTCGGGTTAATGACCCGAACATTAAGAGAACTAGACAAGGCTAATGCTCCAGTAACTTGTACAAGTGATGTTGCAACACGAATGGGACTTAAAAGCTGGGACTTAAAAACTGGGACTTAAAAGCTTCGAAGATAGAAACAACCCTGATAAACCAAACTAATCGGATTGATCACTAATTGATCACTAATTGATCATGAGAAGTCATGAGTCATTGCTAGAGAAGTCATTGCTAGAGAAGTTATTGCTATAAGTCAATTCTGATACCTCAAGAACGACCTCAAGCACCCTAAGATTCCCTAAGACTCTCTAAGACTTTCCATGCCTTCTTACCGATCTGGGTACCGCTTTTATATCACACTACCTAGACAACCAATCGAAGATGACCCTAGGAGCCCCTGATGGCGGGCTTAGCGTTGCCACATCTAGTTTTCCCCAGAATAGCTTGAAATCAAAGCTTCTAACAAAACTTTACGGAGATAATAAAAATTAGACTCCAATCTTCCGTGAAATTCCTTAGAAACTCTTAATTTAAATTACAAAGCGAGGAGGAGTTAACCAGAACAACTGACAGTTTCCCAAGAGAGGCCCGGATTCGGGTAAGCACAAACCGAGGATGCCAGCTTTTTTCAGGGTAATCACCCCCCGCACCTCACCCCAAATTAGCCCTTCTGCCCACTCGCTTAAGTCTGGCTCATGACCGACGATCGCCAATCGCGTTTCCCCAGATTGTCGCCAGCCCTCCAACCACTGCAACCAGGCTTCTCGATCGCCACCCGGAGCCAGCCAATCGGAAACCTCCAGCCGACCCACCAGTTGCGTCTCGGACAAAATAGCTGCCGTTTGCAATGCCCGCACCAGGGGACTGGTCAAAACCGTCTCGAAGGATACCTTGAACTCCCGAAGTCGTTGGGCCACCTGTCGGGTCTTGCGATCACCTTCTTCCGTCAAGGGGCGTTCTTTGTCGTTGGCCCAGCTTCCGCGATCGGCTGCTAACCCGTGACGAATAATATACAGTTCTGCCATGTTTCGACTGAGTCAATTGAAAGAGAATTCGTAAAAAACTTGTGAATTATTTGTTGAGCCTAGTATTTTTGCGCTTTGCAAGGGAAGCTTTAAGATGAGGATTATTACTGTAAGAATGGCAGATTCCTTCTTCTTTCTTCAAATCCCTTACTTTAAGATGATTTATTAAGCGTCTTCCTCTGGTCTTATTACTCTAGATACTTCCTCCATCAGGTTGCTTCATTAGACTGATTCTATTTTTTCGCACTTCAAGTTTATTGGTGCTTTCCATGCGTTTCAGTGTTGTGATTACGACTTATAATCGACTTCCTTTGTTGAAGCGGGCTATTGATTCGGCACTGAACCAAACAGTTCTGTGTGAGGTCGTAGTGGTGGATGATTGTTCATCGGATGGAACAGAAGATTACGTACAAGAGCTTTCCCAGCAACTTAAACAAAGCGGCAGGGGGTCGTTAATCTACCATCGCAATGAAACCAATCAAGGGCATGCCTGTTCTGTCAACACGGGAGTTCAACTGGCGCAAGGAGAGTGGATCAAGTTAATTGATGATGATGATTATCTGGCTCCCAACTGCTTAGAAGAGATGATCCGTGCCATTCGCTTGCATCCCCTGGCGGTTATCTGCTCGTGCCAATCCCTTCAGGTTGATAGCGAAGGAAAAGAACTGAGCCGGACGCGACAGCCAGGCCCCGGTAAGGTTTTTTATATTCCCCAGAGCGATGTGCATTACGGAATGCTGTTGGAGCAAGTTCCCTTTGGGACTCCCGTTCAAGTGGCGTTTCAACGGGAGGCTTTCCTGAAATCAGGAGGATGGAACTCTTCCTTAGATACCAATTGTGACGACATCGACTCCTGGGTTAAGATTGCTCGCTTTGGAGATGCCCTATTTATCAATCATTGCTTGGCCTATCGAACAATTTGGCCCGGAGCTTGCAACTATCGATTTTCCATTGAACAACGCATGGAAGCCAATTTTCTGGTGAAGCAGCAAATTTACGAGCTAATCCATGCTGACAAAAGAACGATTTCTCCTTCTTTGTCTACGGTTCAAAACTATCTGCGGCTGCATTGGGGGTTAGTGGCTTTAAAGCAGAAACAAATGGGAAAAGCACTGCAAATGTTTCTGCCTGCATTCCTATCTTTTGCTGCTTGGAAGTTGCTGCTCCAAGTGCATTCCCGTACTCATACTCCCACCATTCGCCGAATTGTTCTTTCAGAATCAGATACGCCGACACCTCAAGTCCCAGTTCCTTCTTAACTGGGACCGCAAGAAATTGATTAGGGTCTGACGCGAATTCGAGCACCTTCCGGTAAGGGTCTCCCTTTGGGTTCTGGCAAGGCAGGTCGCCGATCGTAGGGCATCGGAATATACTGCACTGTAGGACGGCCTTCTTGAGATTGGGGATAGAGTTCCATCAAGGCATAAATTGATTTGGGTAAGCCGACGGTAATGGGCAAACCGAGATCTGTCGCTTCTTCCACCGTGACCGGGTAATCATGGGTGACTCCTCCAGTCGTTAAGGATTCTACAATCCCGTCCACTTTTTGGGGATCAATCTTCGGATTGGGAATGGCATCCTGAAGCAGTGTCCACACAAACCGTTGGACCTGGTTTAGGGCTAGATCAGCCATGATCAGGGTTTGATCATCAATTTCACTGATCGGCTTTTCTTCGACAACTTTTAAGGCACTCGCCGCTGGAAAATTCCCCAATTGCGGGTCTACAGGCCCCAAAACTGCATTTGGGTCCATCACAAGTGCTTTCCGCTGCTTGTGATTGTATACAGTATACTGTTATTAAGAATTGCAAATGGGTAATAGGTAACGGGTAATGGGTATTTCACTGGCCGTTACGATTATTTACTGCCCATCATCATTCCCCTTCTAACGTGCATCCCCCAAGCTTCTATGATTGTTCTTCCCCGTCTTACCGTTAATTGCGATCGCCTCAATGGCAGCCTCCTCGAACTTGCAGAAATGGGTCGCCTACCGAATGGAGGTGTGAGTCGAGTCGCCTTCACTCCAGAGGATCTTGGGGGGCGGGAGCGGGTCCGGGCCTGGATGCAAGAGGCCGGGATGACAGTACGGACGGATGCGGCAGGGAATATGATTGGCACCTATGCCGGAACGGTTCCAGGTGCGCCTTCCCTGGCAACGGGGTCTCACATTGATACAGTTCCAATCGCAGGGCGTTATGATGGCTGCCTGGGTGTTCTGGCGGGAATTGAGGTGGTGCGGGTGTTGCAGGAAAATCGTCTGCGGTTGAAGCACCCGATCGAAGTCATTGTCTTTACGGATGAAGAAATCAGTGTGATTGGCTGTAAGGCGATGGCGGGGAATGTGAAGCCAGATCCGAATTATTATCGCCGTAGTGATGGCACCTCGATTCAAGCTTGTCTGGAGAGAATTGGGGGAGATTGGAAGCAAATTGCGACAGCCCGACGCGATCGTTCTACAATGGCTGCTTTTGTGGAACTGCATGTGGAGCAGGGCGGTATCCTGGAGCAGTCGGGAACTCAGATCGGAGTTGTGACGGGGGTGGTGGGACAGTATCGGTTTGGGGTGAAGGTGCTCGGTCGTCCCAATCATGCAGGAACAACGCCGATGAATCAACGCAAGGATGCCCTGGTTGCTGCTGCCCAGATGGTACTGGCGGTTAATCGCTTGGGGACTGAAACCCCAGGGGATCAGGTGGCAACGGTAGGGTATTTAACAGTTTCGCCCAATGCGACCAATGTCGTTCCTGCCCAGGTTGAGTTTAAGGTGGATCTGCGAGATCTGTCCCAGGACCATCTGGAGACGCTGATCCAACAGATGGAGCAAGAATTTCGGACGATCGCCGCTGCAACCGATACCGAAATTACCATTACTCAACTGCTGCACATCCGGCCCACGTTGGCAAAGCCGGAGATTATGGACACGATCGCCCAGGTCTCTCAATCCCTCAACCTGAGCCATGAGACCCTTCCCAGTCGTGCTGGACATGATGCCCAGGAAATTGGACGGTTTACGGATATGGGGATGATTTTTGTTCCCAGTCGTGCCGGGATTAGCCATTCTGAAGAAGAATATACTTCCCCCGAAGAATGCGCCCAGGGTGCAAATGTATTGCTACAAACCCTATTAATATTGGACGAAAAATACCCCTGATCGAGATGGGATTAGGCTTTTCCTCGTCTTAAAATCCACTACACCCAAAATCCTCGTATCAATTTGCGAATTGAGTAGCTCCGATTTTCCTGGACGAGCACCAGGGGCAGCAGGGCCACCAAGCGCAATACGCTGGAAAGGGCAAACAAGCCCAGAAATCCACCGTGTTCATTCGACTGAGCCAGAAATCCGCCTGTTGTGGTCCCCAAAGCCCCGCTCACGCCTCCAATGGCCGCAGCGATCGCAAAGTAGGCTGCATGGTGTTGGGTGGGGGCAATTTGCATTTGAATGTTGTTGTTGCACAGGTCGATCGCGGCCCAGGTACCCCCTGCCAGCATGTGCAGAAATGGCAGCCACAACCAAAGATTAAAGGAGTTGGTATTCACTCCCAACCAGAGTAACGGAGTGACGGCAACTAAAATTCCCACCAGGAGCAGAATGGGACGGTTCCCGAAGCGATCGGCTACTTTTCCCCAAATCATCAGCAAAATCAGGTTAGCGGCAGATCCCATCCCGTTATAAACCGCAACCCAACTGACATCCAGGGAAAGATTATCGAGCAAATACAGGTTAAAAAAAGGACCACTGATGTTAACGGCAAAAGTCCACAGACTCAGGTACAGGAGAAACTTGAGAAAGTTGGGATCTTGTAGCAGGTTCGGTAAATCAGCGGTGAGCGCCGATGCCCCTGTTTCCTCCAAATGAGCGGGGTCAGAACTTGCTTTTTCAAGGGCGATCGCTTTTTTTCGCTCTTGGGGATTGATATCTGCCATCAAAAACTGAAATCCCAGGCTGATCAGCCCCATCACGACCCCACAGCCCAAGATCACTCCATATCCCTCCAGGGAACCTCCGGGCCATGCGGAAACCGCAAACCCCAACAGGGGAACACAGATCAGACTGGTCAGGCTAGAAGTCCCATTCCGAAAGCCAAAATAGCGACCCCGTAACCGACGGGGCACCAGGACTGCCATCCAACTGAGCCAGGAAGCACTGCCCAAAGAGGCCAGAACATAGGTGATACAAACGGTTGCCAGCGTCCAATTGATGAGCCAATCAGAATCAACCCGATGCTGGCTGAACAGCCAGATGCCTACGACCAAAATTAACCAGACGGATCGAGCGGGGCCGAAGATCCACAAATGATACCATTGGCGACTGGTGGTACGATCGCAGACCATTGCCCCCAACGGTTGCAACAGGTTCGCTGTCATGGGAATCGCTGCCAGCAACCCAATTTCCATCGGGCTGGCGTGCAATTCTACCAAAAAATTACTCAGCAGCAC
>JANRKG010000216.1:0-8781 GCA_033763635.1 Leptolyngbyaceae cyanobacterium bins.59
CTAGGTCCTGGGCGCTCTTAGGAACTTCGCTTTCGCGTCCCTCCCTCACCGCGCTTATCTAATCTATCAACCTCTCCCTAAACCGTCAAGGGGTTGGAGAAATTTTCCTTGGGATTCCTGTGAAGTCTCTCTAGATAAGGAAATCATTTTACGGATGGGTAGGCAGTCCCGACTTGAGAGAGAATGGATGAGCCGTTCGACCAAGGATGAAGACCGTGAACTTTCAGTCAGTGATTGCGACATTGCACGAGTTTTGGAGCAGTCGTGGTTGTCTTATTGCCCAGCCCTATGACACAGAGAAAGGGGCAGGCACGAAAAGCCCTCATACCTTTTTAAGAGCGATTGGACCGGAACCTTGGGCTGTCGCCTACGTTGAACCTTGTCGTCGCCCGTCTGACGGACGGTATGGGGAGAACCCTAATCGGGTCCAGCATTATTATCAGTACCAAGTCTTGATTAAGCCCTCTCCTCAAGGTATTCAGGAGACTTATTTAGATTCTTTAAGAGCTTTAGGTATTCAGCCAGAAGACCACGATATCCGTTTTGTGGAGGATAACTGGGAAGATGCAGCCGTAGGTGCGTGGGGCGTGGGCTGGGAAGTTTGGTTGGATGGGATGGAAGTGACGCAGTTTACATACTTCCAGCAGTGTGGAGGCATTGACTGTCGCCCAGTGTCAATCGAGATTACGTACGGCTTAGAACGGTTAGCCATGTATCTACAAGATGTAGACTCCATCTTTAAAATTCGTTGGAGCAACGAACTATTTTATGGAGACGTACATTTGCAAGGGGAAATTGAAAATTCAACTTATAACTTTGAAGCTTCCAATCCAGATTTATTATTTACTCTGTTCGGTCTGTATGAGCAGGAAGCAACACAGTTACTGGGAAGAGACTTGGTTCTACCCTCCCTCGATTACGTTCTTAAATGCTCCCATACCTTTAATTTACTGGACGCAAGAGGGGTCATTTCAGTTACAGAACGAACTCGGTACATAGGAAGAATTCGAGGATTAGCCCGTCAAGTTGCTCAACTTTACTTATCTCAGCGAGATAAAATGGGTTTCCCCCTCCTCAAAGCAAATGCGCCACAGGAGAGTATGGTGATTCAGTAAACACGCTGAATCTTCTCGGTCATTCAAGCGACTCCGATGAAAGTATGTCTGTGTTTATATAATGTTCCAGACGTAATTTTCTTACTCACTTAGAGCGATCGGAGGGCCGTCTGATGGAAGCTATTAACAATCTCCTTGAATCAGTTGCACAATGGTTTAGTTCAATAGGAATTCCAGATCCGATTGTCCACTGGGGGCATCCCCTCATGATGTCAATTGTAGTTTTCGTAATGGGTAGCGTCGTTGGTTTAGAAGGGTGGCAAGCAAGACTGACAACAGAACCAGATGTTTCCCAGAAGAGCCGTATGAGTCATCGACTTATTGCACCCTGGATGTTTTTGTTCATGGCGCTTGGATATACGGGAGGGCTACTTTCTCTCAAGATGCAGAATCAGAGCATTCTAGAAAGTCCCCACTTTTGGACCGGATCATTTATTCTAGTTTTGCTAGCAGTCAATGGGTTGATCTCGAAGTTTGGGTTTGGCAGCGAGAAAAGTAATTTTCGAGCACTACACGCTTATGTTGGCAGTATTACTCTCTGCCTGATGTTCTTACATGCGTTGCTGGGACTCAAGCTTGGTTTAGCCATTTAGTGCAGGTCAATTGAATGGCATCGCTTCGATATTCCGTTCTTTGTCTGGCCTACATTGTCGGGTTACTCTCAACAGCGACTTCCTGGAAAGTATTGGGTCTTCCGGCAGGAGGGTTGGCGATTCTGATACTGGGAATCAGTATTGCCGGATTGCCAGCCGTCCGCCGTCGAATTCATCTCAGCCGACCTATTGTGTTACTTGCGGGATTCATTGGATTCATTGCAAGCCTCTACTTTACGGTTCGCATCCCCTATCCTGGCCCTAGTGACATTAGTTCACTCATTGCTCTCGCAAAATCTGGCAGTTCAGAACAAACCGTTACGGTATTGGGAAAAATTGCCAGCACACCTCGACTGACACGAAATCAGCGCGTGCAGTTTTGGTTAAAGACGACCCACATGCACGAAGTGACGCAAGAAGACATAGCAGTCCAAGCCAATCAAAGTGTTACTGGCAAACTGTATGTGACAGTTCCTTTATTACAAGGGACAGGGTTACAGCCTAACCAGGCAGTTAAGGTGAGCGGAACTCTCTATAAACCTAAACCAGCAACAAATCCAGGTGGATTTGATTTCCAAGCCTACCTCGCACAGGAGGGAGGATTTGCAGGTTTAAGAGGCCGCACAGTTAATTTTGACGAAGATGCCGAGGCTCATTTTCAGTGGAATTGGTGGGAAATTCGACAACGGATTATGAGATCGCAGGTTCGAGGTGCGGGTAGCCCCGAAGGTCCGCTGATTAGCGCGATGGTTCTGGGGAGCCGCGTTGTGGATCTTCCTTATAACATCCGAGACCAATTCTCTCAAGTTGGATTAGCCCATGCTTTAGCAGCCTCTGGATTTCAAATTTCCCTAATTCTAGGGGTCTTATTAGCGCTAGGAAAAAGGTTCTCTAAACAGGTTCAATTCTGGTCAGGCACCTTGTCGCTCCTCATATTTGTTGGGTTAGCAGGGTTGCAGCCTTCTGTGATAAGAGCGGCAGTCATGGGGATGGCAGTCTTAACCAGTCTCCTGCTCGATCGCAAAACAAAATCCTTGGGTTCTCTATTAACAGCCGCTACTTTCATGCTGTTATTCAACCCGCTCTGGATCTGGGATTTAGGATTTCAGTTTAGCTTTCTGGCAACTCTAGGCTTGCTTATCACCGCTCCTACCGTCATTAAATGGCTAGACTGGATGCCCACGACTATTGCATCCTTACTTGCCGTTCCAATTGCCGCCTATCTCTGGACCCTTCCGCTCCAAATTTATGCCTTTAACATCATTTCCCCATACAGCATTCCAGTAAATATCGTCACAACCCCTTTGGTGTCGATTATTAGCTTGGGCGGTTTTATCAGCGCTTGTCTCAGCCTCATCTGGCCCATGGCAGGAAATTTTACAGCCTCACTTCTTTATTACCCAACCCATTGGCTCATTGCGATCGTTGATGCTTCCAGCCATTTGCCACGAGGTAGTGTTGCCACAGGAACAATTTCTGTTCTGCAATTGCTCATTCTTTATGGCTTAGTTTTATCTTTTGGAAGACATCAAAAGTCAAAAAAAGATCCTCAAGGCAAAAGCAAAAAGGCAATTAATCTGCGATGGAGATTTTTAAGGTTATTAGCTTTAACAATTGGGATAGGGAGCATTATCCTTCCAGGCTGGTGGCTTCAATCTAATCAATTTCAAATTACAGTTTTGGCAACAGGTAATGAACCGATCTTCCTGGCACAAGAGCGAGGAAAAACACTACTTTTTAATAGTGGTGATGAAAGAACAGCCAGGTCAGTTCTTTTACCATTTTTGCGGAATCAAGGAATTAATCAGATTGATTCTGCAATCGCCACCCATCATGAGCCTTCTTTTCAAAAGGGATGGCTTACCCTTCTCCAAAATCTACCAATCACTCATTTTTATTCGAGTTTTTCGCCCGAAAAAAATTTATTCGATAGCAGCCAAATTTTTTCCTCTAAATCAGAATTAAACCTCATGGAAAAAGCTTTAGAGACTCGTCAAATTATTTCTGATGCTTTATCCCTCAATCAACCGATCAAAATTGGTTCTATTGACATTACATTAATCCATCAAAACCCGATCGCCATTGATTTTAAGATACATAATGAACACTGGTTATATCTTGGCAACCTTCAAGCTTCTGAAGAGCAACAACTACTTCAATTAAAAAATTTATCCAGAAAAACCGTTCTGTGGTGGGCAGGAGAATCCCTCAGTGAAGACTTGCTTGCCAAGTTACAACCAGAGGTTGCGATCGCGTCTGCTAATACGGTGAAGGCTGAAACAGTAGAAGCCATTCAGCGTCGAAAAACACCCTTTTACTGGACTGGACACGCTGGAGCACTTACCTGGAAGCCAGGACAAGGGTTTGAAACAGTGATGGACACCCAGGAAAAGGCATTATCAGCGATCTAAACTCCTCTTCCTAAAAATGCTTCACGATTTAACATCGCAAGCAACTAATAAATCCCCTAGAATGGAAAGAGCTATCTGGAGAGGTGGCAGAGCGGTTGAATGCGGCAGACTCGAAATCTGTTTTAGAGTCAAATCTAACGTGGGTTCGAATCCCACCCTCTCCGTGCCTTTCAAGGCTTTCAGCGATTTTTGAAATATAGGCATCGAACAGGGGTACTCTACAATACTGGCGATTTTCGCCTGTGAGTGAGGTTATTAGCTGCCCTAAACTGGGGAAAAATTGGGGAAGGTTCGTGAGCCTCGAAACGAAGATCCGAACTGCGAATGAGCAGTTGACCCTTGTAAAAATTCGCCAGCGATCGAAGCGCCTGTACTTGCGGGCGCAAATTCCCGATCAGGGCGGCAAGAAAACTGAACGCAAGGAAATCCCTACCGGATGTCCCGCTACTTTTCAGGGTCTCAATATTGCCAAGGCCAGGGCGATGGAATTGGAAAGTCAGCTACTCTTGAACCAGTTCGATCGCGCTCAATGGTTCAAAGATCTTCCGCTGCCAGAACCTGAGCCTGAGCCAGCCATCATCCCCACCGTCAAAGACTGGATTGTCCAGTTCGAGGCGCGACACTTTGAGGCAAGGGAGCGCACTTGCAACAGCCTGGACGTATGGAAGGAGGACTATGGGGTATTTTTCGCAAAGCTCCCCCAGGATGCACCTCTCAGCGAGGAGATACTCAAGGAAGCAGCCAAGCAGTTCAATGCCAATTCCAGAAGTCGATTACACTGCTGCCGAGCGTTCAAATCCCTGGCGAAGCTGGCAGGGATTGACACCAAAGAACTAACTCGCATCCAGGGCAACTACTCAGGTAAAAGTGTGGAGTGGAAAGACCTGCCAACAGACGGTCAAATTTTGGAAGTGTGGGAGAAGATTAAGTCCCCCGCCTGGAAGTGGGTATTTGGGGCAATGGCAACCTTCGGCCTGAGGAACCATGAAGTCTTTCGCCTGGATGTCAGGAGGCTGGAAGAATCCCCAGCATTGGTAGAAGTTAGCAGCCAGACCAAAACTGGAAGGCGACTGGTCAGAGCCTTCCCTGATGAGTGGGTGGATTTGATGAACTTGCGGGAGGTGAAACTACCAAACGTGAGAACCGAGAACCGCCCCAATCGCGATATTGGAGGGGTGGTCAGCTACTACCTCAGGCATGAATTAGAAATTCCGTTCACACCCTACAGCTTGCGCCATGCCTATGCGGTACGGATGGCGATCGAGGGCATTACAGAATCCGTTGCAGCGCGACTGATGGGGCACTCGATCTCCGTTCACTGCAAAACCTATCAAGCATTTATTAATGAGCGCCACATCAATGAGGCATTCGAGAAGGCACAGCAGCGGCGGTTGGGTCGTGTAGAGCGAAGCATTATCGAGGGCGATCGCCTCCCGCTGTAGGACGACTCCTCAGATTTCCCTCCATCCAACCGTTCTCAGTGGCGTACTTGACTCCCCGACCGTCACCGGACTTCTGCAAGTATTTGATCATAAACGCACGGGCATCATCAGACTGCTCATCCAGATAGGCTCCAATACCGAAGCACTCACAGGCATTCTTGAAGGCATCCGCTGTCGCCCGTTCGGTCGGACTGCCCCTGGACATATCCTTGCCTTCATTGCTGAGCAATTGAATGGGGGCGCTGCCGGGAGCTTGCCGGGAGATTCCGCAGATGGTGATGGTGCAACGAATAACGCATTCTGAACCGAGATGAACTGGATCGGAATACTGGCATTCCCAATCTTCAGGACAGGCCTGATTGAGGCGATGGCGGATCATCTGCCAGGAAAGAAAGAACCACCTCCCGCCGCCTGGAAGCTTGCGCTCTTTGTGGGCAGCGGGAGGAAAGGGAGCGGTCAACTGGGGAAGAACTTCAGACAGTTTCACTTGCGTTCCTCCGGGGGAATCTTCAGGAACTCGGCAAACTCAATGATATGGACCTGCCATGCAGGAACCTCTGCGCCTGGATCGGCCACGTTCCGGTAGTGGGTTCCATAGGTGAGATCGGAAGGCTTGCGGTTGGCCCTACGATATTCAGCATTCTTGATCTCTGCCAGAATCTTATCCCTGCTGACCCCCAGGATGGGGGCCGCCCTGGGAGGGGTCAACCAGGGGCCTTCAACACCATTGGCCCTGAGGATCTGCTCCATCCAGTCAACCTTCGCTTTCAGGGCTTCCAGATCGCTCACCACCCACCTCCCGCTTCACATCAAATTCCCGGTGCCAGCCTCGCTCGATCACCTGCCACAGGGCACCGCCAGGGGTGCAAATCTTCCCCTGAACCGTGCGAATGAACTGCTCTACAATCTGACGACTCGCGCCCTGATTGGCAGGATGGCGAAGGGCTAGCTGTAACTGAGCAGTCAGGGCAAAAGCCTCGCAAGGGGTCAACTGAAGGAGGATGGGCGGAGCCTTTTCCAGGGCTTTGAATTCCCCTGCAAACCGTCGCGCCTCCTCGTTGTCGTCGAACAGGTTGTCGTTAACGATGCGGAACCGCCAGCGATCGAGAATCCCCATCCCATGAACAACGAGATGCTCTCTCACCTCGTCTTCATCGCCCCTGCCCTGAGAAGTCAGCAGTCGAACCAGGGCATTCATCTGGGCGATGGTTAGTCTGCGAGGGTCCAGGTGGTAGGCAACGGAGCCGTCATCGTCATCAGAAAGACTGGGGAAGGGAGCCAGGATCGGGAAGCCATCGGGGAACAAAGGCTTGATGGAATCAAAGGGTGTCGTAACATCCTCTCGCAAGAACAAACGGTAATCAGCAGTCTCAAGCATGGCTCAACCTCACAGTGAAACAACAGACTCGGCAATATTTTCAAGTTCAGCCAGGGGGACCAGCAAGCCCCTAGTGAAGTAGTCCCCCGCCTGGTGAGAATTAGGGATGGAGCGCTGGGGGTAGACGCGCTCCCATAAGGACAGGTGGGGGCGCAGCTTCTCCAGGCGGACGGCATACACCAGCAACAGAGGCGGGATGAAGTACAGAAGCATATCAGCCTGGGAGCTATAGGCCCATCCGGGCTTATTTTCTCGATCGACGCTCACGGTTTCAATAAAGGCGCGGCCCGTCTTTGCAGCCGTCCAGTCGCTCTTGATTTCAATCGTGAATTCCTCTCCAGTTTCCCGGTCCCGGTATAGGCGATCGATGCCCTGTCTCTGCTGCTCGTCGGTGGCGCGGCGAATCTCAAAGCGCGGGGAGAATGCCGCGTCCAGGATCACTTCTCCCCTGACTCCTGATCTGTGGGTGTCCTTAAATCGGTAAGCGGTCATGGGGTCCTCCAGTCGGTAATGAAGGTGAAAGGGCAGGGTAGGCCCTGCTTCTGCCAGGAGAAGTTTTTGCGCCAAACGAACCAGGCAACTGTCACCTGATCGCCGCCGTTGGTATCCTCCCGAAACTGGGGGCGAGGGTTAAAGACAATCACATTGGTTAGGTGGTCGGCATGTTCCTTCATCCACTCGGCGCGGTTGCCGCAGGGTTCGAGCCAAGACAGGCGCAGCAGGAAGGCGACCCCGACTAATGAGAACTCCCAGGACAGGGGAAGGATTTGATGGGCCTGATTGAAAGGGGGATTGGTGATCGTCCATTCAGGAATGTCACCCTCAAAAACTTCCTGAACGATCGCTTCCCAGTTCGATCGCAAGGTTGCGTCAAATGGCTCAGCGTAGTCAAAGCTGTATTTTGGCTTCAGGTCTGCCATGAAAGCATAGGCGCGTGTCTCTTCCGTCAGGAAGTTTGCCATCCTGCCGTCCCCAGCGCAGGGGTCCAGCGCCTCGCCAGTAATTTCAATCTGATCGGTGAGCGCCCGGATCAGGCCATCAGGGGAATAGTATTTGTCTCCCTCGATGCGTTCTTTCCGCGAGGAAGGTTCCTCCGTGACTGGTTCCACCTCCGGTGAGGCATGAGGCTGCATTGCCTCATGCAGCAGCACATCCTCGATCGTGACCTGCTGCTTCCACATCCGACAGTCACCACCGAGATCCTCACCTGTAGCCAATTGCAGGTGTCGGGCGTGACAAAAGTAATCAGATTCTAGTCCGGCTGCATAGTGTTGACAGGTCAGGCAAGAAGTTGACGGCTTGCTGGGTTCTGGTTGAGCCTCGGATTGAAGGCGGTTCAGTAGACGCTGAATCCCTTCCTGTTTTTCGTTCCAGTATTTCCAGGCGTGTTGGGCACTGGGAAAGGCCAGGGGAAAGGGAGTGCCGATTTTCTCGTTACGAACCACGAACCCTTCACTACCTCTCACCTTCCAAGGTTCGATCGTCCCCAATTGAGAGAAGAGATTTTTCATAAACTCCAGGGTGGGAACTGGCTTAGGCCGATCATCCTGAGTCAAAACAGCCGGTGCTTCCGGTGCTTCCGACCTGGGAGCCTCTTCCGGAGCGGGTTCGATCGCCTCTTCCCTGGGAGTCGTCAGCACCTCAAGGGCCTGCCTCAGGCTAAATCCGTCACGCGTGTCGGATTTGAGTTGGTCCCTATTTCGGTACACCCGCATATAGCGCTGAGCATTTCTCTCGGAGAGTTCGGGGCAGCTCTTTCCCAACCACGACAACCATTCCCCGTGGGGAATCTGCTCTTTAGCCAGACATAGTTTCTCTCCGGCAATCAGGGCGGACTGCACC
>JANRKG010000217.1:0-20334 GCA_033763635.1 Leptolyngbyaceae cyanobacterium bins.59
CTGGAGATCCACCAGGACACCGACGGACAATCGCACAGAACTCATTGAGCCTCCAACCACGCCTGAAACATCAAAACCGTCCAGAGATGGGACTTCCAGTTGAACGTGCCTTTTAGATGTTCTATCCATTTCTGACGAACGATCTGGGAATCGAAAAATCCCTCCTGGTGCAACCGTCGCTCATCCAGCAATGCCTCGGCCCAGTCGCGCACCTCGCCCGATCGCAACCATTGTTCGACAGGCACACTAAACCCCATCTTGGGCCGCTCGATCAATGCTTGAGGAACGTAGCGGTACAACACCTGACGCAGCACCCATTTTCCCTGCTGCTCCCGTTTCTTGAGGGCGAGGGGGAGACTCCAGGCAAACTCGACCACCCGATGATCCAGCAGAGGGGCGCGAGACTCTAAACTTACGCCCATTGTGGCCCGATCGACTTTTACCAAAATGTCATCCGGTAATTCGGTGGCACTGTCCAGGTACATCATCTGCTGGAAAAGCTCCATTTCCTGGACCCATTGTTGGGGATCACTGTAAAGGGTTAGAGGTTCCGTTGCGCCCAGAACGACTTGGGATGGATCGGGCCATTGAGAAGCCAGGGTGTGGAAGAGGGCGATCGGCTGCTGCACCTTTAGTACAGAAGCCAACCGTTGCATGTTCTCGGCGGGAGAAAAATACTTCGAAGGAAGGTTAAACGTGCGGAACAGGATATTCCAGGCAGTCGGGGGCAGGGTGCGAATCAGAAGAGCCGCAAATTGCCGGAGGGGAGGGGGAACGGGGGCGATCGCATTCCAAATCCGATCGCCCCAGAAATACTGATCATAGCCGCCAAACAGTTCATCTCCCCCATCTCCCGAAAGGCTGACGGTGACAGACTGACGGGCTAATTGGGCGACAAGAAAGGTAGGGATCTGGGAGGAATCGGCGAAGGGTTCGTCATAGAGGGTTGCCAACTTGGGGATGACTCCCATGCATTCGGCAGGGGTGACATGCAGTTCGGTATGATCGCAACCCAGATGCTCTGCGATCGCTTTTCCATAGGGAGCTTCGTTGTAAGCCTCCTCATGGAAGCCGATGGTAAACGTCCTGACGGGCAAAGCACTTTGGGACTGCATCAGGGCCACGATCGTTGAGGAGTCCACCCCACCGGACAGAAACGCGCCCAGTGGCACATCGGCAACCATTTGTTGGTGCACAGAATTTCTGAGAAGGGAATCGAGACGATCGATTGCCGCTGTTTCGTCACCTGAAAAGGGTTGGGCTAATCCTTGGGTGATGCAGGAACGAACGGACCAGTAAGCAATCGGTTTGACAGTCCGATCGTTTTCGGTCCGAAGGGTTAAGAAGGTTCCCGGTGGAAGTTTGTAGATGCCTTTGTAGATACAGTAAGGCGCAGGAATGTAATTATGGCGCAGCATCAGAGCCAGGGCATCCCGATCGACCTCCCCTTGCCAGTGGGGATGAATCTTCAGAGCCTTGAGTTCGGAGGCAAAGAGCAGGGTCTTTCCCATCCAACCGTAGTAGAGGGGCTTTTCCCCCATCCGATCGCGTCCCAGGTGTAATTTCCGTTCCTGCCGATCCCACAGGGCGAAGGCGAACATGCCCACGAACCGTTCCAATGCACCCCGCACGCCCCATTCCTGAAAGCCCGCCAGCATGACCTCTGTATCGGAATGTCCCCGAAAGTGGTATCCGACCTGTTCCAGGTGCCGACGCAGTACGGGAAAGTTGTAGATTTCGCCATTGAAGACGATCGCAAACCGTCCATCTGCCGAAAACATGGGCTGGTGGCCTTCGGGCGAGAGATCGACAATCGCTAACCTGCGATGGCCCAGGGCAATTCCAGCTTGTTCATTGACCCAAATCCCTTCATCATCCGGTCCCCGGTGGGTTAGCGTATCTGCCATCGTTCCCACGGTTTTGGAGAGCCAGTCACTCGTTTGAGTCGTGGAGAAGTCCCAAAAACCTACAATGCCGCACATGCAATTTCAATTTCCTGCAAGGGTTGTCACCAGGGGAGTAGAGACCTGAGATTTCACGCCTTTAAATTGTTGCGTGTGTCGTTCCCTCCTAAACCGACGTGACAGATCGCATTTCTGCAATTTGTCCGTAGTTTAATTTGATCAAACGATCGGCTGTTTGAAAATACTGATCATCGTGGCTGATCACGAGAATGGTTTTGCCCCGATCGCGCAATTCCTGTAAGAACTGGGTGTAGAACACCTCCTTGAAGGTGGGGTCTTGATCCGCAGCCCATTCGTCAAACAAGTACAGAGGCCGATCTTCAAGATAGGCTGTCAGGAGTGTCAGGCGTTTCCGCTGGCCCTGGGATAATGAGGTGGTTGAGAGTCGCCCGTGATCAATGCTGACTTTTTTTTCCAGTTGTAATTTTTGAATGTAGGCGTGGGCCTGTTCATCCAGAGCGGGATTGTCTAAACCTAAGAGGCGATCGAACAGGTAAAAATCTGCGAAGACGGCCGAGAAGTGCTGGCGATACCATTCCCGGTTGTCATCAGTGATAGGCTGACCATCGAACCAGATCTCCCCGCCTTCTGGGATGTATAGGCCTGTCATCAGCTTTGCCAGAGTCGATTTTCCACTCCCATTTCCCCCCACGATGAACACAATTTCTCCGGGCCGAAAGGTGAGATCGATCGGTCCTACTGTGAATTCGCTATCTTCCTGTTGGGTATGGTAGGTATGGGTAATGCCCTTGAGATCCAACTGGTGCCACTGGGGATTGACGGGGGGAGGGGGAGTCATGACCTCGGCCCGACTTTCCAGGGATAAGCCCAACGATTCAATTTTGTTCAGGGCAATTCCCGCACGGCTGAGGGTGGGCAGGTTGTTGACGAGATTATCCATCGGCAACATGAGATAGGTGAAGGTCAGGATATAGCCGGATAGGGTATGAACTCCCAACTCCAGGAGACGGGGAAGGGCGAATAGGACAAATCCTGCGGCAAAGAAAAACAGCAGCCTTCCCCAGCTAGAGGTACTGGCAAACAGGGTTAGTCCCCGAACGTTATGACGACGGTAAGCGGCTGCACTGCCCTGCAAATCCTCTGTCAGAAATGCCTGTCGCCGCTGATAGTGAAGCTTGAGTTCCTTTACCCCGGTTGTCACTGTTCGGAAGTGGTCGAATAACTGGTCCTGGTCTTCCCGGGCCTGGGCAATTAACTGTCCACCCCGTTTCAACAGCAAGACACAACTGCCCAACGCGATTACCACAAAGCCACAGACCATCAGCAACACAATCCAGGACAAAAGGGCAATGTAGGTGAGGGAGCCAGCGACGATCGCAATATCTACACACAGAAATGGAATCGCAAACACCGCATTGGAAACTGCTTGCACATCTTCTGTCAGGGTTGCCAAAAGGCGGGGTTGGCCCAATTGTTCAAGTTGACGCAGTTCGGAACTGAGAATCTGACGGCTCAATCGCAATCGCAACTCAAAGACGGCTTGCTGGGAAAGGCGAATTAACATCACCTGAGAGAGCACACTGGTCGTCAGGGACACGACCGCCAACCCGACGAAAGCCAGACCTACCACAACTGTCGAAGTTCGATGGCTGAGGGCATAGCTAATCAGAGCAATCAATCCAGCGGTACTGCCCCCACTGAGAAATCCAGTGACAATCGCGATCGCCACACTCACCCACGACGATCGGAACAGGAAAGAAAACAGCTTCATGCGGTCTGTGCTTTAGCAAACAATCTATTCCATCATTGTGCGTCACAGCGGACACCATATTGAGGGAACCCGTTACTTTTCCCCAAACCCTCCGGTCTACTGAGCCATTAATTTTTCCAGCGCATCCAGGGCCACTTGCACCGAGGGAAACCGAAAAGCTGTATCCGGTTCCGTGATGCGCTTTAACCAATCGGCAAAGCCGGGACTGACATTCATCGCTTCCTCGAAGAGAATTCGCTGTTTGCGTCGCGGTAACTCCATCATCGAAACCGTAGTCAGGGAATCGATCAGGGTCATGCCCAGAGCGTACAGGTCGGATGCCAGCAGGGGCCGTCCTGCGAACTGTTCGGGGGGCATGTGAATGAAATTATTGGTAATGCGAGAGGTGCTGTCATCGGGGGTGACGGCGGCCTGGAGCGCGCCAAAGTCAGTTAAAAAGAGCCGATCGCCCCGCCCTACCGTCGTACCTTCTCGTGGTTTTGCCAGGAGCACATTGCTGGATTTGATATTGCTATGAATGACCGGGGTGGGGAGACCATGCAGATAGGCCAGGATATCCAGGATATTGCGGGCCATATTGCGGGCTTCTGATTCGGTCAGGATTTGCCCCGTCTTCAAGTACTCCTTTAAAGATTGGGCTTCTACATATTCCTGAACCACTACAAACGCTTTGACCGGGGGCAAGTCAATCACAAACGAATCTAAGTAGGTCGGGATGGCTGGATGAAAAAGCGCCTTCAGAGTGGTGCTGGTTTTTTCAAGCTTTTCCAGACGATCGGCGGGCAATTCGGGCGGGAATAGGAGGAACTTCAAAACAACCGGAGTTTTGGTCTGGCGATCGAGCGCCAGGAGGGTGCGCTGTTCTTCCCGTTTGCCCAGTTGATTGCGTAACTCGTAGCGATTCTGGAGAACCCGAGGAGGTGAACTTTTACCAGCCGTGTCTGTCATACTCAATTTTGACCTGCTCTCCCGCCTGTTTCACAGTCAGATAGCGTTTGACCACTGACACTTCATCCGGGCTGGGATGATTTTCAGTTTCGTCTAAAACCTCTAATGCATCCTTCAGGATTTGGGTGACAGCATTTACCTCTTCTAAGCTACCTTGCAGCCGTACTTTAATCATCATCTAACACCCCCTAAGTTGCAGGTACTTATGGATACACACCATTGTGGAGCATGTGCATGCGTTGCCCCTACTTCTCTCTTCCGGTCCCATTCCGCTCATCCGTACAAATGATGAGATTTACTGATGGGTCTTGTGAAGGGTGCTCCACTGGCACTCTTGATAGAAAATTGCTTGTTTTCCAGAAGCCCTAAAACCTCCCAAATTGCAATCAATCTCTTCTGTAAAAGTTTGACGAATCTGCGGTAGGGGATATCTGCTTTCCCTGATATAGCCGGATTTGCCGGAATACATCAATAGTCTTGCTAGATTGGAACAAATTTCCATCCTCTGACAGATCCCCAGGCGTAGGCAATGCTTAATCCTGCCACTATTACCACTCCCTGATCTCCACTCTATGAGCCACTCTTCCTACGATAATTTGCTCAAAAAAGATTTCTGGTCATCCATTCGATTGTGGATTGTAATGGAGTTCTTGAGCTTTGGTCTGTTTCCTGTCTTAGGGTTAATTCACATGGATAACGATCGCTTCCAATCCTACTTCATCATGAGTTTTCCCTTAGGCATTGGAGGAGCTTTTTTAGTTGCAGGAAGTTCTCGTTTTTTACAAAGAACGACTGCCAATCTCGATCGCTCCAGTGAACGAGATATCGCCCTCACTCTTGCACAAATTGTCGGATGGGTCGGTGCTTTTGGCGTAATGTTCCCCTTTTTCATCGTGGTAGGACAATTCCTAACCGAGGCTTTTGGAGAACTCTACAGAGAGCCGAAAAAATAGTTTTTGAGGTACTCCTTGAGGTCAAATCTTTGAATTAAGACGCTAAAATGAACCCGCAGAAATGTTACTTTCACACATTTCTGCGGGTCATCGTTTTTCAAAGTTGGCTACATCAATTTACTTAATTTGAGAAGGAACAGAAGAGGTGGCCTGTCCTAACGGCAGAATGATGACTTTGGGTTGCAGATAGCCTGAGATCAGGGCAATTGCAATCGTGATCGCGATCGCATGTAGGACCGCAGAACCTTGTTTTCGAGAAACATCTGTCATCGCGATACCCTCCCTGAGTCACCATACTCTTAGTTATCCCACTTTAGTCAGATGTCGCCCGTGATCCAAACTGGTGTTTTTGTGTGACTTTCATCATCCTGTGCCTTTGAAATCAGTATTTTCCCTGGTGACATAATTACCATGAGTCCGGAATCTTCTCTTGAGTCTGCTCCCTCTCCTCCGATTCTCGCGACCGATCCTGCCCTGGCTGCATTGCGAGAAGAAAGGCTCGCCCAACTGCGCGTCAGTTTGCGATCGGGTCAGCGACGGATGGCGGATTGGCGGGGTGGCCCGTTGGCAGTATCGGCAGTGCCGGGTTCTGGTAAGTCAACGGGGATGGCGGGGGCTGCGGTTCTGACGATCGCCCGCGCCCAACTCAATCCCCATCGGCAACTGGTGATTGTCACCTTTACCCGCTCTGCGGTCGCCAATATCAAAGCGAAGATCCGCCAATATCTGCGGGAAGCTTCCCTGCCTCAGGGAGGGTTTGTCGTGCATACCCTGCATGGTCTGGCTTTGCAAATTGCCAGTCGTCATCCAGAGTTGTCGGGGTTGAATCTCGATCGCATGACCCTGGTTTCCCCGAACCAGAGCCATCGACTCATTCGTAGTAGCGTGGAGCAGTGGGTTGGGGAGAATCCGGAGGCATATCAACGGCTTTTAGAGGGGCATCATTTCGATGGAGAGGAGACAGAACGCCTGCGTCGGCAGTCGGTTCTGCGAACAGAGGTCTTGCCAGATTTAGCGGAGACGGTAATTCGGGAAGCAAAAAGCTCTGGGTTGCTTCCCGAAGATTTGGCCCAACTGCATGAGGCGGCGATCGTTGCGAATGTCGCAGATGACTACGGAGTGTTGTCGATCGCCGCCGATCTCTATAAGCACTATCAGACTTTGCTGCGGTTACAGGGGTGGATTGATTACGATGAGATGATCCTGGCGGCTCTGCGGGTTCTGGAGCAGCCTCCGGTGCGTCAGTTTTGGCAGAGCCAGATTTATGCTGTCTTTGAAGATGAAGCTCAAGATTCTTCTCCCCTTCAGACGCGCCTCCTGGAAATCCTGGCGGCAGATCCAACCGGGATCAATCCTCCCAATCTAGTTCGAGTGGGTGATCCCAATCAAGCGATTAACTCGACCTTTACCCCAGCCGATCCCCTATTTTTCCGAGAATTTTGTGAGTCCTGTCAGCAAGAAGGGCGATTGGTCACAATGGATCAGGCCGGCCGGAGTAGCCCCATCATTTTGGAGGCTGCCAACTTTGTGCTGGACTGGGTAAACCAGCGGTATCGATCGCCGGGAGGACAGCGATCCCAACCCTTACCCTTCCGTCCCCAGGCGATCCGTCCTGTAGAAGCGGGCGATCCCCAACCAGAGGCGAATCCAGAAGCCACAGGGCGAGGCTTGGAGATTTACACCCCTCCCGATGTGTTTCAAACCGTTGAGTTGATTGGCAAACGAGCGATCGAACTCCTCACCCGCCATCCCGAACACAATGCCGCCGTCTTGGTTCGCGAAAATAAGCAGGGGCGCTTTGTGGCGGAGCAATTGAGCTACCTGACAGAACACGGGATTCAAGTCTATGACGTGAGTCAGCGGGAACGCTACTCACGGGTGCCCTCCGAGATGATGGCTCTCTTGCAGTTCATCGATCGCCCCCATTCTCCGGAGTTCTTGAAGGGTGCTTTGACGGTGCTGACGGAGCGGCAGTTGATTCCGACGCAGGATTTGAATGCGATCGCTTTGTCTCCCGAACAATTTCTTTACCCTGGACCGTTGGACACTCCCGCATCAGAATCTGTCTTGGTGGCCCGGCGATACTGCACGGCTCTGCTCCGGGCAAGATTAGAACTGCCCCACTATGAACTTTTGGCCTTTCTGGCACTGACATTGAATTACGATGCAACGGAGTTGGCAACGGCGGATAAGTTGGCCGATCGCGTCGCTCGTCAAGTGGTGCGAGAAGAACAGGGGCAACGGTATGTCCCTGCAATGGCTTCGATTCTGGATGTCCTCAGCGATATCCTGAATTCTGAGAAATTCGAACCTGTCGAAACGGATGAGTCGGATTCTCGCTATACCCGTCCCCGCCAGTTGACAATCATCACGATGCATAAGGCCAAGGGGTTGGATTGGGATTATGTCTTCCTGCCTTTTCTTCATGAGGCGCTGATTCCAGGCAGTTTGAGAATTCCGCCCCAGGCCAAATTTCTGGGCGAGTTTACCCTGGCAGAAGTGACCCGTGCCCAAATTCGCGCTAGCCTTCACGGAAACTTTCCTTTGCCGAATTTAATGACAGCATGGAAACGGGCGGAACAACTAAAAGTGGCGGAGGAATTTCGGTTACTGTATGTAGCGATGACACGGGCAAAACGTCTCTTGTGGATGTCCGCTGGCCGCAATGCCCCGTTCACCTGGAACCGTCCCGATAACCTGGAAAGCAAATCCCCCTGCCCCGTGATTCCGGCCCTCAAACGCCAATTTCCGGAATGCGTGGTTGAAATGGATGAGATCCTGCGTCAATGATCGCCGAACTCCTACGACACATGGATGCCGATTTGTCCAACCATTCCGGCTTCTGTGTGACCAGGGATTGTACAACGTAATGGATAATCCCCAGATTTCAGAGCAACGAAGACCCACTCTGCTTTTGCACCGGGTTTCAATTCCAGTTCGTGAACGGCTCCTTTAATTTCCACGCCCCCTGCTTCAACCTTCTGTGTCCAGATTCCGTCTGCAAAGTCCTTCGCTGTAAAGTAATGCTTGGAGTTGCTGGGATTGGTGAGGGTGAGCTTGTAACGCTTTCCCGCTGAAAATTCCAGACGATCGGGCACAAACTGCAAATCATTCTCAGCAGTTCCCAGAGCTACCACGATTTCCTGGGGTGGTTGCTTCAGAAGGTCAGGGCTAGCATTGAATGGGGGAGCGGCGATCGTCCTCCCAGCCCATCCCAACATTCCAACCAACCCCACCAGAACCGAGAGAACCCATCTCCATCCATATCGTTGTACTGCTTTCATAAAAATGAACTGCCACGATGCAAAACTAGTTACTCTATCAAGATATCAATTGAGTATCTTCTCACCGCTTCCCCGGTCGGTGCTCCATTAAACAATAGGGACGGCTGTAGCTCAGGGGTAATTCCAAAGCATGTTGCTCCAACAGAATAGGATCGCTTAAAACCTGCTCTGTCGGACCATCGTAGACAATTCTGCCCCTGCTGAGAACGATCGTCCGACTGCAAAGCTCCAACGCCATATCGAGGTCGTGGGTGGCGATCAGTTGTGTCTGGGGAAGCTGGTTTAAGAGATGAATGAGTTGGCGGCGGGAACGGGGATCGAGTTGGGCGGAAGGTTCGTCAAAGACCAGGACTTGGGGTTGCATGGCGAGAACTCCGGCGATTGCCACTCGTTTTTTCTCGCCACCAGACAGGTTATGGGCATTGCGATGACCATACTCAGCAGAATCTAGCCCAACCGCATACAGGGCCTGTTTGACTCGCTGCGTTAGCTCAGGCTCCTTCAAGCCCTGGTTCATGGGTCCGAAGGCAACATCTTCCCAGACCGTTGGCATAAAAATTTGATCGTCTGGATTCTGGAAGACCAGACCGACAAAATTTCGGACCCACGTTAGCGAATCTTGTTCAACCTTCCATTCACCAATCTGGATGTCCCCGATTTGGGGCAATAAAATGCCGTTCAGGTGCAACAGTAAGGTAGACTTGCCCGAACCGTTGGCCCCAATTAAAGCAACCCGCTCGGTGGCTCGAATCTGGAGATCAATATTATGGAGCGCTTGCGTCCCATCGGGGTAGGCATAGTTGAGGGATGCGATCGAAATGGGATTGTGGTGCATGGAAACCGTTCAATGGGCAGTCAAAGATAAAAGGGCCAGTGAATTGCCTGCCCTAAAATCGTCACGATCGCCGTGAGAGTGATCGCTAGGCCATCTCGCCAGGTTGGAGAAGGCACCGTTGCGATCGGAGGAACTCCTTGGTATCCCCTTGCAAGCATTGCCTGGTAAATGCGATCCCCCCTCGTATAGGTGCGAATAAAGAGGGAGCCGATCGTATTTCCGATGACCAACCGTTGCCAACGGCGTTTGACCATCAGATTGCGCGAAAGGGCCGCCCGTTGCATCGCATTGAATTCGGTAATCAGCAATTCTAAATAGCGATACATGGAACTGAGAATTGCTACCAGGAGCGGGGGGGTTCTCAGGGCAACTAGGGCTTGCAAAAGGTCAGGAACGGCAGTTGTCAGGGTTAATACGTTCAACATCATCAGGGACAGTACCATTTTTAGGGCAACACTGCCCAGTACCGTCAATCCCTCTGTCGTGATTTGTAGCCATCCCCATTGCCACACGATTTCCCCCCCCTGCCGAAATAGGGTTCCTAACAAAATGGTGGCAACAAAAGCAAATTCAATGCCAATGCGACGTACCAGGGCCAGGATTGTGACTCGGCTGATCAAGATTAGACAGACTAATGCAATCCCGTAAACGCCCCAGGTCCACCAATGACCGTTGGGGGTCAAGGCAATGGCAAAAACACTCAGCAGCGCGCAGAGAAGTCGGGCCTGGGGGGTGAGACTGTGCCAGAAACTCGATTGCTGGCTATCCAGATCTAGATGAAACGCACCAACATGCAATAGCACGCAAGAAATCCTATAAACGGTCTACTCTGATTGTTCCGGTTGTTCGGGGGACCCTTCGTCGGGGAAGGAATCCGAATGTTGAACGACCAGTTTTCCGGCTCCCCATGCGATCCCAAAGGCAGCAAGTGTTCCAAGCAGGCCCGCCAGGGGTGTGGCGATCGGTTCGGGAACTCCACGCAGGGCATACTCTTCAAAGACCTGATAAAAGGGAAGTTTGTGGGCAGGGGGTTCCTCAACGGCCTTATCCTCAAACTGCAAATCCTGGGAAACGCGATCCAGCCCATCGGGGTTCTGGCTGGCAAAGGGAGAAAGAAAGACGGCAACCAGGAGTGCGACTCCCAATCCTGCAAAGACGATCGCTCGGTTTCGATTACTGGAAAGTTGATTGGTCATGGGAAAGCCCCCTCTAAAATTCAGGTCATCAAGTTATCAAGTCACCGAGTTACTAACGATGCAGTGGCAGACCGTCGCCGAGGAGGATCGTAGAGCAGGTCGGGACGAGTTCGCCAGATAAAGCTCACAGTCACCAGGGTAATGAGGGCTTCCCCAATCCCAATCAACACATGCCAAAAAATGATGGCTGGCAGCACCACATTTAACGGCACGGTGCCAGACCATCCCACCTGAAATGCGGTTGCAATAGCAGCAACCATGACGCTACTCCAGGCAGCGACCGCTGTGCCAACTGACATGCCCAGCCAGGTTTCTCGCCCCCACAGGGATCGCACCGTTCGGTACAGGTAGTAACCGCCGAAGGTGCCAATCAATCCCATATTGGTGATATTGGCCCCTAAAACAGTGAGTCCCCCATCCTGAAACATGACAGCCTGAACAATGAACACGACTGCCATGACCAAACTTCCTGCCCAAGGCCCTAATAAAATTCCTGCCAGGGTGCCGCCCAGCAGATGCCCCGAAGTGCCCCCCGGAATGGGAAAATTGATCATCTGGGCTGCGAAGATAAAAGCTGCACAGACTCCCATTAAAGGAACGGCTCTTTCGTTGTACTTCGATCGCACTTTGGTTAAGCAAAGGGCAATGAGACCAATGGACAATGCCCAGGTTACAAGACTGACGGGTAAATTTAAGAATCCATCGGGAATGTGCAGGGCCGGATGGGTGGTCAGATGGCAAGAGAGTTGCCTGATCAGAAAAAATTGATGAATCCCTACAGGGAACGAAAAGTCAAGCATTAATTTCTAGGCCGAATGGACAGATGAGAGGAATTGAGTGTTGACGAACTCGTCTTTATAAAGAATGCAATCCGTTCGCTCCAAAAAAAACAATCCCCCTACGGAGGATTAAGCCCTGACAATTCGGATTTTTCAACTAACCCAGCATCAAGTACATAAGTTGATCCATAAATTTATCCTGCTTACGTTAAAGTTGAAATTCTTTAAGAAAGAAACTGGACATTTGGTGGATGCTTAGGGTAATGTTGTAGATCGCGAGTTTTATAATCCCTATGCATGCTCAAGAGATTATTCGCTCCCTAGAAGCGGAGCAAATGAAGACAAATCTGCCTGACATTTATGTTGGGGATACCGTTCGAGTGGGTGTGATCATTCAGGAAGGTGGGAAAGAGCGGACCCAGCCTTATGAAGGAGTGGTGATTGCAAAGCGCAATTCTGGCAGCAATGCAACCATTACGGTTCGTCGTGTTTTTCAAGGTGTGGGTGTGGAGCGGGTCTTCCTGGTTCACTCTCCTCGCATTGAAAGCATTAAGGTGCTGCGTCGCGGTCGTGTCCGCCGTGCCAAGCTGTTCTACCTCCGAAATCGCGTTGGGAAGGCAACTCGCATTCAACAACGGTTCGATCGTCAACTATAATTTCTTTGCCTTTACTTGCATGGCTGCCTGTTCCAGGCCATTCTTCTGTATCCAAAATAAACTGTATTCAAAAGACAGGAATTTGCGAACAGGAATTTGCGCGATCGGATCTGGTAGCCAAATGTTAAAGTAAAGGAGACAAAAGAATTCAAGTTGACAATTCGAGCGTGCGCTCTTAGTTCAGTTGGTAGAACGCAGGTCTCCAAAACCTGATGTCGAGGGTTCGAGTCCTTCAGAGCGCGCTCGATTTTTTATTTGTCTACATCTTTTTGTGTTCTTGTTTTGTTCTTTCTATCCCCATCTCTCTGTACTCAAGACTTAATCTCAATACTTAATGTTGTATTTAAGATGTTGTACTTAAGGGGGAATGTAATGAGGGGGAGGTACTAACGTCGTGGCTAACCAAAACGAAGAAAAGAGCGATAAAAAAGGCAATGCCTTGAAGAAAGGGGAAGCAAAAGATGGCGAACCCAAAGTTCAGGAATCTGGAACTGGGTTCAATGCCGTTACGTTTCTCAAAGAAACAAGGGAAGAGCTAGACAAAGTTGTTTGGCCCAGTCGTCAACAACTAGTGAGTGAATCGTTAGCTGTCATTTTGATGGTTACTTTGTCAGCCACCCTGATTTACCTTGTGGATGGATTCTTCGGTTGGGCAGTGAAGCAGGTGTTCTGATGACTTTTACAGCAGATGATTCAGAAAATTTAGCTCATCTGGATGAGGCTGACTCTTCTGACGAGCAGGTTGCTCGTGGGGTTGCTCGATGGTACGCAGTCCAGGTTGCCTCTAGCTGCGAGAAAAAAGTCAAGGCAAATCTGGAACAGCGAGTCCAAACGATGGATGTGACCGATCGCATTCTGGAAGTGGAAATCCCCCAGGCTTCTGCCGTCAAGTTTCGCCAGGGAAACAAGCCCCAGTCCACGGAAGAAAAAATCTTTCCGGGCTATGTCTTGATTCGGATGATTTTAGACGATGAAACATGGCAGGTTGTCAAAAACACGCCCAATGTCATCAATTTCGTGGGTGCAGAGCAGAAGCGTCGCTATGGCCGGGGGCGGGGTCACGTTACACCAGTGCCGCTCAGTCCCTCAGAAGTTGAGCGTATCTTTAAGCAGACCCAAGATCAAAAACCTGTGGTCAAGATTGATATGCTGCCAGGGGATAAAATCTTGGTTCTTTCCGGTCCCTTCAAAGATTTTGAAGGTGAGGTGATTGAGGTTAGTCCAGAACGTAGCAAGCTGAAGGCTCTGCTGTCTATCTTCGGACGTGATACCCCGGTAGAGTTAGAGTTCAATCAAGTTGAGAAACAGAGCTAGTAGCGAAAATGGCAAAGAAAGTTGTTGCGATTATTAAGTTAGCGATTACGGCAGGGAAGGCAAACCCTGCGCCCCCGATTGGTCCGGCTCTGGGTCAACACGGGGTCAACATCATGATGTTCTGCAAAGAATATAACGCCAGAACAGCCGATCAGGTCGGATTGGTGGTTCCCGTTGAAATTTCGGTGTATGAAGATCGGAGCTTTACCTTCATACTGAAGACTCCTCCGGCTTCTGTCTTGATCTTGAAAGCTTTGGGTAAGGAGCGAGGTTCGGGAAGTCCGAATAAGACAAAGATTGGCACCTTGACTCGCGATCAATTGCGGGATATTGCCCAAACCAAGCTGCCCGACCTGAATGCGAATGATATTGATGCCGCGATGAAGATCATTGAAGGAACAGCCCGTAATATGGGTGTTCTTGTCGCTGATTAGGCATTAAGCTAAAGATGTTGTTGTTGTCCATCTATTATTTAATTTCGGGGGAGAAACGGAGTTTCGTTAGAACCCCAGGAGCGTAACATGGCAAAGAAAGTATCCCGTCGTTTACAAGAATTACAGAAAAAGGTTGAAGAGAAGCTCTACTCCCCTCTCGATGCCTTGAACCTCTTGAAGGAAACGGCAACGGCTAAGTTTCCTGAATCGGCTGAAGCTCATATTCGTCTGGGCATTGACCCCAAGTATACCGACCAGCAGTTGCGGACAACCGTGGTGCTTCCCAAAGGCACTGGACAAACGAAGCGGATCGCTGTAATTGCGCGGGGGGAAAAGGTTAACGAAGCAACCCAAGCAGGGGCTGACATCGTAGGTTCTGAGGAACTAATTGATGAGATTCAAAAGGGCATGATGGATTTCGATGTCCTGATTGCAACCCCGGATGTGATGCCCCAGGTAGCGAAATTGGGTCGTTTGCTGGGTCCTCGTGGGTTGATGCCTTCTCCCAAAGGGGGAACAGTAACTTTTGATCTTCCCCAGGCCATTTCGGAGTTTAAGGCCGGGAAGCTAGAATTCCGGGCTGACAAAACAGGAATTGTGCATGTCCTCTTTGGAAAAGCTAATTTCTCGGCTGAGGATTTGCTGCTGAACTTGAAGGCGTTGCAGGAGACGATCGATCGCAACCGTCCTTCCGGTGCTAAGGGCCGATATTGGCGGACGATGTTTGTCGCGGCAACGATGGGGCCTTCGATTGAAGTGGATATCACCCAGTTGCGAGATATGAAGCTGACGGATGCTGCGTAGTCGGTATCCTGATTCAAAGTTTTGAGTTTTGGGGTTGTGTTGGTAAGCGTCCCGATTCGTAAAATCGAACCTGACTTTACCAATTACGTCCCCTCTGTTCAAAGACACAACTAAATACTGGAACTGAAGACAGCAGGTGCGTTTGTGCTTAATGTCCTGCCGAGGTTTCCAAACTTCATGAACGGACTGTTTCTTGATTGAGAGCAGTTATCTGATCAGTTTGGTAAAAACCCCGGTAGTAAAGACCGGGGTTTTTAATTTGGTTCCCGTGGTGGTTGCTCAGGCTTGTTTTGACAGGTCTTTAAAGTGTCAAGGAGGTGAAACAGGATGGGAAGAACAAAGGAAGGCAAGGCAGAAATTATTGCTGAGCTGAAGGAGCGATTGAGTGAATCCCAACTTGCATTGGTGATTGACTACAAAGGGTTGACGGTTGCAGAAATCACGGACCTGCGAAAGCGGTTGCGTGCTTCGGGAACAACCTGCACCGTAACCAAAAACACCCTCATGCAAATTGCCATTGATGGAGATTCCAATTGGCAATCCATGACGGAATTTTTATCGGGATCTTCCGCCTTTTTGCTAGTCAAAGAGGATATCGGAGGCGCGATTAAAGCGTACCAGGACTTCCAGAAGGCCGCCAAGAAGACCGAACTTCGCGGTGGTGTGATGGAAGGACGGGCATTAAGTGCGGATGCCGTCAAGGCGATCGGTAATCTGCCGTCTAAGGAACAATTGATGGCTCAGATTGCAGGAGCCCTTAACTCGGTCACTGCGAAGGTGGCGATCGGGATCAACCAGGTTCCAAGTTCGTTGGCCCGTGCCATCAAAGCCGTTTCCGAAAAAGAAGCCGCTTAGTTGTTTTGTCGCAAATTACGCGAAGTTCATTGTTAACCCCCATTGTCATAGGAGTCATTCATGTCTGCTGTAAGTGAAATTGTTGAAAAGTTGAAAACCCTGACCCTGTTGGAAGCTGCCGAACTGGTCAAAGAAATTGAAGAAACTTTTGGCGTGAGTGCAGCGGCTCCCGTCGGTGGCATGATGATGGCGATGCCCGGAGCGGCAGCGGCTCCTGCCGAAGAGGTTGAAGAGCAAACCGAATTCAGCGTCATTCTGGATGAAGTGCCCGCCGATAAGAAGATCGCGATTCTGAAGGTTGTTCGTTCCCTCACAGGTCTGGGCTTGAAGGAAGCGAAGGATCTGGTAGAGTCAACTCCCAAGCCTGTTAAGGAAGGGGTCAGTAAGGATGATGCAAATAATGTCAAAAAAGAACTGGAAGAAGCAGGGGCAAAAGTCTCTGTCAAGTAAGCAACTTCTGGTTGTTTGACAAAGTAGATGTATTGCAGGGACTCAGTATCTTGAGTCCCTGTTTTTTTTGAAATCTTGAAGGGCAGCAGCAACCTGCTCAAACAGCGGTTTCCAATCTCCCAACTGAGTTTGACGAAAAATCCGCACCGTGGGATACCAGGGGCTATCTTCCCGCCCCACCAGCCATCGCCAATCCCCTAGTTGATCCAGGAGTAACCACACAGGTTTGCCTAATGCCCCTGCCGCGTGCACGATCGACGTATCTGTTGAGATCACAAGGTTGAGTTGGAGGATTGCACTTGCGGTATCTGTAAAATCCTGAAACTGATTGCCCAGATCAACCAGTTGAACCGAGGCAGGTAAACTTGCGATGTCTTGAGATGCAGGTCCTTTTTGTAAGCTGTAAAAAGTAATGGTGGGTGAAACTTCAAAAAGCGGCTGAAAAAATTTCAGGGAAGTCGATCGGAACTGATCTCGTTTGTAGTTGGAATTTCCTGCCCAGGCAATTCCAACCTTTAACGTTGTCCCGGAGGGCTGTTCTAGCTGAAAGCGAGGTTCAGTAAAGTGGATGTAGGGAATTTGGGCAGGAACGGTCTCCAGGGTTGTGCCCATCAAGAAAGGGAGACTCATCAAAGGGGCATGTACGTCGTATTCTGGCAATGGCTGATCCACTGCCAGCGGAAAAATGTAATCAATGCCTTCAACGCATTTGAGGAGATCTAACAGTAAGGGATGGCACTGAAAGAAAACACGCCCACCTTGCTGCGCGAGCAACGGAGCATACCGAATGAACTGAATGGTGTCTCCAAGTCCTTGCTCAATATGCAATAAAATCCTACGGCCCTGTAAAGGAGACCCATCCCACTGAGGCTGACGGAAGTGACGCGGTGCCAGATTTCCCCCATCCCAGCGACATTCATTTGCCTGCCAGCCCTCCTCAAAATTTCCTAACCGAAGCAATAATAAGGCCCGATTTTGACGGGTATCAAAGAAGTTCGGGTCAAGGGCTAACGATCTCTGATAGAATTCTTCAGCCTTATCGAACTGCAATGCCGATTCGAAGAGGAACCCTAGTTTACACCAGTCAGCGTGATTGAATGCTGCTACATGGCTGGGAGAGGTAAGAATTTTGTTATATGCTGCAATGGCTTCAGAGAAACGATTCAGGGCTTCGTAGCAATTGCCTAAATTGACATAGATATCAAGATCATTTGGGTTCCACTGCAAAGCTTGCTGATAGGCATCGATCGCCCGATCGAAAGCTTCCTGCTGTTGCCAGACCACCCCAATATTAAAATAAGCCGTCCAATAATCTGGTTGAACTGTTACGGCCTGTTGGTAGGCATCAATCGCAGCCTCCAAGTCGCCCGCTTGTTTCAGAAGATTGCCCAGAGTTTTCCACAAATCTGCCCGCTCAGGTTGTAGGGTGAGGGCTTTGCGGTAATAGGTCACTGCTTCCAGTAAGTTTCCTTGGTTGCTTGCGGCTTCTGCCAGGGAAACAGCCTCCTCAAACGCTTCAGGTCCGGATGGCATCCCTTCTACCACTTCAAAAAAGCGGCCTCCGGTCCCTGATCTCGCCGTACCTTCCCGTCTTGTTCAAACCAGGCAATCACCTGCTCAGCCGTGAGGGACTCTATTGGAACCCCTGCCTCCTCTGCAATATGGCGCAGCAGTTTAAGGGAGGAAATGGTGAGGCGAGTCAAAAATTTCTCATGGGAGGCTAATAAAGCGGCATCGACTTTAGCCGATTCTTCCAGGGTGAGAAATTGGGAGGCGGGTTGTTGAGGCTCAACCATGCGTGTTTGTACCAGCCCTTCTTAACAAACTAATCAGCTTTTGCCTGAATTAAATAACCACAGCGATGCTCCCCATTGACAATCCAGTGGGTCCGCTCCACTGTACAATCTTGAAGGGCTGCTGCAAATAGCTCCAGCTCATGCCCACAGACCGTTGGGTAGGATTGGGCAATGTGGGAGATGGCACAATTGTACTCTGTAATGATGAAGCGATCGACCCTCTTTTCTTGATCTGGTTCCTGATCTGGTCCTGCTTCAACAGGGTGCCACTCTGCCATGTAACCTTCGGCTTTCCGAAGCTCCACTAATCTGGCAATTCGTTCCTGTAACCTGCCTTTGCTCAGAAGATTGCGATATTCCTCTGCTTTTCGTTCCCATTGTTTTTGGAGAATGGACCCAACCTGCTCTTTCCCAACGGTGGCTGCCAGGGCATCCAGCAGGGAAACCGCAAACTCACCGTAGCGATCGGGAAAACGGCTTCGTCCTTCAGAACTGAGTTGGTAAACATACTGGGGCCGTCCCATGCCATTCTGAATGGCTTGGTGCTGGATCAATCCTTCTGTTTCCAGGTCTTTCAGGTGACGACGAATTGCTTGGGGAGACACTTTCAGGTACTCAGCCAATTCCTGAGCGGTGGCTTGATGCTGGCGGAGCAGGTAATGCAGGATATCCTGCTTCGTGGAAGGTTGCTGCGTAGTCACCATTTTGGGGGTAGGAATTGTTTTAGAAGTGGCAGGATCGCAGGGTTTAATTGCAGAACACAGGTTTAATGGCAGGATAAAATCGCAAGACTTTGAAAAAGCTGATCAAGAAGTTAATGACGAAAAATGACTGAAAGATTAGATATCAGAGCCAACTAAAAAATTGCATGAATAGAAATCCAGTAAAAGGCAGATTACCAAAATAGGACAATTTCATCATTTCACCTACTTTAACAACATTTGTGTTGCCAAAGTAGTGTACAATTAACTTAAGCAACAATGGTGTTGCTTTAATTATACAGATATCCCCTTTAGTTTGTCCCCACCTTATCTAATGGAATCATCCACGGAAACATCTACGGTAACGAAGCAGGCAGAAACGAAGCAAGCAACAGAAAAAAGTCTGGAAGCGATGCGGCATTTTTCAGAGACCTATGCCAAGCGGACAGATACGTATTTTTGTGTAGACCCAGGGGTCACGGCTGTTGTGATTGAAGGGTTAGCCAAGCACAAAGATGAGTTAGGTGCGCCCCTGTGCCCCTGCCGTCATTACGAAGATAAGGAAGCAGAGGTTGCGGCTGCTTACTGGAATTGTCCCTGTGTCCCGATGCGAGAGCGGAAAGAATGCCATTGCATGTTATTCCTGACTCCCGATAATGATTTTGCAGGTCAGAAGCAAGAAATTGCCCTTGAAGAAATTCGGGCAGTTACGGGCCAGCATTAGGGTGCATCCATCTCTGTATTTGTGGTGTGAGCGTCTTAGTGGGCAAGATGCCCGCTCTCCAGGAGATACTGCACTTGCAAATACGGGATGCTCCCTGTATCAAGGACTGCTGATTCGGGGTTACAGTCTAGTTCGATCGCTCAGAGTTTTCCTTTTCCACTCCCATCCCTCAATCCCCAATAGATCAAGATGAGTGCAAGCGTCAAGTCGTTAGTCAACCAGCCCTACAAGTACGGATTCGTAACAGATATTGAGTCCGAAACGATTCCCAGAGGTCTTAATGAAGACATTGTTCGGCTGATTTCTCAGAAAAAGAATGAGCCAGAATTCATGCTGGAGTTTCGCCTCCGGGCCTATCGGCAGTGGCTGAAGATGACTGAACCGACTTGGCCCCAGGTAAACTATCCGCCGATCGATTACCAGGACATCATCTATTACTCGGCCCCCAAAAAGCCAAAGGAAAAGCTTAATAGCTTGGAAGAGGTTGATCCGCAATTGCTGGAAACCTTTGAAAAGTTGGGAATTTCCCTGTCAGAGCAGAAACGTCTGAGCAATGTAGCCGTCGATGCTATCTTTGATAGCGTTTCTGTTGCGACGACGTTTAAGGAGAAACTGGCGGAACAGGGAGTCATTTTCTGTTCCATCTCCGAAGCATTCCAGAAGTATCCCGATCTGGTGCAGAAGTATCTGGGAAGTGTGGTGCCGATCGCTGACAATTACTATGCGGCCCTCAATTCCGCTGTTTTCAGTGATGGGTCTTTTGTTTACATCCCGAAAGGCACTCGTTGCCCGATGGAACTCTCAACCTACTTCCGGATCAACAATGGTGATTCTGGGCAGTTTGAGCGTACTTTGATCGTGGCGGAGGAAGGGAGTTATGTCAGTTACTTAGAGGGCTGTACTGCTCCC
>JANRKG010000218.1:0-12258 GCA_033763635.1 Leptolyngbyaceae cyanobacterium bins.59
ATTGTTCAATATGTCTAGTGATAGTGGATTGTTTCATGATGAACCGGGAGAAAGATTACTGCCCCTGTATGAGGCAAAAATGTTTCACCAGTTCGATCATCGATTCTCAACTTATGAAGGTGCAACTCAAGCTGAGATGAATGCTGGTAGACTGCCTCAAACTACGGCTGAGATGAAGCAGAATTTCAGTTTTACAGTTACTCCTCGTTATTGGGTAGATCGCACCGAAGTCGAAAACCGTTTAGCGGGAAAATGCGATCAAAAATGGCTAATTGCTTTCCGGGATATTACTAACGTAACCAATGAGCGCACAGCAATTTTTAGCCTGTTGCCAAGAGTAGCAGTTGGTCACAATGCTCCGTTGCTTTTTTCAGACAAATTGAACTTAAGCCTTCATTCTTTACTCTTGGCAAATCTCAATAGCTTGGTTTTTGATTTTGTCGCTCGTCAGAAAGTGGGGGGTACGCATCTAACGTTTTTCATCCTCAAACAACTCCCCATCCTCCCACCCGATCGCTACAGCCGCGCCGACATCGACTTCATCGCCCCCCGCGTCCTCGAACTCACCTACACCGCCTGGGACTTGCAACCCTTCGCCCAAGACATGGGCTACGACGGCGACCCCTTCATCTGGAACCCAGAACGCCGCGCCCTGCTCCGTGCCGAGCTTGATGCCTACTACGCCCACCTCTACGGACTCACCCGCGACGAACTCCGCTACATCCTCGACCCCGCCGATATCTACGGCCCCGACTTCCCCAGCGAAACCTTCCGCGTCCTCAAAAATAACGAAATCAAGCAATTCGGCGAATACCGCACTCAACGCCTCGTCCTCGCAGCCTGGGATAAACTGGGATTCTAGAGAGGCATCATGGCAAGAGACCTGTTCCATAACCAAGTCAAAACTGCACTCATCAAAGAGCACTGGCGCATTACCGATGATCCCTACTGGGTGCAAATCAGTGAAGTGATCAAGCTGCAAATTGACCTGGGTGCCGAAAGTACGATCGCAGCCCAACGCAATCACGAAAAAATAGCCGTTGAAATCAAAAGCTTTATTACAGATTCAGATATTAGTGAATTTCACACAGCCCTCGGACAATATCTAAACTATGCTCAAGCGCTAGAAGAGATTGAACCCGACCGCACCTTATATCTAGCAGTTCCTTTAGAAACCTACAATATATTCTTTCAACTTAACTTTGTTCAGAAGTCCCTCAAGCGGCATGAAATCAATCTGATCATTTATGATCCCATCAAGGAGGAAGTCACCCAATGGATAAACTTCAAAAATACCGACAAATAATTCGTGATCTACTCACAGAGCAAGCCCACCCTTATCGGCAATCTCAGGATGTAGAAGCCCAAATCATCTGTGACACAGAACATGATCACTATCAACTGATCTATATGGGCTGGGACGATCAACAGCGAGTTTTTAGCCTGCTGCTTCACTTTGATATTAAAGATGGAAAAGTATGGATTCAGTATAATGGCACAGAACTCGCGATCGCCCAACTGTTAATGGAAAAAGGCGTAGATAAATCCGATATCGTTTTAGGTTTCCATTCCCCATTTAAACGACAGTTCAGTGGGTATGCGATCGCTTAGTTCTATAAAAAATGGCTCAAGGAGATCTTGATCCGATGAACACCCACACCCAGTACCGTGAATACCTCCAAAAACTCATGATTGAACGGGCTAATCTTGTTTGGGAAAAATGCATCCAAGCCCAAACCATTTTTGATGCCGAGCGCGACCATTACCAACTCGTTTATGTGGGTTGGCGCGACTCCGATCGCTTTTATGGGGTCATCCTTCATGCTGATATCATCGATGGCAAAATCTGGATTCAACAGGATGGTACAGAACAAGGTCTAGCCAATCAACTGGTTGAACTGGGTGTCCACAAACAGGATATTTTTCTTGCCTTTGACCCACCTAACTTACGGCAATACACTGACTTCGCAGTTCAGTAGTTAATCTTACTCAATTAGCAAAACCCATGAAGACGATTGCAATTTATCACAACAAAGGTGGCGTTGGTAAAACCACCACTGCCGTTAATCTTGCTGCTGCCTTCAGAAACAAAGGCAAGAAAGTATTGCTGATTGATATTGATGCTCAGGCAAATTCCACCTTTGCTACAGGGCTGATCAAATTCCAGTTTGAGGAAGATGACAATCTCAAAGACAAAAATGTTTTGCAACTCATTAGTTCTGGAGAGTTTGACTTTATTCCCGACATCGTGCGCTCATCTAATGGATTCAACAATCCAGAAATTGATGTTATTCCATCCCACATTACACTGATTGACGAACAGCAACGACTGACCCGCTTTGCTGCCAGTCGCCTGCGTCTGAATACAAAACTCCAACAGGTGGAGGATAACTACGATATCGTCATTATCGATGCGCCGCCCTCTAGAGATCTTTACGCGGAGATCGCTCTGATTGCGGCTGACTATCTCATCATTCCGTCGGATCTGAAACCCTTTGCCAATCAAGGCTTAAGTAACGTTAAAAATTTCGTTGCCGAAGTCAATGAAACCCGCTCAGGCATCGGCAAACAACCACTCGAAATCCTAGGAGTCCTGCCGTCTAAAGTATTGACTAACACTCGATATTTAGAACACGTCTTCCCTAGACAGCGTGAAGCAGTTGTTCAACGGTATGCGCTACCAGTACTCAACACAGTCATCTACGAGCGTATTGCCCTCTCTAATTGTGTGAACAAAACGCTGACAATGGGCAGTTTGGAAATTCCGGATCCAAAATCCATCTTTGAGTTTGATGGTGATTCTGACTCTGTGAAAGAATTCAGAAACCTCTCCTATGAAGTGATGCAAAAATTTGGGGCGTAAGTATGAGCGAATATTATCTGGTTGATGTCAAGAGCATTACTTCCAATGTGCCACGTTCAGAATTTAAGGTGGATGAGCTAGAAGCCCTGGCACAGAGCATTCTAGAAGCAAATGGCTTGCTCTCCCCCCTACTTCTTAAACAAACTGGAGTCGATTCCTATGAAGTGTTGGCAGGCGATCGTGAATATTATGCGGCAGTTAGAGCCAAGGAAATTAACCCTCGTGCAGCCGAAATGGTCAATGCTTTCATTGTCCCTGAAGATTTAGAAGATGCTGCTATTCAGCAGTTTGCTAGCCTTCATGCTACACAATCAACAGTCGTTATCAATCCCCTATCCACCTCAGACCCAAAACTTCCGGCTTCATTATCGGTTGCCGATCAGCGTCTTACAAATCTAGAATCTCGTCTGGATGAGGCATTACGCGATATTAAACAAACCCAACAGCGAGAAGTGCAACGATTGGAGCAACAAATCACAACGCTTCAGCAAAAAATTCCACAGAAAGTTGAGCCACTGGAAATATTCAACACTGCCAATCCAGCAGAATTGCTACAAAAAATGGCGATCGCAGGTATTCGCGGCAAAACGGCTGAAAAACTGATCAAAAATATTGAAAAAGCTCGCAAGCAATCTTCTTTCACCTCCTTCACCGATGTAGTGAGTCGTGTTGATGGTTTAGCAGATAAGCGAATGCTGATGATTTTAGATACCTGGGGAGGAATGTATTAGACTCTCCAGAATTCTCTCGATATTCCTGCGTTACTGTTATTTGATACGCAAACTTCATGACGACCTGGGCACTTTCATTTACCAACACCTTCTTTAGCGAACTGCTGAACCTGCCTCAAGCCGTTCAAAAGAAGATTAGCAAGACGTTGAAGGTGCTCGAAACTGATCCAATTTCGGCTCAGGGCGATGCCAAAAAGCTCAAGGGTTACACCAACAATGTCTACCGAGTTCGCATTGGTGACTATCGCCTGTTCTATAGCTTTGGACAGGGCTGGGTAAAATTGCTCAGCGTCCGTAAGCGAGACGATCGCACCTACGAAACTGAGCTGCCCGACATCAACACCCCTGATGCACCCCCGGAAGAAAGCCTCTTGACCCCCATTCCAGATGGCAAAGTCAAGCGATCTCATGGCATTTCCCCTACTCCCGATTTACCTGCCATCACGACGGCTCTCCCCTTCCCACTCACTCAAACCCTGCTCAAGCAATGGCAAATCCCATCAGAACATTGGCAGGGAATTTTAGCCGCGCCCCACTGTGAAGCCCTGCTAGAGCTACCCATTCCCGATCAGTATCTCCAGCGCATCGTTGATAACCTCTATCCTCGCCCCATTGAGGAGATTATTGCTGAGCGCGAGTATGTATTGAAACAGCCAGAGGATCTCGATCGCCTAGTAGAAGGTAGCCTCACCACCTTCCTGCTGAAACTCGACCCAGAACAAGAGAAGCTGAAAACCTTTGGCAAGCAAGGCCCCATTCTAGTTAAGGGGGGGCCAGGAACCGGAAAATCCACATTGGCCATTTACCGAGTCCAGAGCTTACTAGAGCAGGGGTTTAAGCCCATCTTGTTCACGACCTACACCAAAGCCCTAGTCACCTATTCCGAACAACTGCTGACCCAACTGATCGGGCAACCGCTCGATCAAGCCGGAGTCAACGTCGCCACGATGGATTCCTTAACCGTTCACTACTATATCCAGACCTACGGCAAGCCCACCTTCGCACGCCCCGATCAATGCCTGTCCCTGTTGGACATTGCCTTAAAAACAGCCGACATTCCGGCAAAAAATAGCTTCGATCGCCAAGGTCGGCTCCAGTCCCTGGAACGACTGGGACTGCCCTACCTGCTTCAGGAAATCCAAGACGTGATTGAAGACTGGGGAGTCGCCAGCTTAGAAGACTACTTGGCTTTAGAGCGGCGGGGTCGAGGCGCACCCCTGCCAGCGAAATTGCGAGAAGCCCTGTGGAGCGTCTACCAAACCTGGCAAACCCTCATGGGGCAGAAGGGATACATCACCTGGGCACAACTTCGCTGCAAAGCCTTGGCAGTTGTTCAGCAATTGCCCACAGCCCCCTACCAAGCCGTGGTCATTGATGAAGCCCAAGACTTATCCCCTGTCTCCCTGCGGTTTCTCTTAGCGTTGGTGCCATCCCTTGCTGGGGTTTATCTCACCGCCGATGCCTCGCAATCCTTATATCAGCGGGGGTTTAGCTGGAAGCAAATTCATGCAGATCTGAAAGTGACCGGGCGAACGCTGGTGCTGAAGCGGAATTATCGCAATACGGCACAAATCATGAGCGCCTGCGCCACAATTTTAGCGGGGACAACGGCTGGAGATGCCGAATGTTTGACCCAGGAACCGTCTGCCTACCAAGGAGAACGCCCAACCATTGTCCTGACCGATAGCCTGGAGCAGGAAAGTCGGTTAATCCATACCTTTTTGCTTGAAGCCGCTAAACAGTGCCGATTGCCAGTGCATGGCGGGGCAGTGCTGTGTCCAAATATCGCCATGGGAAAAGCGATCGCACAGCGATTGGCGAAGCAAGGGGCAGCCGCTCAGTTCGTTGCAGGCAACGATATTGACCTGAATGCCACCCATATCAAAGTCATGACCCTCCACTCAGCCAAAGGCTTAGAATTTCCGTTTGTGGTAGTGGTAGGACTCCGGGAGGGCATACTTCCTTATGTGGGTACGGATCTGCCAGCAGACGACATCCAATCTGTTACAGACGAGCAGCGTCGCCTTTTCTATGTGGGCTGTTCACGCGCTATGCGATCGCTGATGGTCAGCGGTTCGCGCTCCAATCCATCCTCATTTTTAGACAGTCTCGCTGATCCCGATTGGAAAAAGTAGGAAGGTTCTATGAAGGTTTTCGTTCAGTTACGCGAGCTACTCCCGCAAAGCGATGAAGCCATAACGCCATTCTTGATGCTGATTGGGCAAGGCAATGCTGAGATCGATTGCACTGGGGTAGAATCGCTAGAACCTGAACAATTAGACCGTCTCTTTTCCTATGCCCCAGACACCTGGGACATTGCCGACCTCTGGCCCATCATCAATGTTGACACCCTCAGCGATACCCTAGCCGATCAAATAGAGCAATGGATTAACCAACGCCGAGGCAGAACATCTAACAAAGACTTATCCCCAGACCAATCAGCAGCCACCGGCGATCGCCCGACTCTGGACATCTTTAAGCTGCGGGATGACGTAGTTCAAGATTATCGGAATTACATTGAAAGCTTTCTGAAAATTCGTGACCCAAGAGTCAAAGATTTTGTCGATCAAGAGCTGGAGCGGGGAGAGCTATGGATCGATCCGTTGATTCAGCTCAATCCCTCCTATCGGCAGGGAGCCAATCTCCCCATGTTGGTACAACAGGGAGTATTACATCCCGACTGCGATCGCTATTTCCCCAAGTACGTTTCTGACTACCGCTTTCGGCTGCATCAAGAGCAGGCTTTTCGGATTGCCCAGCGCCAAGAACCCTATGTCCTCACTACTGGCACCGGATCGGGCAAGAGCATGACCTATGTTGTGCCCATTATTGACGACCTGTTGAGAAATCCCACCCTGAAGGGAGTCCGGGCGATTCTGGTCTACCCCATGAATGCTCTAATTAACTCTCAGAAAAAAGAGTTCGATAAATTCCTCGAACAGGTTCCCGGCACCCACATCCGGGTCGAGCAATACACCGGGCAGGAAAGCTTAACGAAAAAAACGGAGATTCAGAACAACCCACCGCAGATCATTCTGACCAACTACATGATGCTGGAGCTAATGCTCAGCCGCAATCAGGAAGAGAAGTTGGTGGCATCACCTGACCTAAAATTCCTGGTGCTAGATGAATTGCACACCTACCGGGGTCGTCAGGGTGCCGATGTGGCGATTCTGATTCGTAAATTACGCCAGCGCTGTGGGCAGAACCTCCTCTGCATCGGCACCAGTGCCACCATGTCTACGGAAGGTACGAGATCGAATCGCAACCAAACTGTAGCCGCGATCGCCAGCAAACTCTTTGGCATTGCAGTGAAAGCCGAGAATGTGATTGATGAAACGTTAGAACGCACGATTCAGCGTCCCGATCCAACTATGAATGAACTCCGGGAGGTCGTTGCCATAGGTTTACCCCCAGAAGTAGAACAAACTTTAGAAGCATTTCGATCTCACCCTCTAGCTGCCTGGATGGAAATGGCCTTTGGACTTCAGGACGAAGAGGGGCACCTTGTTCGACGCACTCCCATTTCGCTTGCCACAGGTGCCGCCCAACTCGTCGCCGCAACCCAAACCGAGGTCACCCGTTGTCTGGATGTGTTGCGCCAGATGTTTCTCTGGGGCAGTAAAACCAAGGGGCTGGCATTCCGGTTACACCAGTTCATTTCCCAAGGCGGCAGCGTGTATGCCACGGCTGAGAAACGGGGCGATCGCCTCCTGACCCTAGAAGGGCAATACTCCACCACCGGCGATCGGCTGCTCTATCCCCTCGTATTTTGTCGGGAGTGTGGGCAAGACTATTACCTAGTTCATTACGATCGCGACCAGAATCACCTCAAGCCACTGCTGCCCACCGCCCTCAGTTCCAGCCTAGAAGATGCCAACATGCAAGAGGGCTATATCACCCTCAATGAGCCAGGGTTGTGGGATGAGAGTGAGAGCGATCGCCTACCCGATACCTGGTTCAAAGAAACAAAACGACAGGGGCGGGTTCCCAAAAAAGAATACGCTGACTTCATTCCTCAACGGCTTCAAGTCCTGCCGAGTGGTCAAGTCGTTTCATCCCTCTTAGAGGGAACAGCCTACTGGTTTACCCCCAAACCATTTCTGACTTGTTTGAACTGCGGAGTTGTTCACGACAAAAAGAAAAACGAATTTACCAAACTTTCGCGCCTGAGTAGTGAAGGCAGAAGTACCGCGACCACCTTACTCTGTCTCTCCACCGTGAATCGTTTGAAAACGAGTGGAGCCATCCCAGCAGAGGCACAAAAAATCCTCAGTTTCACCGATAACCGCCAGGATGCCTCACTCCAAGCAGGCCACTTTAACGACTTCGTACAAACCAGTTTGTTGCGGGCTTCTTTGAACGGAGCCATGCAGACTAAGCAAAAACTAACCCATACCGAGTTAGCCCAAGCCGTCGTAGAGCAGATGGACTTAACACAAGCCGATTACGCCAAACAAGTTGCCGAATACGGCCCCGGCAAACGGCGGAATGAAGAGGTATTTCGCAATCTGATTGAATATCGGCTCTATGAAGACCTCCGCAAAGGCTGGCGGATTGTCCAACCGAACTTAGAGCAGTGTGGTCTCTTGGCGATCGACTATGAGGGACTGGAAGAGGTTTGTGCCGCAACAGACCTGTGGCAGAAACATCCTCATCCCATTTGGCTGCAAGCCACCCCGCAACAACGTTATGACGTGATTCGAGCCGTGCTTGACCAGCTTCGTAAGGAGCTAGTCCTGGATGCAGCACTGCTGCAATCTCAGCGGGTCGAGCAGCTTAAAAAAGAAGTGGGTCAGGCTATTAAAGATCCCTGGTGCTTCGATGAAAATGAGCGCCCCCATGAAGCCCGATGGGCTACAACCTCAACGGCACAAGCTGGGCGAGAGGTTATTAAACTGACAGCCCGTAGCAAAATCGGCAAATTTTTGCGTTCTGCTCAAACGTGGTCTTGGCGTGATCAAAATATCCCTGAAGCAGAGTATGACAGCCTCATCAAAACGCTAATTGACGCATTGGGCAATGCTGGCTATCTTCTCCAACAGGGGCAGAATATTCAAGTTCGGATTGATTCGATGATCTGGAAGGCACAACAAGCCAGCCACATTAAACCTGACCCGATGACCTCAAAACGCCTACAGGGAAGTGAGGACGTGCAGTTAGAGGTGAATCAGTTTTTTCAGAATTTCTATAGCAGAACTGGTTCCAATATCCACAACATGGAAGGGCGAGAGCATACGGGGCAAGTCAAGAATGAAAACCGCCAAAAACGAGAAAACCAGTTCAGAGATGGCAAACTGTCAACCCTGTTCTGCTCGCCCACTATGGAACTGGGGATTGACATCTCCGATCTGAATGTCGTTCACATGCGAAATGTCCCACCCAGTCCGGCCAATTATGCCCAACGGAGTGGACGAGCCGGACGCAGCAACCAGGAGGCATTAGTCATCACCTATGCCTCTGCTGGCAGTGGGCATGATCAATATTTCTTCAAGCGACCAGAGCAGATGGTGGCGGGTGTTGTGGTGCCGCCTAAGTTAGAGCTAGGCAACCAGGATCTGATCAAATCTCACATTCACTCGCTGTGGTTAGCTCATACAGGGCTTTACCTAGACAGTTCCATGAATCAGATTCTGGATTTAGAAGGGAATACCTACCCTCTTAAAGAAACGATTCGTAACCAGCTCACGTTATCCCCTCAGGCATTGGATCGCTGCTTTCAAGCCGCAAAGGAGATTTTAGATGATGCCTTCTGTACGGCTGATTTACAACGGGCACGTTGGTATACCGACGGGTTTCTCCGCCAAGTCATCGAAAATGCACTGACCAGCTTTGACCAAGCCTGCGAACGCTGGCGCAACTTGTATCGCGATGCAGTCAGACAGCTTGAAGTATCCCGGCAAACCATTGATAAAACCACACGAGGTTTGGCATCTCAGGAAGACCGAAATAATGCTGAAGCTCAAGAACGGGAAGCAAAACGACAAATAGACCTACTGGTGGGACAGACGAATCAAGGTAGTAATCAGTCACAGTTGGAGTTCTATCCCTATCGTTACTTTGCCGCCGAGGGCTTTTTACCGGGCTATAACTTTCCCCGCCTGCCAGTACGGGCTTACATTCAGGCTGGCAACGAGGGTGAGTTCATCTCTCGTCCCAAAGTGGTCGCCATTCGCGAATTTGCCCCACAGAACATTCTTTACTATGAGGGTAGTAAATTTCAGATTGCCAAGACTCGTATTCCTGTCGGAGGTCTTGAAAGCGGCTATCAGCGAGTTGGTCTCTGTCCTGAGTGTGGCTATTTCCAGGCAGGAGATAATTGGCAGCATGACCTCTGTGAAAACTGTGGTGGCAGAATTGCATCAGATAGCTATAACAATCCTGCCAAACTCAATCGGGTCTTGAGAATGGAAACCATGCTAACGCGCCGCCGCGAACGCATCACCTGCGATGAAGAAGAACGACTGAAGTACGGCTATAACGTCACCACTCACTTCCGGTTTGCACAGCAAAACCAAGAACCAGCCGTGGTTGCTGCCGAAGATGGAACCAAATTGCTAGAGATTACCTACGGCGATACGGCAACGGTTTGGCGGATCAACCGAGGCTTAAGAAGTAGTTTAAAGAATGGTCAGGAGAGAGGATTCAAAATCGATCGCGTCACGGGAATGTGGGGAGACTCCAGCACTGAAGAGACCCCTGAGACGTTGCAAAGAGAAGTTCACCTCATGGTTGAGGACGTTTGCAATATTCTGCTGATTAAGCCACACAACATCCCATTACAGGATGCAGATCGGTTTTTAGCCAGTTTCCAATATGCACTGGAACGAGCTATCCAAGCCGTCTATAAACTCGAAGAGAATGAACTCGCTTCAGAACGACTGGGACAGGGGCAATATCTCCTTTTCTGGGAAGCCTCAGAGGGCGGTGCGGGTGTGCTCTCCCAAATTCTGGAAAATCCAGCCGCATTCCAAGCTTTAGCCAAAGAAGCCTTGGATATTTGTCATTTTGTGCATGAAAAATACACCTGTACTAAGGCTTGCTATGAGTGCCTACTGTCCTACCGCAACCAATTTGACCATCCGTTACTCGATCGCCACGCCATTCGTGGCTACCTAGAACAACTGACCAAAAGCAGAATCAATCGTCATGTTGCAGGAATGTCTCGTGAAGAACAGTACCAGCGACTGCGATCGCAAACAGACCCCAATTCAGCCTTTGAACGGGAATTTCTCGATGAACTGTACAACCAAGGCATAAAGTTGCCAGACTCAGCCCAAGAGCTAATCCCAGAAGCTAATGTCAAGCCTGACTTCCTATACCGAGATGCTAAGGTAGCCATTTTTTGCGATGGTTCAGTGCATGACCATCCTGAACAGCAGGAGCGCGATCTCATCGCCAGAGAAAACCTCAAATATGACACTGCTGGATACCGCGTTTATACGTTCCGCTACAACGAAGATTGGCGGACAAAGTTAAATGGGCTGACCTCGCTCTAAACCATGATTCGTTTGACCAGATGATGTTTATCAGCATTCAGAAAGGTACAAGTCCACCTTACATAGACTGATTGAGGACAGCGGCAAGCTCTTCCAAATTGGCGATCGGGTGAGTCTTTTTCACATAGACCCAATCCAAGCGATCGCCGATTTGATGATCAACTCCCCCCTTTTTCACTAAGCTTTTTGCACCCTAGCAACGGCTTAACCATCAACAGGGAAGAGTATTCAGAGAATCAAAGCAGATCCCTATACGTTCGCTGGGCAGCTTCCCAAGTGACAGACGACTCTCCCAAAAAATCGATCATGACAACGCCACCCTCGATCCGTGCCCTAGTCGCTCCCAGCTTTGAACTGGCAACCCGTAGCCAATGGGCAATCTCGTCCAATTTTTCCAAGGGATAGTGTCGGGCAAAGCTCTCCCACGCGATCGCAGACTCATCCGGCAAAAAGAGCTTGACCCCCGCGCCATCATTGGCGCTAGCCGTCACTAAACCCAAAAGTTTCGCCTTGTCAAACCACGCTCTGAAACCGGGAATGGTGGGTGAGGATGGTGGGAGGGGCGATCGCCCTGGTTCAGCAGGCAGCGGTTCAGGGGAAGTATCCTCACTTTGCGATCGCGGCTGATTCGGCTTAAACCCACGCTCAATCGCCGTAACCAGCCACCCACCAGGGTTTTGGATGTTTTTCGCTTGCTTGAATGCCGCGATCGCGTGCTGCACCCGCGCCGCCGCCGCCGCACCCCATTTCCTGAGTGCCTCCTTGAGATATTGCTCGATCTGTTTTGTTTTGGGGATTCCGGTTCCGTCCAATTCCCCTAGAAGGTGGTTATAAACTTGCCAGTCAATCTCCGGATCGCTGGCTGCTTTTTCTTTCTTAATAGGTTTTCCAGCACCCTGATCAGCTTTTTCCTGTCTGTCCGAAAAAACACGATCGTCAGTTTGTTTGTGGGTAATTTTTGCTGAGTAATCTTCTGTTTTGATCGGTTCAGCCTGACCTGATCGATCAGCGCATGTTGACCTGATCGATAAGATCAGTAGTTCCAATTTCTCGTGGTCAAGAGAATACCAATTAATCTGCCACCAGCGATAAGCTTTGAGTTGATTCACCAACAGGATGCCAGCGTCTTTTAGCTTGCGAATTACCCGCTTGACTGTGGATTCGC
>JANRKG010000219.1:0-13543 GCA_033763635.1 Leptolyngbyaceae cyanobacterium bins.59
TGGCTGCCCCATTGCTTGTTAGCGGATTTTATCTCTATGAACTGGCAATCAAGGGTAGAAGTGCGCCCAAACGATGGTTTGGGGTCCGGGTGGTGACTCCTTCCGGTGCGCCTCCCGGTTTGGTTCGGGCGGTAATCCGGGAAGGGGTAGGACGGTGGGGCATTCCCCTGGGAGTCGCCTATGCCATCTGGCACTTTACGGGAGCCTTCCCCGATTTGGGGATTTTGGCGGCTTTGTCCGGTGTGTTTCTGCTGGGAGAAGCTACAACGATCGCCCTGGATGGACGACGCAGAACCCTCCACGATCGCCTCTCTGGAACCTTTGTAATTGACAGTTCCTACTCCCGTTGGAACCCACAAAATGGATTTCACCCAGCCACCCATGAGGTGTACTGGGATCAGTCCGGGGAATGGCAGAGCAGCCCCCAGTGGACGGATGAGGATGACTTGATTGCTGCGATCGTCCTCACGCCCGAAGTGAGGTATCCACGTCGGAGTTTGTGGTTGTGGGTGCGGCAACATCCGGGGTTGACCCTGCTCATTGTGTCCCTGTCCAGTATCGCAATGGTGTTGGGAACCTTTGTGGGAACTCAGGTTTACATTCAGGGTCAGGCGAACCAGCGAGAGTTCAAACAGCAAGATAATGAAGTTTTTCTGGCGCTCGTTAGCAAACTGGCTCCCAATGCCACGAGTAAAGGGGACGATCGCCAGGGTGCGATTCTGGCACTCGGAACGGTGCGAGATCCCCGTGCGATTCCCCTGCTAGTGGATCTGCTGGGCCAAGTCGAGACGGCTACCCTGATTGAAACCACCCAGCAAGCATTAGTGAATAAAGGGCCAGAAGCCCTTCCCTACCTACGCCGCATGAACCAGGCTCTCAGGAACGATCTGGACTCCCTGCGACGAGGAACGAATCAACAGGAACAGGCCATTGCCGCCCTGCGGCTACGGGCCACCCAACGGGCGATCGCCAAAATTCTGACGATTTATAGTGGGCAGATCCATGATGCAGATCTGTCCCGAATTGACCTGGGTCAGAGCCTCTCAGGTCCAGCTCAATTTACCCTGATCCTCGATCAGGCGGATCTGTCGGGGCTGCACTTTCGGAGTACAAACTTGATTGGAGCCAGTCTCAAGGGGGCGCGTTTCTATGGTCCCGGAGAGGACCAGTATTGGGGCACCTACGATGATTGGATGGCGAACCTGTCTGGGGCAGACTTGAAAGCTGCCAACCTGACGGGGGCATTTCTTAGTAACATTTCCATGAATCGGGTGAGTTTGATTCGGGCTGTGTTGAATCGGGCAGATATGTCACGATCGCGCCTGAGTGGGGCGAACTTCAGTAGTGCTAAACTCATTCGGGCCAATCTGCGGCAAGCCATCTTAGAAGGAGCCATCCTCACGGGGGCAGACCTGGCAAACGCGAATTTAACTCAAACGAATTTACGGAATGCGCGGTTAGTCCGGGTGAGTGCTTTGGGTGCCCAGCTGCGATCGGCAGAGTTAACAGGTTCCGATTGGCGCGGTGCTGATCTCTCTGGGGCGGATTTAGGACAAGCCAATCTGCAACGGGCGGATCTCAGTTCCAGCCGCCTGGTGGGGGCGAATTTGAGTGGGACTCAGTTACAGAATGCAAACCTGCGGGGAGCGGACCTGAGTTTAACGGATCTACGGGGCGCAGAGTTGAAAGGGGCAGATTTCCTGGGAGCAACATTTGTACCATTGACGATCAATTCGCCTGATCAGTTTATTAAGCGACCTCCGACTCCCAATCAAACAGTCTATTTACAAGGCGTGAATTTTACCCAGGCTAAAAACCTGAACTCTGAGCAATTGAACTTTATTTGCAAGCAGGGAGGGCAGCACCCTCGCTGTCACTAATTCATGTTCCACTTTAATCAGTCCCTCTTCTCTCTTCACGGAAAACTACACTAGAGAAGAAGCTGTACTTTTTGCATCGTCATGGACCCTGCCAACGCCCCCTTCCCCCCATCGCCCATCGCCCATCCGGCCCCCGAACTTCTTGCCCCTGCGGGAGATTGGGATTGCGTTCGGGCGGCGGTGGAAAACGGAGCCGATGCCGTCTATTTCGGGTTGGAGCGCTTCAATGCCCGGATGCGGGCCAACAACTTCACAGAAGCCGACTTGCCTGAACTGATGGCCTTCTTACATCGTCGCGGAGTCAAAGGTTACGTCACCTTCAATACCTTGATCTTCACCGAAGAACTGGCGGACGCAGAGCAATATTTGCGAACGATCATCGCGTCGGGAGTAGATGCAGCGATCGTCCAGGACGTTGGAATGTGCCGCCTGATCCGCCATCTTTCCCCCGATTTTCCAATTCACGGTTCCACCCAGATGACCGTCACCAGCATTGCCGGAGTTGAAATCGCCCGATCCCTCGGCTGTGAATTGGTCGTGCTGGCGCGGGAATGTTCCCTGAAGGAGATCACGAAAATTCGTTCCCAAATGAGCGATCGGGGAATTACGATGCCCCTGGAGATCTTTGTGCATGGTGCCCTCTGTGTCGCGTACTCCGGGCAGTGCCTCACCAGTGAAGCGCTGGGGGGCAGATCGGCAAATCGGGGAGAATGTGCTCAGGCTTGTCGGATGCCCTACGACCTGATCGTGGATGGAAAACCGTATGACCTGGGCGATCGACGCTACTTACTCAGCCCTCAAGACCTGGCAGGGTTGGAGATTCTGCCGGAGATTGTGCAGTCGGGGATCAGTTGTTTGAAGATTGAAGGACGCTTGAAAGCCCCCGAATATGTTGCCAGCATCACCCGTCTGTACCGTCAGGCCCTCGATCAATTGCGGGATAGCGGTGCTTATCAGGTGAGCGATCGGGAACAGTATCAGCTAGAAATGGCCTTCTCGCGGGGTCTCTCCTCCGGTTGGCTCCAGGGAATTGATAATCAAGCCCTGGTTCATGCACGGTTTGGGAAGAAGCGCGGGGTCTACCTGGGGGAAGTCTTGCGGGTGCCGGAAGGTCGAGATCCCCAGGTTGTCATTCGCTTACAGGCTCCCCTGAAGCCAGGGGATGGAGTCGTCTTCGATCATGGGCATCCAGAAGCCCCAGAGGAAGGGGGGCGAGTCTATGGCGTTGAGCAACGGGGCCGGGATAGCCTGATCACCTTTGGCCGACGGGATGTAGATCTGCGACAGGTGAAACCGGGCGATCGTCTCTGGAAAACCAGCGATCCAGAACTGGATCGCCACCTTCGCCAGAGTTTTGCGGGGGAAACGCCCCAATTTCAGCGTTCCCTACATCTGGAAGTGCATGGAGCAGCCGATCATCCCCTTACGGTAATTGCACGAGACGATCAGGGTCATGTAGTTCAGGTGAATTCGACCATTCTGCTGACTCCCGCCCATACCCAATCCCTCACGATCGATCGTCTGCGGGAGCAGTTGGGCCGATTGGGAAATACCCCCTTTCAGTTGGGCACCCTCACCAGTTTTCTCCAGGGGGAGGTCATGCTGCCTGTGAGTGAACTGAATCGACTCCGGCGGGCTTGTGTCGCCCAGTTAGAAGAATTGCGCTCCCAACCCTTACGGTGGGAATTACGATCGGATCATAGTTTTCGATCGTTGTTACCTGCCGTCCCGGTTGCCAAACCCCAGCAGAAACCCCATCTGATCGTTCTCGTTCGCAATCTAAAACAACTACAAGCAGCACAACAGGCGGGAATTCAAACCCTTTACTGCGAATTTGAAGATCCGCGTGCTTACCGGGAAGCGGTGGTTCAGGTGCGATCGCATCCCACCGTTGCAAACCAGACGATTTGGGTGGCTCCCCCTCGGATTACCAAGTCGGGGGAAACCTACATCCTGCAACAGGTCCGTCAGTGCGAAGCCGATGGCTATCTGGTACGGAACTACGATCATCTGCAATTTTTTGCAGATGTTCCCTGCATTGGTGACTTTTCCCTGAACGTCGCGAACCCAATTACCGCTGTTTATTTCAAAGAGCGGTTTTCGCTCAAACGCCTCACCGCTTCCTATGACTTGAACATCACCCAGTTAGAAAGTTTGCTCACCCATTGTCCTCCCGACTGGTTTGAAATTACTTTGCATCAACACATGCCAATGTTTCACATGGAGCATTGTGTATTTTGTGCATTTCTATCGGAGGGTACGGACTATACCAACTGTGGTCGTCCCTGTGAAACCCATGAGGTGAAATTGCGCGATCGGGTGGGAACAGAACACGTCCTTCGTGCCGATGCGGGATGCCGTAACACGGTATTTAATGGCACGGCTCAAACAGGGGCGGAATATGCACAGCGGTTACTTGATCTGGGTGTGCGCCACTTTCGCTTAGAGTTTGTGCAGGAGTCACCTGAACAAATCAGGAAAACGATCGATCGCTATCAGCAACTCCTTCAGGGAAAGCTGAAAGGTTTCCAACTCTGGCGGGAATTGCAGGTCCAGAGCCAGTTAGGGGTGACTCGTGGGCCGTTGGAAAAGCGATCGGGAGCAGTGGGAAAACTCTAAATCATTTACGCCGATTTAGCTACCTCGGTCTTTCCACATGATTTGTGGTGAGTCAGGGAACAGAGCCAGAACCACAACCGATTCCAGAATCGAGTGTTCCCCTGGGCATTCTTGTGAGTACCGCTTTGTTTTGGCTCACTAAAACCGAAAACAGGGAGCTTGAGGGGTAGGCTGGAAGTTCCCGCCTCAGCCACAGGGCGACCCATTCGATCGCAATGAGAGTAATGATGCAACAAAAACACCCTGAGTAACGATTAGGGTGTTGAATTTGGAGAGATATCTTTAGTCTCAATGAGTTGTCAAGAATGCTACTCTTTACGGGTAAGCCGAAACCCATTTTAGAGTTATAAAAGCTGCTGAGTTCTGTAGGGGAACGAGGTCGATATCATGTAGCACTTGAATCCAGTCAGCACCCTGAACCTTTACTTTCGGAAAGTGATTCGCCAATGTTTAAGATACTTGCAGGGAACGATCGGGAATAATGATCTCAAGGCTCGTCCCTTTCGGAAACATTCCAATAAAAGTTTCTAAAGTAGAAAAATTAGACTTCACTTCCAGGCTTTTAGATCACAATTCTTGCGGTTTTTTCCACTTTTACCTGCGGTTTTTCCATGTCAGATGCTCTTGTCCCTGAAACGATCGCTCCCTCCTATCAGGCGCTTGCTCAAGAACTCGAAACCCTCAAACAACAGGTGAATACCCTGGAGAAGCAATTACAAAAGACAAAAGCTGTTTCCATCAGTACGCAAAGTTTGCAGAGCAGTCTGGATCGCATCCAACAGGCATTGTGTGAAATCATTCACGATCGGGAACAGGCCGTTACTCAACTGAGCCAAAGTGAAGCCCGTTTTCAAAAGCTGGCAACCAATGTACCGGGAATGATCTACTGTTTTCAAATCAATCCAGATGGGTCTTCTCGATTTTCCTACGTCAGTGCTTTTTCTAAAGAAATTTATGGTTTGGAGCCAGAGGAACTCATCCAGAAAGATGGAGAGTGGCTCATGACAACCATTCACCCAGACGATCGGGAGCGTTTTCACCGATCCGTCACCCTATCTGCCAAAACCCTGCAACCCTGGATATGGGAAGGGCGAGTCATGGGAGTGACCGGAACCATGAAGTGGACCCGCGCCATTTCCCGCCCGGAGCGTTGGGAAACAGGCACGATCGTCTGGGATGGGATTTTGCTGGATATTAGTGAGGAGAAAGAGGCGGAGGATCTGCAAACCCGATTAATGGCCATGCTCGATGCCACCCCTGACTTCGTGGGAGCCTCGGCACCGGATGGCACGGTGTTGTACGTCAACTCGGCAGGGTTGCGGATGACGGGGTTCCCAGAGGATGTAGACATTCGCACCTTAAAGATTTCTGACTTTAATTCAGAAGCAGCCATGCAACGGTTTGCAACAGAAATTATTCCTATTGCCATTGAGCAGGGAATTTGGCAGGGAGAGGCCACGGTTTGTACCCGATCGGGAAAGGAAATTCCCGTTTCCCAGGTGATTATTGCCCACAAAGCAGGGGATGGAACGGTGGAGTTTCTCTCAACCATTATTCGGGATATCAGTGAACGACGAGCGGTGGAAGCCCAACTGCGGGAGTATGCGGATCGGCAGTCATACCTTTACAACCAGAGTCAGGCAAAGGGTCAGGCATTGGAAGAAGCATTGCTGGAGTTACAGCGCACTCAGGCCCAATTGGTGCAGAGTGAAAAGATGTCTTCTCTGGGACAACTGGTGGCAGGAGTAGCCCACGAAATCAACAACCCTGTGAACTTCATCTATGGCAACCTCAGCCATGCCCACCAGTACACTCAAGATTTGTTAGACCTGCTGAATCTTTACCAAACCCACTACCCCAACCCCCATCCTGTCATTTTGGATGCGATTGAAACCATCGATCTGGAGTTTCTGGTGGAAGACCTGCCCAGGCTCATCAATTCTATGAAAGTGGGGTCCGATCGTATCCAAAAAATTGTGGCTTCCCTCCGCACCTTTTCACGCATGGATGAAGCGGAATACAAGGCCGTCGATCTGCATGAGGGGTTGGAGAGTACCCTGATGATTTTGCAAAACCGCCTCAAGCCAAGACCCGATCATCCGACGATCGTGGTTCACAAGGAGTATGGAAAGCTACCCCTGATTGAATGCTACGCCGGACAACTGAATCAGGTTTTTATGAACATTCTGGTGAATGCACTGGATGCGCTGGAGGAACAGGCCAACCAATTCAAGACCGTCAATTCAGAGTCAGGCGCGTTCTGCCCCCTCCCCATCATTACCATTCGTACAGAAGTCGTAGAGGGCGATCGGGTGCTGATACATATCGCTGATACTGGCCCCGGTATTCCCGAAGAGGCGCTTCAACGATTGTTTGATCCGTTCTTTACGACAAAGCCTGTCGGGAAAGGAACCGGGATGGGGCTTTCCATCAGCTACCAAATCATCACCGAGCGGCACAACGGGAATCTCTACTGCCGATCGGTGGTTGGGCAAGGATCAGAATTTATAATTGAGATTCCCATTCGCCAAGCCAAGTTGTAACTCAGGATGCCTGTAAAACTTGACCTGCATTACTCAGGTAAGTTGCTGCGACCTCTTTAAGATGGGCTACTCGGCTGGTATAGGTGCGCTCAAATACATAATTTTGGGCGAAGTTGAGAGCTTGATACGACATCTCCCGAATCGCTGCTCGATTCTGGTTCAGGGCTGCAACCTGCTGGGCGACTTGCTCCGGTTGGTTCATCGGCACTAACCAGCCCACACCCGAATGTTGCACCACTCCTGTAAAGGCTTCATTGTCATACCCAACGATCGGCACCCCACAGGACATGGTTTCCAGATACGTACAGGAGGGGTCACTCTGACGATGACAGCAAATAAAGAGATCAATGTTTTGTCTGACAAAGGGCACCAGTTCCGTATGGAAACTGAGCATGCCCATCATGGTGACCCATTCGCGCAAATCCGTTGTTTGAATGCGTCGTTCCATTGATTCCTTCAGGTCTCCGTTGCCGCAGATGTAAAGGTGAAAGGGAACTCCCAGTTTTTTAATCGCCTGAGCCACATCCAGCAAGTGATCCGCCCCTTTCATAGTGATTAAGCGTCCCGAAAACAGAAGCCGCAGGGGTTGATTATCCTGCACGAGCGATCGGGTCCGAGTTTCCATCTCTTCGGCAGTGGGCAACAGGTCGATCGTCACATGGTTATCAAAGTAGAGAAGGGGATTTCTGTTGATGGCACGGTAAGCGTCATAGGTCGGAGTGCCGTTGCACTGCACCCCTTCTGATAGCGCGATCGATCGCGTCCGTTTGCGTTCCTGGTTTTCCGCCCACAGGTTGCGCCTTAAGCGAAGTAAAGGATTGCGCGTATCCATCGCCACGATTTGCTTACGGGCATTCAGATTGTACTCAGTCACATAGACACAAGGAACATTTCCCTGACGACACAGATCAATGATGTGATTGTTGCGGTGGCCTACCGGGGTCATCACAACAGCCGTTTGTTCCGCCAGTTTTGCCGGGGTGAGGTTGGGGTAGGAAACGATTTCTAACTCGAAGGGCAATTCTTTGGGATGGATAGCGATCGTCTCCAGCACTTCTTCTTTTTTAGGATCAACCTCTGCTAAGAGCCTGAGTTTCTGTCCACCCCACAAATCCGTAAACTTACAAACCTCTTCGAAGAACTTGTTTGCCATCAACACTCGACCATCGGGCAAAGTGCCAATCATGTAACTCGATAGAAGCGTGAGATAGGAGCGATCCGATTTCATGACTCTGACTATACCCGTTTTCCTACTGGAACCATTAAATCTGAAGTAAGCCTAAAGAAAATCTATTCCGATTGGGATTACCAAAAGTTATAAATTTTCTATAATAGGGAGCTTAACCATTCCCAGCACAATTCCCAGCACAAATTGAGGGATAGCATTTGTGAGAGGGTACTAAAAACGCAAAGGTGTAACTCAGTCATCAAATTTTTCAACCAAGCGTTTTTTTAGCAACTAAATCTAACTTATTGGGGAAGCGAGGTCTAACCTCTGGTAGACCTTCCTATCTTTAAGCGCAAGCAATAATAAGCCACAACAATCAGAATCATAAAATCGGGTGTATTCCTCCTAAAGAAATTATTTCAAGGTTGCAAAACTTTTCTACTTCAAACTTTTTTTGCCTGAAAACTTTCCCTTAAAGATGTTCTTTTTCCACCAGCCTCATAAAAAGCGTCCCTGGTTATTGCGCTACAGTCTAGCGGTTATAACGGTCAGCATCTCCCTGATCACACGCCTGTTACTTGTCCCCATTTTAGGACTGGCAGGACCCTATCTGTTATTCGCTCCTGCGGTGATGTCTAGCGCCTGGTACGGAGGATTAGGACCGGGACTTTTAGCCACCGGGTTAAGTTGCCTCCTCACCGTTTATTTTCTGGTAGACCCGCCCAACTCCTTAATGATCACGAACCCTTCAGACATCGTGCGTCTATGGTTATTTGCTGCGGTTGGCATTCAGATTAGTTACTTAAGTGATGAGCTGCTGAGTGCCCAATATAGGGCCGCGATCAGTGCCAATCATGCGAAGGAAGTTGCTCTGTCCCTGGAGCAAAGTGAAGAACGATATCGGCTGCTCGTGGAAAGAGTCAAGGATTATGCCATCTATGCGCTTGATCCCAATGGCTATATTGTGAGTTGGAATATTGGAGCAGAACGGATGAAAGGGTATCCCGCATCCGAGATCATGGGTCAGCACTTCTCAAAGTTTTACCCTCCCGAAGCATTGCAGAACATTCAACCAGACCACGATTTAGAACAGGCGGCGATCGATGGACAGATAACGAATCAGGGCTGGCGGATGCGAAAGGATGGTAGCCTCTTCTATGCCGATACCATTCTCACAGCCTTAAGAAACCCAGATGGAGAGTTAGTGGGCTTTTCGAAGTTGACGCGAGACATCACGGAACGCTATCAAGCAGAGCAACGCAATCAACAAGCCCTGAGGGAACTGTCGGACATGAAATTCGCCCTGGATCAGTCGGCGATCGTCGCGCTTACCGATTGTCAGGGAAAGATTACCTATGTCAATGACAAGTTCTGTGAAATTTCCCAATATAGTGCAGAAGAGCTAATCGGACAGGATCACAGGCTTGTAAATTCTGGCTACCATCCTAAAGAATTTTTCCGCACCCTCTGGTCCACGATCCGGAGGGGCGACATCTGGAAAGGGGAGATTCGAAATCGAGCCAAAGATGGCAGCTATTACTGGGTCGATACCACGATCGTGCCTTTTCTCCGTGAGGACAGCAACCCCTGCCATTATCTCGTGATTCGCTTTGATATCACAGCCCGAAAACAGGCAGAAGCAGCATTACAGCAGTTAAATAACACCCTGGAAAATCAAGTAAATGAGCGAACTGCTCAATTACAGTTGTTTTTGAGTTTTGAAGCGGCTTTGAAACGAATTGCCGATAAGGTGCGGGATAGTCTGGACGAGGAACAAATTCTGCAAACTGCTGTTCACGAGTTAGGTTCAGGGCTGGGAGTCATTAGCTGTAACGCAGCCCTTTACAACTTCGAGAACGATACTTCAACGATTTGCTATGAATACAACACGACTCTCTTTTCGGCAAAGGGTCGAATCTCCCACATGGGGGAGCATTTTGAGGTTTATCATGCCCTCTTACAAGGGCAGTGTATCCAGTTCTGCAATTTAATTCCGAACCCGGTACGCGGGCGAGTCACGATGTTGGCTTGCCCGATCGTCGATGATCAGGGCGTTTTGGGTGATCTGTGGTTGATTACAGACAAAGAATACGCGTTTAAGGAATTGGAAATTCGTTTAGTGCAACAGGTGGCAAATCATTGTGCGGTGGCCCTGCGACAAGCGCGCTTGTATGAAGATTCCCAGGCTCAGGTAAAAGCGCTGGAGCGGCTCAACTGGCTTAAGGATGACTTCCTCAGCACCGTTTCCCATGAATTACGAACCCCTGTTTCTAACATGAAATTATCCATTCGCATGCTAGAAATGGCACTCAAGCAAATCGAGGCAGTCCAACCTCCCCATCCTAAAGTGACCCAATATTTAGGAATTCTCAATAGCGAATGCGAACGGGAAATCAGCTTAATTAACGATCTCCTCGATCTGCAACGCTTAGAAGCCGGAAAACGTACCCTGGCCCTGGAAGCGATCGATCTCCATGAATGGATACCCCAGATCGTCCAACCCTTTTGGGAACGGACAAAAGCCAGAAATCTCCAGTTACAGATTGATCTCCCCCATCATTCAGTGCCTCTTCTGGTAACGGATTCCACTGCTTTGGAGCGCGTTTTAGCCGAATTGATCAATAACTCATGCAAGTACACCCCACCAGAAGAAAAAATTGTGTTGATGGGGTTTGTCGATCGAGAAACAGCCTGGTTTATTATCACAAACTATGGGGTTGAAATTCCCAGCAGTGAACTGCCTCGCCTGTTTGATAAGTTCTACCGAGTTCCCAATTCAGACCCCTGGAAGCAAGGGGGGACTGGGTTAGGGCTGTCTCTCGTGCAACGGTTAGCCCAATATCTAGGTGGCGAAGTTTCTGTGGAATCAGGAGCGGGAAGAACGACCTTTAAGGTGACAATTCCGAATCAGGGAATCCCACACCCCTCGGAGCGGAAACGCTTGAGAAACGGTAGCTTGACGACGCTGTAAGGGACGTACAGCAAAATAACATACCTGTGAATTGGGCTTCGACTTCGCTCAACCAGCGGGTATATTCTTTGTCAGAAATCTCCTATTTGTCAATCCCTAAGCGATCTATTGAACTTCCAACGTTCGATCGCGGTCCTGGGAAGCCACAATCACCAAACATCCCAGGGAAAAACACACAAGCGGAATTCCCAAAACCCACCGTTGCCTTTCCCGTGCTTTGTTTCGCAATTCCCGTTGCACAAATTCTTCCCCCTTTTCCATTTCCTGAAAAGACAGGGTGTAAGAGGTGATGCGGCGCAAATCATCCCCACTGAGTTCCTCCCCCTGCCAGCGGCTTTCCCGTTCCATCGTGTCCAGCCGTTGCCGTTCCGATCGCAAAACCGCAGCTCCCTTTACTGCGTCTTCCCACAACTCCCGCTCCACTGCGGTTAGGAACAGCGTGCGAATTTTGGGCTGATAGGTTTCCAGGCTATCCAGCAGGGGGTGATCCGCATGGGGGGCGATCGTCAACCAGCCACCGGAGACCAACAACACGACTAAACTCCCTACCCACAATCGCATCATCGCGCCCCCAAGAAACCGCTGACGGTGTTCCCCCGTAAGCAGGAAGGGTTTCAGCAAGGCGGCACCTGCCAGGGTTCCCCCAAAAGCACAGACGATCGCGGCTCCTGTGGGCAAATCCCACTGGTAGGACGCTCCCAAACCGACGAGGCTAGCAAGCAGTCCAGCAAACCAGCCAATCAACAACTTCGGCAGAATTGAGGTGCTGTAGAGGGTGCCGATCGCTGCCGGAATAATCAAAAAACAGAACACCAGCAACACCCCTGCCAGGGAAACGGAACTGGTGACAACCACTCCAAAAGATGCATAGAACAAAAAATCCCAGAGCCAGATGGGAAGCCCTTGTTTTTCCGCTTCCTCTGGTTCAAAGGAGATGAGTAACAACTGTCTGCGGGCAAACCAGTGAAACAACCCCACTGCACTGTAGAGCAGCACCACCTTCAACAAATCTTCCTCGGTGGTTGTGAGGATACTTCCCACCAAAATTTGCTTAATATGTTCCGCACCCTGCGGCGATTTATCCACTAACAGAAACGCTGCCGCTGCTGACACCACATACACCACCCCAATAAACGTTTCCTGGGAAACTCGCCCTGTCCAGTTGCGACTGAAGGACAAAACCGCTGCCCCCAAAACAGTAAAGGCCAGAGAGTAGGCGTAGGTTGGAAGGGATTGGGGGAGGTAGCCCAGCATGAAGGCGATCGTGGCTCCCAAGGCAGAAATTTGGGCCAGGGCCAGATCGACAAAAATAATATTGCGGCTGAGAACATGGATTCCCAGGTAGGTGTGAATGCCCGTCAGTACCAGGGCAATCAAAAAGGGAATGGTGAGGAGTTGTAGGGTGTCGAGCATGGGGGAACTGGCAAATTATTGGGTTTGCAACGCATTCAGCAGGTTGTGAACGTTGTAATCAAACAGGGAAAAATAATCAGTGGCCTGGGGAATCGCATTGACCGAGGAAATCAGAGTGACAACCTTTGCCCCTGTTTTTCTGCTCAACAGTGTGGGGATTTGTTCAGCTTCATAAGGTTCTCGAATCACGATGGGAATGGGTTGATCTTTGATTTCGCGAATCAGAGCAGTCAACCGATTGGGGCTGGGAGGAATTCCCGGCTTGGGTTCGATCGCATCTACAATGTTGAGCCGAAAACGACGGGCCAGGTAAGGCCAGCTATTGTGATAGGTCAAAATGGGAGTTCCCTGGTAAGGAGCCAGTTGCTTCTGCCAGTCAGCAATTCGGCTTTTCAACTCACCTAAAAACAGTTCCCGATTGGTTTCATACGTAGAAGCATTTTCTGGATCAATCCGCTCCAGCCCTTCCAGAATTGCCCCGGTCATGGTTTCGGCATTGAGCGGATCGAGCCAGTAGTGAGGATTTCCGGCTCCGTGATTGTGTCCGTCGGTGGGAGCGATCGCCCGTGATTGTACTTCCAATAACGGAATGCCCTGGGAAGTATCCACATATCCCGGTCCTCCCTTCTGAATGGCGGGATTGTCTACATCTTGTAATAAGCGATCGAGCCACAAATCATGATCCAACCCAATTTTGACCACCAGTTGGGCTTGCCTCAACTGTCTCACATCCCCCAACTTTGGTTCAAAACTATGGGGGTCTTGGGCCGGAAGGGCAATGCTGCGAACGGAAACCCGATCGCCCCCCACAACTTCCACTAAACTTTGCAAATCACTGGTGGTTGTCACTACCTGAATGGGAGCAGCCAGGGTTCCCAGTTGCAAAAGCAGAGACAGCGCAAAAACAAAGAGAAAAATTGCAATCTTGAACATCTGAAAAACTTTACCG
>JANRKG010000220.1:0-8485 GCA_033763635.1 Leptolyngbyaceae cyanobacterium bins.59
GCCGGAGTACGATCGCCTCGCTCAGGCTGCCCACTTTCAGGAAATCCGTACCGCTGACTGGTCTACCGCTGTGGCCCCCTTCTGGAATGTGGTCATTGACTCTGCCTTTAATCCAGTCGCTCTATTCGGCTTACTGACTTCTGGATGGAACACCATTCAAGCAGCCCTCTCCCTGGGGCTGATGCAACAGGGGTATGCGCGGGGGTTAATTCGGTTCGGGCTACTCTGTGGCACGAAAGGGGCCTGAAATTGCGGTACATTAGGCCCAATTGTCCTGATGTACCTGCATGGCTTCGTCCGATCGCGTTTCCCTCTCGTTAAAACAACTTTTGTCCTGGCTCTACGCCCTGTGGAAATTTTCTCGCCCCCACACGATCGTTGGTACGACCTTAAGTGTCCTGGGTTTATTTGTGATGGTTCTAGCAGAGGAAGGCGGGACGGGAACATGGCCTTTTTCTACCGCTTTCCCTTCTGTTTTCTTGACTTTGTTTGCTTGTTTGTGTGGCAATGTTTACATTGTTGGCTTGAACCAACTGGAAGATATTGCGATCGATCGCATCAATAAACCCCATCTTCCCCTGGCCTCCGGAGAATTTTCGAGACCTGTTGCCCAGGCGATCGTGGGCATCACCGGAATCCTGGCCCTCCTCATCGCGGCACTCCAAGGACCGTATCTTTTGGGGATGGTCGGGATGAGCCTTGCGATCGGCACTGCCTATTCCCTCCCTCCCATTCGCCTGAAGCGCTTTCCCTTCTGGGCTTCGTTCTGTATCTTCACGGTGCGGGGAGTGATTGTCAATGTGGGGCTATTTCTCCATTTCCGGTATCCCCTGGGAGAGGGTTGGAGCTTTCCAGCAACCTTGAGCAGCCTGACTCTATTTATCCTGGGCTTCACCTTTGCGATCGCCATCTTAAAGGACATCCCGGATATAGAGGGGGATCGCCAGTACCATATCCAGACCTGGACTATTCAATTGGGTAGCCGAGCGGTCTTTAGTCTGGCTCGCTGGGTTCTCACAGCCTGTTATGCAGGAATGATCGGCGTGGGATTCGTAGGAATCGCAGCCGTGAATGCTCCTTTTCTGACCCTTTCCCACTTCGGTTTGATGGGGCTACTCTGGTGGCGAAGTCGGAGGGTGAAACTAGAGGATCGCAGATCGATCGCCCAGTTCTACCAATTCGTCTGGAAGCTGTTTTTTCTGGAGTACCTGGTCTTTCCGATCGCTTGCTTACTGCGGTAATCCCTGCTTACCTATCCCAATGCTTCCGAGAGATAGTCGGCTGCGGCTTCGACCGTGGCGATCGCATTCTCGTACATCATGCGGGTTGGGCCTAAGATGCCCACACTCCCTACAGGCGTTCCTCCCCGCTTGTAGGTTGCGGATACAAGTGCACAAGTCCGCATCGGTTCCAGAGGATTTTCTGACCCAATCCGAACCGTCACTCGCTTGCCGATTGTATCCACTTCTGACCACTCACAAATCAGGGGCCATAGTTGGTCCTGCTCATCCTCCAATAGATGCAGAATGGCCTGAATCTGTTGAAGTTCGGAAAATTCAGGATGCCGCAACACTTCCGAAACACCACTGACGACGATTTGAGTGGGGATCGGGGGTTGGGCACGACGGATCAGATCGACAAGCACCGTTTTTAGAAAATCTCCATAGGATTGAAACTCCCGGTCCAGGGCTTGCCAATCCATCCCTGAGAGTTCCGCTAACGTTTTACCCTGTAAACTGCTGTTGAGAAAATTCGATAAGAGGTGCAATTCCTGCTCAATCATTTCTCGGTCAGCCGTATTGGGGGTTTCCAGGCTGGGCAGATCTACCAGGGTTGATAGGGTCTCGTAGGAATCTAGCACCACCAGTAACATCACCCGATCGGGATCAATCTGAACGAGTTGAAGGTGCCGTAAGCGGGCTGCACTGGTCTGGGGCAGGGTAATCAAGGTAATGTAGCCACTCAGGGTTGATAGGATTTGGGTTGCCCCTCTCAGAATTGCTTCAAAGCTCCAATTCACACCCTGTAACCGATCCCCAAGCAACTGCTCCACCTTACGGGCAAGGGCATCTGCTGGCGTGATTAACTGGTCCACATAGATCCGATACCCCGAATCGGATGGTACTCGCCCAGCAGAAGTGTGGGGCTGATAAAGCAACCCTGCTTTTTCCAGATACCCCATCGCATTCCGGATCGTCGCAGGGCTGACATCTAAGTTAAATTCTTCTACCAAAGCTTTAGAACCGACGGGTTCTGCTGTCGCAATGTAGTGACGAATCGTTGCCCAGAGAACATGTTGCTGCCGACGATTCAAACTAATTGAGTAAGACATTTATATGAAAACGAGTGATTTTTATGGAATCTGTTTAGTTCGCTAATAAAAGATTTTGTGGAAAGTGCGATCAAAGGCCAGAAAATCAAAAGCTTTACAAGAAAAACAGAATTAATGCGATCGTACTGGGTAAAAGTTGAAGATACTGTATTTAAATGTATTGTTTATTTAAATTTAAATGTATTGTTTATTTAACTGTATTGTTTTTGACTCCAAAATAAGTTTTGTCTGAGGGAAATCGCCCCATGTCAAAACCCTCTTAATAAGTCTCAATTAGATAAATTGCCCTATTTAACAGCACCAACCCAGTGAGGTTTACTAGTGAGGCTTACCAGAAGTTTACACCAGTGGCGTTTATGTCAAGTGATTTAACGATTGGTCTGTTGATGGGCTTTCAGAGAAACTTATTTTGGAGAAAGCATGACATTGTTACGATTTGAAATCTAAGATAGCAGATGGCAGATTTTTCTGTCCTTCTTGTTGCTGGATGTCAAATCTCTTGACTCGCTGAATTGTGTTGATTCTAATTCCATGAGTCAAGATTTCATCTACCCTCTGCTAAAGGGGGAAGAGAATATCCGGATTACGTTTTGTTAGCCAAGAAGAACCATCGCAGAAGACCTTATATTAGTGAATTACCTGATTGGTTATTCGTCCATTGGCTCTTTTTGCAGGACGTTCCCCGGTTGGCTCCAGTAACCCTGTCTCTCAGCCCTTCTACCATCCGAGAAAGAAAATGGCTAGTGGACTTTCATTTTCCTCGGCAAATCGCCTTGTTAACGCGACTCTCACCCAGCGATCCCACCGCTCGATCTTACTGATCCTGCTGACAACTTTTTTGTTGAGCATCTGTGGGTATCGCCTGTTTCAACTCCAAATTCTGGAAGGCAAAAAACACGCTCAAGAGGCGGAGCAAAATCGAGTTCGCCTGATCCCCATTGCGTCGGAACGGGGAAACATCACCGATCGCAAGGGGCGTTTGCTGGCTTCCAATCGGCTCTCGCGATCGGTGTATTTGTGGCCCCGTCAACAATCCCGTGAAAAATGGCAACAAACAGCCCTTAAGCTGAGTTCTATTCTGCAAATTCCCAGTCAGGACATTCTGAAGAAGTTGGAAGCAGTTAGGTATCTGTCGCCCATGCCCATTCGAATTACCCGTGACTTGACCCCCACGGCCTTCACTGCACTGGCAGAGCAAGCCAACCAGCTTCCCGGAATTGAGATTCGTGCAGAGGCCAATCGGCAATACCCCCAGGGAAATTTGGCGGCCCATGTTTTGGGGTATATCGGAGAAGCAACCTCAGATCAATTAAAAGCAAATCCCACTTATCCAATGGGGATGATTGTGGGCCAAATGGGGATTGAACGCATTGCCAACTCGAAACTAGAGGGAGTCTGGGGGAGCCGCCTCATTGAAACCAATGCACGGGGAAAAGAGCAGCGCGTTTTAGGAATTGATGACCCTCAACCGGGTTCTCCTGTGCAACTGACCCTAGATTTAGATGTTCAAAAGGCTGCGGAGAAAGCCCTGGCCAATCGTCGGGGAGCCGTTGTCGTTCTGGACGTTAAAACCGGAGCAGTCCTGGCACTGGCGAGTGGTCCAACCTTTAATCCCAACATTTTCACACGGCGCATTACGAAGGCAGAGTGGGCACAACTTCAAGGACCAGAACGCCCCTTTGTTAACCGTGCCCTACAAGGATACGCACCCGGAAGTACCTTTAAGGTTGTCACCTCGATCGCAGGGATGGAGTCGGGCAAAATGAACCCCGATTCTACCCTGGTCAGTACCCCCTATCTCAATCTTGGAGGTCATCTGTTTTGGGAGCATGGAGGGACGGCCTATGGAGTTATCGGATTCCGAGAGGCGTTAGCCTTCAGTAGCAATACCTTCTTCTATCAAGTTGGAATTATTGCGGGACCAGAGCAAATTTCTAAATGGGGGCAACGATTGGGAATCGGCCCTGTCACCACTTTAGGACTGGAAGGGGAAAATCATGGTGCGTTGCCAACCCCGGCTGAAAAACAAAAGTTATATGGTGAACCCTGGTATGGGGGCGATACGGTGACAATGGCGATCGGGCAGGGGGTTACTCAGGCAACTCCCCTGGAATTGGCAGTCACTTATGCGGCGATCGCAAATAATGGATGGCGAGTAAAACCCCATCTCATGAAATCCCAAACAGCCAGTTTGAAGCCTGTATCTACGGGGATCAAACCCGAAACTCTAGCGGTGGTTCGTTCTGGACTGGCAGAGGTGGTGCGAAGTGGTACGGCCCGTCGCCTCAGCGATGGCTCTATCCCCATGACGGCTGGCAAAACAGGAACTGCCGAAGTATTAGGGCAGCGGGATAATTCGCTCTATGCGGGTTATGGTCCCGTCAATAACCCAGAAATTGCTCTGGCGGTGGTTGTCGAGAATGGTGGGTATGGCGCGGAAGCTGCTGTGCCGATCGCCCATGAGATCTACAAAGCCTATTTTGGGAAAGGCAAAAAATAATCAGGATGGGAATTAGGGCCAAACAATACTGACAGGTTCAAACGATCGTGTTGTGAGCATTTTTCTTCTGCCCTCTGCCCTCTGCCCTCTGCCTTCTGTCGCTTGCCATACAAATTAGGAACCCCCTGACCCGAAGGCCAGGGGGAGAAATCAGGGTGCATCTACCATTCAACTATTCCAGGGAAAACAGATGGGATCGGGAAGAATTAGAGGAAATTTGTATCGACTGACCCAGAAACCTCTAATTTTCATCTGCTGTGAGAATCTCGACCCCGGTTTCTGTAACAGCGATCGTATGTTCGAACTGAGCCGATAGCTTTCGGTCTTTCGTAATCGCTGTCCACTTATCCTTTAAAACCTTAACCTCCCAGGTGCCCTCGTTGATCATGGGTTCGATCGTAAATACCATGCCGGGGCGGAGTTTAGCCCCCGTTCCCCGTTTCCCATAGTGAGGCACTTGGGGAGCCGTATGGAAAATATGACTGATGCCATGCCCGACAAAATCTCGTACGACTGAGAAGCCTTGAGCCTCCGCATATTCTTGGATTGCGGCCCCAATATCTCCAATTCGCGCCCCTGGCTTTACTTCGGCAATTCCCCGATAGAGGCAATCTTCTGTCACCTGCACTAGCTTATTGGCGATCGGAGTCGGGGTTCCTACACAGAAAGTCCGGGATGTATCCCCGTGATAACCATCTAGAAGGACCGTGACATCCACATTAATGATGTCTCCGTCCTTCAGAATTTGCTTGGCATTCGGAATCCCGTGACAGACAACCTCATTTACACTGGTACAAATTGACTTAGGAAAGCCATGATACCCAAGGGGAGCGCTCTTGGCTCCGTGAGCTTGAGTCCAGCTTTCTGCCTCATCATTGAGTTCCAGGGTACTGACCCCAGCTTTCACCATCGGAGCAAGATGGTTGAGCAACCGAGCAGCAAGCCGCCCTGCCCGACGCATTTTTTCAATTTCGCGGCTTGATAAAAGCGTAATGACTTCTTGTTCCATGAGTACCTATTGTACCGCCCGTTTTTCTGGGATGACTCGTTGTTTCATACCTCAAAATCTCCTCGCTCTCTTGACATCATAGTTTATATGTACTATTTTATAGGGGTAGGCCCAAGCTGAAGTCATGCAATCGGGAGGTTGCTAACGAATGGATAGAGCAGACAAGGCAGATAGGCCCCACAAGCCAGATAGAGCAGATAGAGTTGACAGCAGAACAGACACGAGCGTAGATAAAAGTCCTAATAAAAACCTTGAGCAAAGTCTTGAGCAAAATTTCGAACAGAATTTTGAACAGAATTTTGAACAAGGTTTCGACCGATACCTTCCACTCCCATCCAATCATTCATTCTCTCATTCACCCATGTCTCGGTCAGACTCTTCACCCAAAGTTTCATCAGCCAGTGCCCGATCGCCCATTCACACCCCTGCTTCTCCTCAATCATTTCGCCTCCCGAAAACTCCATCAACCAACTCTTCCATCCCCCCAGTTGCTCAAACCCCAGTTGCTCAAACCCCAGTTGCTCGAACCCCAGTTGTCAGCCCAGGACGATCGCGACAGTCCCTCCCAGCAGATGATTCTGAGACCTTCCCCCATCAAACTTTTTCCCGTATTCCCCATAAGGGACAAAGACGGCGGAGACAGACAATCTGGCCCGCAGGAATGACAACCCTTGCCATGATGATAGTTGTCGCCATGAGTGCAGCAGCCCTGGCATATTCCCTCAAGTCCCTGGTACGGCCCCCAACCCTGAAAGAAACCCTGCCAACAGAATCAACTTCCCCCCTCCCTCCACTACCACCAGATGCAGAAATTGCTAGAAAGCCAAGCATGTCTGGCCCCTCAGCAACTCCTCAAGGAAGCGCCCCAAGGCAAAACGAGTTGTTGACCCAGGAAGTCGCTCTACTCGCTGTCGAAAATTGGTTGAAAGCCAAGCAGGAGATTTTTGGCCCTTCCTATGACTCATCCTCTCTAGAGAAAGTGGCAACGGGCAAGTTTCAGGTCAAGGCACTGCAATCCCTGGAGTGGCTGAAACAGAATCAGGCTTCCTACAACTACCGCTCAGGCAAAATCGTCAGCTACACCCCTCCTCAAGAAAATCAGATGACTCTGACAATCGAAGAAGAGGTGGAGCTACTGACTCAAACGGGCCTTGATCCAACGCGATCGGGTAAAAAAGTTACAACTGTCACTTACACCTTTGAACAGGTGGATGGGGTTTGGAAAATTGCAGGTTCAGCGGCTGAATAACTCATGGATTTGCAAATTGATACAGTATCAGTCACGGGCTAAGCGAAGCCAAAGTCCTCGATCTTTTGCGGATTGAGCGAAGCCAAAACCCGACCCACAGGGATGTTATTTTTCTGTATGTCCCTTAGGCGGCTCTTTGAAAAGAATTTACTTACCGATGGATTGCCCTTCGACTGCAATTAGGACGCGAAGGCGGTTCAGTAGAGCCAAACCCAGCGAGGAACTTGTTTTCAGAAATCTCAGCTATTGGTCGATTGCACCAATGCCTCTTCCTTCTCCTGATGGCTTCCCTGGGTTCCCAGTTGAATCAATTCAACCTTGTACCCACTGGGATCTTCAATGAATGCAATCACGGTTGAGCCATGTTTCATCGGACCTGGCTCCCGAACAACTTTACCTCCCTGCGATCGAATCGCTTCACAGGTCTGGTAAATATCATCGACCCCGATTGCAATGTGCCCATAAGCCGTTCCCACGTCATAATGCTCCACACCCCAGTTGTAGGTGAGTTCCAGGACCGTGTGATCGGATTCATCACCATATCCCACAAACGCTAGCGTGAATTGCCCACCGGGATAATCCTTTTTGCGTAGTAATTTCATTCCCAGGACATCACAGTAAAACTTGAGGGATTCTTCCAGGTTACCGACTCGCAACATCGTATGCAGTAATCGCATCATGCACTCCAAATGCGTCATTTTCCATCTTAATTCTCGGATTCCCGATTGCCGATACTTTCAGCAAAATAGGGTTTGATAGGCTAGGAGCAGTAATTGTAGCCAGAATTCTATGCCCTCTTTCTTGATTGGTTTGAGTGGAAGTTTAATTGCCGGACTTGCCACTTTTGTAGGGGCAATGCCTGTATTGATATTTCGCCAACTGAATGAACGGTGGATTGCAGGAATGTTGGGGTTTGGCGGTGGCGTAATGATGGCAGCAACGGCCTTCTCTCTGATTATTCCAGGAACGGAAGCAGCTCTGCGTTTGGGGTACGACAAAGGCAAGACAGCGATCATTATGGCGTTGGGGATTGCGATTGGAGGATGGGTGCTCTCCCTGGTCCACCGTTTTTTTCCCCACGAACACTTTATTAAAGGAAAGGAAGGGCGGACTCAAGGCAGCCTCGCCCGGATTTGGTTATTGATTGCTGCGATCACTCTCCATAACTTTCCCGAAGGGTTAGCCGTTGGGGTGAGTTTTGGCGAGGGCAGTGGTGGAAATGGTTGGGCAACAGCGCTCGGAATTGGCCTTCAAAATCTTCCAGAAGGATTGGTGGTTGCAATTTCGCTGATCTCCGAGAATTATTCAGTGGCCTATGCTTTATGGGTGAGTTTGCTGACAGGACTCGTGGAACCGATCGGGGGAGCCGTTGGGTTAAGTGTTGTAACTTTAGCA
>JANRKG010000221.1:0-5888 GCA_033763635.1 Leptolyngbyaceae cyanobacterium bins.59
CTGACCGCTTTCCCTCAATTAATCAATTAATCTTTTAGGCAGAGTTAAATTACTCCTCTAGACTCTGTTTTTTGAAGGTAGAAAATTAGTATCTCAATAATAGAAGCCTGAAAAGGCACTTCAAAGGTAATTCAAAAGCACTCTCTAAAGACTCTATAAAAAATCTTTAGAAGAGATATTTTGTAGCGTTGGTTACGATTTCTATTTTCACCCCAAATTCAAGTAATCTTTTGCATTTTTAATCTGCTCTTTACGAAATTCTTGTCTGATCTGAGTATCTTAAGAATGGAATGATTAGATAAATTAATTTCTCCTATAGGCAAAACCTATACATCTTCGGAACGATTGACTATGCACACGACTTCTTCTCCTATACCTGATTCCCACATTGCGAGTTCTCGGATCACAAGTTCTCGAATCACAATGTCCCATCTAGTTTCGCTTCACAGTTCGGAAACAAGCTTAGAAATCCCTCGGAAGTCCCCCAGAACATTCCGGTTTGAACCGTTCAAACCCATCCGCCAATGGCTCGATCGCATTGAGGTGAACGATCAAAAAGCCGCTCGGTTATATGCCCGCCTCATTCCGGCCCAATGTCCCTTTGAACGAGACATTCTTCTGTTTGGGAAAAAGGTGGGTCACATTCCCCCCCTCTGTAAATTCAATCCTTTTTATGAAGAACTGGTTGCCCTTCGCTTCCGAGCGCTGTGCTATCTGGTTGATCAATGCGGAGAAGATATTCAAGCCTACTGTTAATTTCGATTAATTTCGATGATTATTGACGTAGCGAATCCGTGCCCCTGCCCAATGTAGTTTTTCCCGCAGGGTGTGGTAGTAGGAATAGTTTTCGCGCAAAATAATAAACTGGGCCTGACAATCCGCCATTTTGACATCCACTCGTTGCCCAGGCCAAATGGAAGTTCCCAACACGCCATCGGTCCAAAGTTTCGTACTGAGATCTTGATCAACCAGAGGCCAGATACTGACAACAGCACCACAGGGAAGAACGATCGGGCGGCTGGAAAGACTCAAGGGACAGATGGGCGTAATGGTAATGGCATCCATCCCTGGATGAAGAATGGGGCCATTGGCAGCAACTGTGTAAGCTGTGGAACCTGTAGGGGTGGCAACGATTAATCCATCCCCCTGATACTGATCCACTACTTCCCCATCAATCTCCACCTCCAGAATGGATGTAATCATCCGGCTTTCAGAGGCAGGTTTGACACACATATCATTTAAGGCCAGGAAGCGATCGCTCATGGGTTCCCGATTGGTGCGATGCCCTTCAAATACTGTGGCTTGTAGCATCATTCGCCGTTGCACCGCAAAGCGATCTTCGATCAACCGATCCCAGACCGCTTGAGAATCACTTAACTGTTCGGCAGGTTCCGTCAGAAAACCCAGATGCCCCCCCACGTTCACTGCCAAAATGGGGATATTATCCGCAGCCAGATGACGGGCGGCGGTAAGGGCGGTTCCATCTCCCCCCAGCACCACTGCCAGGTCAATCTTGCGGGAGACAGAAGCTAAAAAGACGGGATAGGGATTGTCTTTAGGGCCGCTGGGTCCTAACAAAACATGAGAACCCCGCTCTTCAAGCTGACGGGCCAATTTCTCGGCCCAGCGCCGACTGAGGGGGTCCGCTGCTTTATGGGCAATAATAACCTGATTCAGCTCCACTGCTTATTACCGAAGGGTTTGGCAGATAGATTACCACTTCAGCAGGTTAAATTGCTCCATGTCAACCGTATCGCGGTTGCGATAGATGGAGAGGACGATTGCCAGTCCAACCGCTGCTTCCGCTGCCGCAATGGTAATCACAAAAATCGTAAAGACCTGGCCGCGCACGTCTTGGGGGTCCAAATAACTGGAAAAGGCCATTAGATTGATATTCACTGCATTGAGAAGCAGTTCAATGGACATCAGAACACGCACTGCATTCCGGCTTGTGACCAGGCCATAGATCCCAATACAGAACAAGGCTGCTGCCAAAAACAGAAAATACTGAAGTTGCATACGGAGACTCTTGAGGGGAATAAAGGGACAGGACCGATCGATTAACGATCCGAGCGCAAGGGAGTGATAGGAGCTTCACTGCCAGATTGGGCAGAACGAACCGTTCCAGGCAGGGCAGCATCGCGAGGCCGTTCAGGGAGGGTGAAAACGGGTTGTTGCTGCTCATACTGGGTCGTAATGGCAGGGGGCAGATACTCACGACGCGCCAGAACGATCGCCCCAATCAGGGCCATCAACAGCAGCACAGAAGCCAGTTCAAAGGGAAGCAGATAATCCGTAAAGAAGTGCTCACCAATGACGATGATCGCCTGATCCCCAACGCCTGCCACTGAGGAAATTGCCCAGGGGGTCGAAAGAATCATCGTTCCCAACAAGGCCAGGAGACCCAGGCAAATGAAAGCAGTTAAACCCTTCCGGACCCAAGCATTTGGAAGAGGTCTAAAGTCCTCTCGCTTGTTCACCAACATAATGGCAAACAGGATTAGGACATTCACAGCTCCCACATAGATGAGAATCTGAGCGGCAGCCACAAAACTAGCGTTCAGTAGGATGTACAACCCAGAAATGCTAATGAAAACCCCTGCCAGAAGAAAGGCAGAATGCACAATGCTGGGAAACAAAACAACACCCAATGCGGCACCAATCATCATCAGGCCCAATAGACCGAAGGAAACGATCTGGACCCCTTCAGCTAAATTCACGGTAATCAAATCTCCCTTGCGAACATCTTAATTCTCTGAGGCAAAGTGTTTCTTGAAGAATGCTCTAGATGGGCGCAATCAGGCAAGCCCGATCGCACCCCATCCAATCCCTTACTTCTCAATTTCTTCTAAAATCTCTTCTGGTCGCTGCCCTGCACGGCGAGATCCGGCTGGCAGATCATGGGGATCGAGCACTCCTTTGGGCAGATAAGCCAATTCTCGCAAGGGAGTCACCATCGGATCATTCGTAACTTTATAGGGCAAGCGTCCCAGGGCTACGTTATCGAAATTGAGTTCGTGGCGTTCATAGGTGGATAGCTCATACTCCTCTGTCATGGAAAGACAGTTGGTGGGACAATATTCGACACAGTTGCCACAGAAAATGCAAACCCCAAAGTCAATACTGTAATGCTTGAGTTGCTTTTTCTTGGTTTCCTTGTTGTACTCCCAATCGACAACAGGCAAATTAATGGGGCAGACCCGTACACACACTTCGCAAGAAATACATTTGTCAAATTCGAAGTGAATTCTGCCCCGGAAGCGCTCGGAAGGAATCAGCTTCTCATAGGGATATTGAACAGTGACGGGGCGGCGGCGCATGTGGTCAAACGTGACCGATAACCCTTGACCGATATAGCGGGCAGACTGGACTGCTCCCTTGGCATAATCACCAACTTGCTTCAGGAATTTCAGCATAGTGTTCAGGATGATAGGGGTTTTGCTTAATGAGAAGGGGATACATCGAAAAACCGACGATCGCCCGTTAGCCGCCAAAAAAGGCAGGGAAAGAGAGCTTTAGACCAGCCGTTAAGAGCAGGTTGACCAGAGACACGGGCAACAAAAACTTCCAGCCCAAGTCTAACAACTGGTCAATCCGAACGCGGGGCACGGTCCACCGAAGCAGGATGGTCAGGAAAAGGAGGCAGTAGGCTTTGAACATCGTCATAACGATACCGACGACCGCGCTTGCAACTTGCAGCCAGGGAGTCGTCTCACTCACCCCCAACCACTGAGCAATCAACCCGATCGGGATCGGAAACTCCCAACCTCCTAGATAGAGAACAGAAACCACCAGAGCCGACAGGATCAAGTTCACGTAAGACCCAGCATAAAACAGCATGAATTTGATGGCTGCGTATTCCGTCTGATAACCTGCCACCAGTTCTTCTTCCGCTTCAGGCAGGTCAAAGGGGAGACGCTCACACTCCGCCAGGGCTGCGATCCAGAAAATGATGAAGCCCACAGGTTGCCGCCAGATATTCCAGCCCAAGATTCCATAGCCCGCTTGCTGGTTTACGATGTCAATCGTACTCAGGGAGTTGGACATCATGATCACCGCCAGGATGGAAAGGGCCAGCGGAATCTCATAACTGATGGATTGGGCAGCAGCTCTCAAGCCCCCCAGGAGAGAATATTTGTTGTTGGAAGCATAACCTGCCATCAACAAGCCGATCGGTGCAACGCTGGAGAGAGACACCCAGAGGAAAACTCCAATTCCTAAATCAGAGATAATCAGGTTTTGCCCAAACGGAATGATGATGTAGGAAATAAAGACTGGAACAAAGACCAGGAGGGGGCCAAGGGAGTAAAGCCAGGGGTCTGTTTTGCTCGGCAATACGTCCTCTTTAACCAGAAGTTTCAATACGTCTGCTACCGGAACTAACATTCCGAAAGGTCCCATATATTCCGGGCCAATCCGTTGTTGAGCAGCAGCAGAGATCTTTCTTTCTAGCCAGGTTGCAACCAGGGCCAGGACGGTCGCGGCTCCCACCATCAAGACCATTGGCAAAGGCATCCAGATTAGCTTCGCGACTCCAGAGGTGAGTCCCAGGCCCATCAAGCCCTCAACAAAACTTCTTTGCAGGTCAATTCCAGATTCCATTTTCTTGTCGTTCTTCTAGGGTGCTTTAAGCTGGCGCTTTCTATGAGCAGTTACGTGAACACTTTAAAATTTGAGCATGATTTATTGCTCTTTAGCCAACTCTGTACCCACAAGGCTCAGCATTGTTGACCGGGAGCGCACGTTGACTCCACTGCTTAGTATACCTGTCGAATCAATGGTCAAGTGTTTAAGGATAAGAGATTCTACCTATGTTGGAGATTGGCCCTTCCTATAGATTTTAGGGGGGTTGCATGGCTCCTTTCTATGCTCTACTCACTTTTTTTGAAAAGAGGATTGAGGGATGGGCAAGAAGGAGCAAAATATTGAGACGGAACAACTTTGATCTCAGAGACGATCGCGAGAAGGACACCTGACAAAAAAAGAATCTTCCGGACTGAACAATTTTTTCGCTGAAGAGTGTATCTAAAGAAACCTGAGTCGGTCGTGGCAGGTTTAACCTGCGGGATTCACCTGAAACTCACGATTCGGGAACCGTTCAGGAACGCACGGTAAGCAAAACCTGTACGTTCAAAACCCGTAAGTTCAAAAACATAAAATAAAAACCCCCAAGCAAGGAATTGTTTGGGGGATGGAGTTCCTGAAAATCGTCACTGAATATATCGTGGCAATTCACACCCGTAGAAGCAAGAGGGGTCAGACCCATCAATTCGGGTGTGTTTTTTGTATGAGCCATCTAAAGATGGCCCTTATCAAGCATTCATAGAACAAATAGAAATCAATATAGAAGGGAGATTTGGCCTGACGGTAACTGTGCCTAAAGGACATTCAGAGACTTTTCTATGTAAAAATATCGTGTCGTTTTGACAACAAATTATGTAGCTTTAGAAACTTGATGATTCCATGCTTTCCACACGCCCCATGAAGCAGGTGAGAATGGGCCAATCGTCTTTTTATTAGAAAACCCGATCATTTAGTAACATGAAGTAATGGCAACCCGTCGCCAGAATCAGAAAATATGGTTGCACCCTTGAAAGAAGACCCAATTGTGGTCGTTTGTGGAGCCGACAACAACTATGCAATGCCATTAGCGACGATGCTTTGTTCCGTCATGGCAAACCATCAGCAAGGTCATAGGGTTGAGATCTTTATTATTGACGGGGGCATTGAAGCCAGGAATCGGCAAAAAATTTTGGATTCCCTCAATCAGTATCAAGTCACCCTTCATTGGGTGAGACCAGATGAGGGAAATAGCAAGAATCTGATGACATCTGGATATATAACCTACGCGACCTATTACAAAATTCTCATTCCGGTTCTACTTCCTG
>JANRKG010000222.1:0-7120 GCA_033763635.1 Leptolyngbyaceae cyanobacterium bins.59
CATCTACAACGTGGCAGGAATCCCGATCGCCGCAGGCATTCTCTATCCCATCTTTGGCTGGTTACTTAGTCCGATTATTGCGGGTGCAGCGATGGCATTTAGCTCGGTTTCAGTTGTCACGAATGCGTTGCGGTTACGCAACTTTAAGCCTGCTAGTGTTCGCTAGTCGGTGATGGGTAATCAGTAACGAACGTGTTATCTATTGCCCATTACAACCCACTTTGTTAAAGGAAACACTCATGTTCACTCACATCAAATTTTTCAGCACATTAGTAGGGGTTGGCTTTCTACTCGGTGTGATTTCAGGAACCATTCTCGGAGTTGTTTAGGAGAGATTCAAATGTTTAAGCAATCTGCAATGATAGGGAGTCTCGCAGCATTCGGTATTTTGTTGGGAATCGCTTCTGGGGGCGCATTTGCTCAAACACCCCACGACGAACGTCACACAGAACAAACGGAACAGACTGGAGAGTTTCAACGAATTGACCAACCGCTGTGGATGAAAGGAGCCGTTACGGCTGGAGGGTTGGGTTTAATTGGGTTAGAGCTTTGGTGGTTTCTGTTGAGCAAGCCAAAATCACGGAGAGCCTCAACACAAGGGGGTGTTCAGGAAGTTACGGTTACGGTTGATGGTGGCTATGAGCCGAGTCAAATTGTGGTGCAAGCAGGGCAACCTGTACGATTAAACTTCGATCGCAAAGATCCCAGTAGTTGTTTGGAAGAAGTCAGATTTCCTGATTTCCGCATTGCTCAAGATTTGCCACTTAATCAAGTGACAGCGATCGAGTTCACTCCTGACAAACCCGGAAGGTACGAGTTCACTTGCGGCATGAATATGTTCCGAGGTGTAGTCGAAGTCCAGGCTGGAGTTCATGTGTGACATGGACTTAAATCGCGGAGTGATTTAAGTCCATGCGCCTCAACCTTCTAACTCAAAGAACGCAGTCGCTTTAATGTGGCACAGATAGGTAGAGAGCAAAATTGTGTCACTTGCTATTCGCGTCAAACATCAATAAAAACTGACGTAGCAATTTCGTCAACGTTTGAGCCTCCGTCTTCGTAAACTGCTCCAGAAATTGTTTTTCCCGTTCAAACAGAACAGGCATGACGGTATCTGTCAGTTCAATTCCTTTGGGAGTTAGCTGCACACTGACGCTGCGCCGATCTTCTGGATCACGAATGCGAACGACAACCCCATCTTGTTCCAGTCGATCGATCCGATTCGTCATCGCCCCTGATGAAAGCATCAGTAGTTCATAGAGATCGGTCGGTTTGAGTTGATAGGGCGGTCCCTGCCGCCTAAGCGTTGCCAACATATCAAACGACCAGACGTTTAACCCGTATTCCGCCAGGACGGATTCTCGGTGCTTTTCCAGTAAACGAGCAATCCGCAGGACTCGCCCTATCACCGCGAGAGCCGAGACATCTAACTGCGGAGACTCGTGTTTCCATTGTTCCAAAATTTCATCAATGCGATCGTAGTTCATAAAGGCATTATATCTTGACATCAAGATTCTTGACTTCTGTCTTTAAGTAAAGTATCTTGAGGTCAAGGTAAATTTGAGTTCCGAATATCCTGCTGGTTAATGCTCCAGATTTCAGGATTTACCTCACTGCAATTCATTCACCCACTGTTTCAGTTATGAGCTTCTTTCCTCTGTTCCGATCGCGGAGCCTCTGGTTTCGCTGTCAAATTTGCCTTTATCTTGTGTTGTCGCTGCTAAGTGGGACTTTGTTACCGATTCAAGCCAGCATGAATGCACAGTTAGCGCGATCGCTGGCTTCGGCTCCTTTAGCGGCGAATGTTTCTTACCTGGTTGGCTTTCTAGCTTTAACAGTTTTGTTGCTCACGCGACAATTCGATCGGCCTGATTGGTTTGCATTACCGAAAGCACCGCATTGGAGTTTAGCTGGAGGTGTGTTTGGAGCCTGGTACATTACCTCTAGCGCTTACTTTATCTCAACTTTAGGCGCAACGTTAACGCTAGGATTTGTTGTTTTTGGACAGGCGATTTCAGGTATGATTGCCGATCATTTTGGTTGGCTGGGACTACCCAAACATCGTCTAACTCGCTATCGTCGCACTGCAATTGGGCTATTAATGGTCGCAATCTTCTTTCTTGTTCAGTAGTTCAACCAATCTGCAATCGCTCGCCAGAACGGATAACTATCTTTACAAACATCAATCACTCTATTTCAAGGAGAATTCACAATGATTCGCTACACATTTTCACGCCTACTCAACACACTTGTGTCAGGTTCAATTTTATTGTTTGCTGCTCCTGCAATTGCAGGACCCATTGGAGATGGGCAATATGCTTTTGATCGTGCGCCTCGTGTTATCCGTCTGACCTCCAGTTTGAGTCAAACTCATCAACCTGGAGATACTTACCGATTAGTGATCACGGTTCCTGAAGATGCAGGAGCGCCCTTACAAGCGATTCGGATTACTCAACGAAACGATCAAGAAGCGATTGTCTTTCAATCAAACGAAACTCGGATTTTTGCCGACAATTCGGCAACTGAGATTCCTCAAATGAGTATTGGTGGAACTGAAAATGCCAGTGAGTTGCTGGTTGTTTTACATCATCCCGTTCAACCAGGGCAAACCGTGACCTTTCATCTGAAACCAGAACAGAACCCTTCTCAAGATGGTATTTACCTTTTGGGTGTTACGGCTTATCCCAGTGGGAAAAACAGCCCTGGTTTGTTTTTAGGCTACAGTCGTCTGACCTTCCATGCACCCAGTGGGCGATAAGCATTCTTGAACAACCATTTTCTCTATCGCTAATGCCAGGAGGCATCAGGTGTTATGGATATTCTATTCGCAATCATTGGTGCAAGTTCAGCAGGTAGTTTTTTGGCGATCGGGTCGGCTGCCAATGCTCGCTTAAAACAAACGTTGCACTCTCCGATCGCGGCTGCCGCAATTAATTTCCTGGTTGGGTTCAGCATCTTAACACTCTTGATTGCATCAGGACTGTTCAAATCACCCAGTTTGCAACAGTTTGCTAGCGTTCCCTGGTGGGCGTTTTTAGGTGGATTGTTGGGTGCTACGTTTGTCAGTTTGAGTACATTGACCGTCCCTAAGTTAGGCTTAACAACCGCAACCCTAGCGATCGTCTGTAGCCAAATGATGATGTCTCTTGTCATTGATCAATTTGGTTGGTTGGGTGTTCCGACTCATCCGCTCAATTTCTCTAGAGTCTTCGCAATTACTGTGTTGATTGTGGCGATCGCTCTGACTCAACTCGATCGTCAACATTCCAAGTAGATCCGGTTCGCAACCATTTTTGTTTTGTACTTAGTCAACCTTATTGGAGAAGTGCCATGCAACTGTTAGAAATTGGTAAGCCGAACCCGCAACCTCCGCCATTTTATTTGACCATTCAACCTATCCAATCGGAGTTTTTATCATGAAAGGACATTCTTTTCGCTCATCGTCCCTTGAAACACAAACTGAGCAATACACCTCTAGGACTGGATTGTATGCAACTCGTAATCTCTTGCCTTTAATCGCCCGTATTCTGCTTGTTGCAATCTTTTTATGGTCTGGAGCGAATAAGATCCTGCATCCCGAAGAGACTCAGGCTTATATGGCAGCATTTGGAATGCCTCTCACCTGGGTTTTCTTGCCTGCTGCGATCGCTTTAGAATTACTTGGTGGGTTGTCTATTCTTCTGGGTATCTATCCACGCTTAGGAGCCGCTGCACTGGCATTCTTTACCCTTATTACAGGGTTTATTTTCCACAGCAACTTTGCTGACCCACTTGAGCAGATTATGTTTATGAAAAACTTGGCGATGGTGGGGGGGCTGTTGTTGGTTGTGCAATATGGTGTGGGCAATACGGTTTGGCGTTCACGAGGACGGTAACACATACACTTGAGGTATCCCATGCAATGGCTCAATGAACCGACTGAATGGAGGCATTCAGGCAATAGGCTGACCGTTAAAACCTCTCCCAAAACAGACTTTTGGCGCACGACCCACTATGGCTTCATTCGCGACTCAGGTCACTTTTACTTCAATACCTTTAGCACTGATTTTGTGATGGAGGTTGGCATTCGCGGAAATTACAAAGATCTCTATGATCAGGCTGGAATCATGCTCCGGTTTGACGAAAAACATTGGATAAAAACTGGCATTGAATTTGTCGATGGCGTGCAAAATCTAAGCACTGTTGTTACCCATGACTATTCTGACTGGTCCATGACTCCGCTACCCAACCCGCCCGAAATCCTACACCTGCGCGTCGAACGTCACCGGGAGGCCATCCACATCTCTTACCAAGACGACAATTTAGAGTACAGACTGTTTAGGTTGACCTATTTACTTGGTGATGAGATTCAAGCAGGCACCATGTGCGCTTCTCCAGAGGGCAATGGTTTTGAAGCGTCTTTTGAGGGCTTTGCATAGTGTAAATTTCTCACGTCCAAACATTCAATATGGGGGAGTAGTGTTCCGTCAGGAAAATTTTGACGGGTCGAAGACCCGCAAAATTTAACCCCAATCATTAACCTGAATTTTGGCTACCCATCAATCATTGATTGACTGAACAGTAGTGACCTGATGTTGATTAAGGAGATTTCCAGAAAAGAGTTTAGGGATTTGCAAGTTGATAAAGCACCCGTCACCGGGCTTCGGCTTCGCTCAGCCATTGATCTTGCGCGGGTTGAGCGTAGTCGAAACCTGACCCACAGGTATGTTATTTTGCTGCATGTCCCTTAAGTAGTTGGACCCAGAGGGGAAATTGTTTTCTAAAAATCTCCTTAGTATCAAGAGTTACTAAAAAATCCTTTTAGCTCTGGAAATTGGCTTAGGCTGGGTTAAGACCTGGTAAGTGCTCAGCTTGTTCCAGGAAGAGGAGGCTAATCCCTCTCCGTTATTCAGTGTGTGAGAAGAATCTGGAAGGACAGTCAAAATGTTAAAGCTTATCCTATCGATGCGGTTGGGGTTACTGGGGTTACTTTGCCTGGTTTTGATGCCAACCGTTGCTTCTGCCGATTCCCCCCCTCGGTCCACCCTGGCGGACAATTCAAATGGGTTCGGTCAAGTCACATCCGTTTCCCAACTCTCGGATGTGCAACCAACGGATTGGGCCTTTCAAGCTCTTCAATCCCTTGTTGAACGCTACGGGTGTATTGCGGGTTATCCGGATAGTACCTACCGGGGGAGCCGCCCGTTAACTCGGTATGAATTTGCCGCTGGTTTGAATGCCTGTATGGATCGGGTCAATGAGTTAATCGCTTCTGCCACAGCAGATCTTGTGACTAAATCCGATTTAGAAACCTTGAGACGGCTTCAGGAAGAATTCGCCACAGAACTGGCAACCTTGCGGGGACGGGTGGATGCTCTAGAAGCCCGGACTGCAAAGTTAGAAGCGACTCAGTTTTCAACGACAACGAAGTTAGTGGGAGAAGCCATCTTTTCGGTCAGTGATACCTTTGGAGGAAATGCTATTAGTTTTCCCTTCTCTGGAGGAACCACGAATGCTGACACGGTTGGAACCGTTTTTCAGAACCGAGTTCGCCTGAATTTTCTCAGTAGCTTCAATGGTCAGGACTTGCTACGAATTCGGCTGCAATCGGGTAATGCGATTCCACTCCTCACATCAGGAGCTGTTCTCCCATCAGGAGCCTACGCATTATTCTCCAATGAAGGTCGGTTTACCTACGATGATTCTAGTGCAGCCAACAGCAACAACTCTGTTTATCTAAGTCGCATTGATTACAGTTTTCTACTCAGTAGACAGATCAGAGTCAATGTATTTGCAAACGGTGGCTTTTCCTATTCCTATGCAGATACCGTAAGTCCCTATCTGGATAGTGAGGGAGGGGGAACAGGCGCACTTTCCCGATTTGGTGAACGCAATCCCATTTACAACATTAATGGTGGGGGTGCAGGGGTTGGGATTAACTATCAACTCAGTAATGCCTTCAAAATCGATTTTGGATATTTAGCAAATCGTGCGAATGATCCCAATTTGGGTGCTGGTTTGTTTAATGGCAATTATACGGCCCTGGCCCAACTAGTTTTTCAGCCTATGAACCAGTTGAAGGTTGGATTAACCTACGTAAATGCTTACAATACGGCGGGTAACTTCCGCTATGGCAGTGCGGGAACTGCCGTCGGGAGCTTCCAATCCAATCTGTTACCAGGAGCGATCGCAGGAGTTCCCTTTGCCACTGTGCCCGTGTCCAGTAACTCCTACGGCGTGCAGGTTTCCTTTCAACTTAGCCCTAATTTCGTCATTGGTGGATGGGGGGGGTTCACCGCAGCCCGCTTAATTGGGTACGGAGATGCGGATATCTGGAATTATGCCGTCACTCTGGCCTTTCCAAACCTGGGAGGCAAAGGCAACTTAGGGGGCATTATTGTAGGAGCAGAACCTACCTTGAAGGGAATTCAGTCTAGGGGAGGGCAAGTCTCCATTCCCAATCGGGATGATACATGGCATATTGAGGGCTTTTACAGGTATCAGTTGACTGACAATATTTCGGTAACTCCCGGTGTTATCTGGTTGCCTTCTGCCAACCAAAACAGTGCGAACCCAGACATTGTAATCGGAACGTTGAGAACAACTTTTACGTTCTAACCCCTCATCCAACATATCAAAGCGAACGCCGATCGCATGGTCAATGAACTCTTTGGCAGCACCACCGGAATGACATTCGCCTTCCTTTTCAGTCCGCTTCTCCAATCAGGGTAAAAGCAGCCCACGATCGGGGGTCAGGAAATCCCTTTTGGGTGTCCAGCATGGCCTGTCGGAGAGCCTGAGCTTTGTTCTGGCCTTGCTGTAGGTTTTGGTAAAAGCGGGTCATTAACTCGGCAGTCGGTGCATCAGGCACAGCCCAGAGCGAAACGACCACACTGGGAACTCCAGCCGTGATGAACGATCGTGATAACCCAATCACCCCATCTCCGGTAATTCTGCCCTGGCCCGTGTCACAGGCACTGAGCACCACCAAGTCTGCTTTGAGCTTCAACGCGGGATCTAACAGTTCTTCGGCAGTCAACAAGCCATCATTTGGCTTTGAACCATTGGGACCAAGGGCAATGGCTCCAGGAAATGAGGTATTACCCATCTCATCTAGTAGACCATGCGTTGCCAGATGAAT
>JANRKG010000223.1:0-4256 GCA_033763635.1 Leptolyngbyaceae cyanobacterium bins.59
GATACAGACTCGTGCTAATTTTGATAACTCTTGAATGAGGAAGTAACCCTCTAGTCCTCCTAAGCTATGATCCAAAACAATAGTTGGGCTAGATTCTCCCAGAGTATAAAGATGTAGTCGATGTGAACCCACATCAATTAATTGCCCCGGTGGGGATGGGCGATCTTCTAACCAGCAAGCGATCGCTTGATAAAGTGTTGTAGCAATTAACAGAAGAACTTGAACTGAGATGGGCACCATTCCCCCTTGTGCTGGATAACTAAATATTCAACGCCTCAACGTCAAACCTGGCATCACCGGAGAATGGCAAGTTTGTGGGCGATCGTCCGTCAAGGATTTCGAGCAGATTGTGGATTTGGACCTGCGCTACCAGGAGCGTTGGACCCCCCTCTATGACCTGGGTTTGATTCTGAAAACCTTTTCAGTCATCTTTGTAGGTCGGGGAGCCTGCTAATTTGTCTGAGATGGGGTGTAGTACCAGTTGTTCGGGTTATTGTTCCGGTTACTGTTTTAGCTGAAATTTAGAATACCGATGCTAATAGAGACGTTCCCCAGGAACGTCTCTATCTTTTTTGGCCCTTTGGAGTCTGTTAAGGAGGTTTCCAGAAAAGAGTTTACCTGTGGGTTGCCCTTCGACTCCGCTCAGGGCGCGGGTGCTGGTTGAGCGAAGCCGAAACCAGCGGGTAGATGTTTCTCAGAAATCTCCTAACGACGGGCAATGCCATCTTGACGAGCTGCTTGCTGAACGGCAGCAGCCACCACGCTGGAAACGCGCTCATCAAAAACCGACGGGACAATATATTCTCGGCTCAAATCAGAGGGCTTGACGAGGGAGGCGATCGCCGCCGCCGCTTCCAGGTACATCGTGGTCGTGAGGGTCGCGGCCCGACAATCCAGCGCTCCCCGGAAAATGCCAGGAAAGGCAAGCACGTTATTGATCTGATTTGGGTAGTCACTTCGCCCGGTTGCGACCACCGCCACAATGTCATCAATTAATTCTGGTTGAATTTCGGGGATGGGGTTCGCCATTGCAAAGACGATCGGGTCTTTCGCCATTGTTTTCACCATCTCCACCGTGACAACATTGGGCGCACTCACTCCCAAAAAAATATCCGCTCCCTGCATCGCATCCGCTAAGGTGCCGCCATTTTCAACGGCAAACTCTTTTTTCTCTTCCGTCAAATCGGATCGATCGTGGGACAGCAACCCTCTGGAGTCACACATACAGATATGGGCCGCTCCTGCTTTCCGGAGCAGACGGGCGATTGCCACCCCTGCCGCTCCTGCCCCGTTGATCACAATCTGCACCTGAGCCAGAGATTTCTGAACCAGTTTCAGGGCATTGGTCAGGGCCGCCAGGGTCACGATCGCCGTTCCATGCTGGTCGTCGTGGAACACTGGAATATCTAATTCTTGCCGGAGACGAGCTTCAATCTCAAAACAACGGGGGGCAGCGATGTCTTCCAGGTTGACTCCGCCAAAAACAGGGGCGAGGTACTTCACAGTCTGAACAATCTCGTCCGTGTCCTGAGTTGCGAGACAGATGGGAAATGCATCCACCCCCGCAAATTCTTTAAATAACATCGCTTTGCCCTCCATCACGGGCATTGCCGCTTCCGGACCCAGGTTTCCAAGGCCCAGAACTGCACTTCCATCCGTGACGATCGCCACAATGTTCTGTTTGATCGTCAGATTGTAGACCTGCTCAGGATCAGCAGCGATCGCTTTACAAATCCGTCCCACCCCTGGGGTGTAAGCCATTGCCAGGTCTGCCTGACTTTTCAGCGGGATACGGCTTTGGACGCTAATTTTTCCTCCACGATGTACGTTAAAGGTCCGGTCATACACATTCAGAACCTTAATATCAGGGAGCGCTTTCACCGCCTGTACGATCGTCTCCGCATGCTCAGTACTGGCGGCATCTACCGTGATGTCTCGCAGGGAAGTTTTCAAGGTTTGCTCAATCAGATCAATTTGGCCCAAGCTTCCTCCCAGAGAGGCGATCGTCTGGGTGACGTGAGCCAGCATCCCAGGACGGTTCGGAACCTGGAAACGAATCGTTAAGCTAAAGCTGGAGTTGGGCGTTAGGTCTACCATAGGAATAAGTTCTCAACTTCAAACGACAGGCAGTTGGCAAAGCAGATTCTAAAAATACTACGTTTAGATTAGAAGTGCAGCTTCATTGCCGTTGTAACGAACCCCACCGAACGGGTGGGACTTATTATGCCCACGCTCTACACCGAAATTGAAATTTATGCCACACCTCAGCAAGTATGGCAAGCCCTCACTCAGAAAGAAAACTGGTTGTACTGGAATACTTTTTTATACGATCGGGATACTTCCCTACCGTTTGTTGAAGGTCAGGAAGTGTTTCTCTCCCTGCGCCGCATTCCCCAGGAAGAAGAAACAGAATTTCAACCGCTCGTCACCCTTGTACAACCTGAAATTTGCTTAAAATGGTTTTCCGAAATTCCGGGTCTTCAGAACGAGCATGTCTTTGAACTCCAGAAGATCGGCTCCAACTCCACTAAATATGTTCACCGGGAGCAGTTTTCTGGTTGGCTCACCCGTGTTTTTCTCCCCTTTATCCGCCAGGATGAGCAACAAGGGTTACGACGGATGGCACGGGAGTTGAAAGAATATGTGGAAAGCTCCCAGCGCTTTTCCAAAAAGTTCAATTCTAGATAGTGGCTTTGTTACACGAATATCTCAAACCTTTATACAATAAGGAGCATCAACTGAAAGCCCTTATTGACAAACCCTTGTATATCAAGGTTTTCAGCCAAAAGCCGGACTCATTATGTAACAAAGCCGATCAATTCACTGGCGCTACGCAATACCCAATACCTTTCGGAGCAACGCCTGATCTTTTACATTGACCCGCAACCGACCGCTTTCCACATCCCGAATCCAACTTTGGCTCTTCCCGATCTGAGTGGCGAGGCTGCGTTGGCTCAGTTGCAAGTCTTTGCGAGCCGCTACAATTTGTTGTGCTGAGAGACTGATGACACTGCGAGCGGAAGCTTTACGGGTCGTGCGCTTTTGCTTTTTCTCCGATCGCGCCGTTGATTGAGTTTCCCAATCCTTGGGCATTTCAAAACACAAGAGACGGGCATTCATCAAACGATTCCACTTACCACGCGGGGCAGCATCCGTCAGTCGAGTGTTATTACTGCCATCATTTGTCCAGAATTCCAGGGCTGCTTCAGCATCATCGGGTAAATCAACTAGCTTCGCCCACAGGGGTTGAATTTCGGAAGGATAGGTGACGGGATCAAACACAGGTTTCAGGCCATAGTGATTCAGAACTTCCAAATCACTTTCAAAGGTTCGCAGGAGACGCTTGCGCCCCTCTCGATGGGAAGCCGCCAGCACGACTTTTTCTTCTCCGTAGCCCACCCGCATCAGAGTTGGCACCATAATGCGCTGCTCTTTTCCCATCTTCATCTTAAAGAGCAGCCACAATAGCATCCGAGCGGCCCCTTCATGTTGCTGCCAAATACTCATCACTTCCATCAGGAGCGATCGGGGTAGGTTGCCATATTGGTAAAATGCGGTACTTTCCCGACAGCCCTGCTTATTTAGAAAATACTGGGACCATTCCCCCGCTTTGACCCGAAAGGTCAGTCCAACCAGATGCTTACAACCCAAATGATCATCCTGGAAATGGTGACGAACTTCTAACAAATGCCATAACGGGTTGGCTTCCAGGGAAAAAGCCATCACTCGCCCCTGTTGGGACCATTCGATCGCCACTTGCAATTGACAGACCTGCTGAATCAATTCCTGAAGTAAGGCCAAGCGAGCCGTCTTACTTAAATCCTTACGCTTTTCCATGCCCAGGTATTCTTCAAGCTGCTGATCATCCACAACAAACTCCTGTTCCCAGGGGCGTTCTAGCGCTGTTGCATGGGCTGCAAAGATCAGATGAAGGCAAGCGGCTCGGATATCAAAATTTTCCAGAAGGGCCAGGGTATCAGCGTCAGGAGCAGTTGCCTGGGAATTGGGCAGGGGAGGATGGGTAATCTGAAAGGTAAGGGCACCTCGATCCTGGCTCAACTGCCGTTGATAGACGAGATTGCCCGCTACATCCCTTTCCCAAGAGAGCGATCGTCGTTGCGCCAGAAGATTGCAAGCCTCCCAAATCACAATGGCTGAGGCAAAGGGGCTACTCTTGCCATCAGGGAACAAACTGGGACTGGTTGCGGCACGGGTCTCAATCTTGCATCGTCCTTTCTTTGCCTGGTAGGGCACTG
>JANRKG010000224.1:0-3631 GCA_033763635.1 Leptolyngbyaceae cyanobacterium bins.59
AGCAATCCCAATCGGCTCTGGGTGGTAATTGTAGGAATAAATCAAAATTCTCATAGTGAATGTAATACCTATCCCTCATTGAAATCCGGCGAAGAGTCCTCCCAGATAGCACGAAAGTTTTAATGACCCACAAAGTCATCAATACGGCTTCTCAGGTTCTCGTACTTATAATTCCCGGATACATTAGCATCCTCCCATAATCAGCCTCTTGGCTAGAATTCAATCAAACCTTCACATTTCAATCCACTGGTGTTGTGATGTGGTAAAGAACTCAATAATATTTTTTAGAAAAAAATTGAGGATAGGCTACTCATCTCTATTACAGGATTTCAGGCTAATTGTTTAGCCCCATCTATTCAAATTGAGCCTCACTACGAGAGCCTGATGTTTTCGCTTTTGCTTTTGCAGCGCTTCGCTTCAGTGCTTCTAATCGAGCCTCGTATTTCGCCCGTTGGCGGCGTTTGGGAGTTTGTTCAATAAGCGCTTTTAATGCACTCCCCAAACTTTTGTACGCATTTGGAAGCGTATACCCAAACCGAGTGGCCAGGGCGATCGCTTTTTCATCCGCCTCAGTTGCCTCCACAAGTTTGCGTTCGCCATTATTTTTAACGTAAAGGCGGTATCCAGCAAAGCCAGACAACCCCATTGCCAGCAGAAGCAGGAGACCATCTTGTACCCACAGTTCTCCAACCGCTCCCCCTAAGCCGATCGCCAATGCGGCCATTTCCCAACCATCGCGGGGAATCGTGTCATTTTGCACTCGCCCCACCTCATGCCAGAACAACAAATTGCGCTGGTCTGTTGCCAGTTGTTCCCACCGGGCCATGTCCACCTGAATTTCTACCTGATCCTTCCCAATCTCCTCACAGGTGATCAGGGGAGGGTTCACGGCGGTACTGGCTTCTACCGTTACCCAGCTTTGCAGTTCTGGAGGGAGTAACCCCTTCAAACGGCGCAATTCGGTCATTTCGGATCTGGCAGAAGAAGTCGCAAAAGAAGCCATATCGTATTCTCTGGCAAAACAGGTGTAATGATAAAGATAATTATTTCAAAGTATAGCGATCCCCACCGCTCTCAAAACAAGCGATTTTGAGTTGGGGTAAAAAATCTTCCTCACGAAACGGAAGGATGGACATCTTCCTCATCAGGATGCTGGAATTTCCAAATTAACCCTGACATTAGATTTGTCAGAATATGAGCAATGATTGGCACCAACAGGTTCTGAGTCGCCAGGGCACTATAACCCAGCAACAATCCAATACAGGTTGCCCAAACCGCATAGGGCCATTGCTTCCATCCATTCATGTGGAGAATGCCAAAGCAGAGGCTAGAAGCCAGTAAACCAAACCCATTCAGCCCTAATGCTGGTAGCATGACCCCTCGAAACAGTAGTTCTTCACTGAGTCCCGGTAATAACCCTAACCAGATCAGATCGAACCAATTCAGGGGCTTGAGAACCAGGCGCAAGTAGAAATCAGCACTCAGACGGTAAGAGGGCCAAAGACGATAGACCAGGGAACTGGCTCCCGTGATCCCCAATCCTAAGCCGACCCCAAATAACACCGCTAACCAATTCCAATGCCAGGGAAAGAGGGCGATCGTCCCTAGCTTACGCCATAAGGTTGAAATCACCAGCAAAATGACAGCCGTAACTCCCAAAGCTGTGAGTACCTGTCTGCGGCTTAGAAATTCAGTTTCAAGGGGATCGAAAGGGGGATCTGTCACAAAGGGCTTTCAATAAAGGATTGCGGCTAGTGTTCCATCAGGAAAATTTTGACGGGTCGAAGACTTTACAAAATTCAACGATTAAACCTCCTCCAGATTTTGAATATCCGCCAAACTTTTGTTGACTGACCCCTAGAGGATTGCAGAACCATGGGATGCGAGGGTGAGGGGCAAAAGTTCAGGGCGTAAGGTAGCAGGACTGATCCCTGCTCGATAGGCAACTAAAACTCCCACCGCTTCTAAATATGAGTTTACCTGGATTGCTGCGATTCCTAGAGCATCAGGAGGAACATTCATGCGGGTTTTGTTCTCCCGAACCGTGATGATTTGTGCCCCAGAACGGGAAAAGCCTAACACTGCACTCCCGCCACAGGCTGTTTCTGGAATCACGATGGCATCGACGCGATCGGCCCAAACGACCTGGGAAAATGAGTTGCGAGATGTTACGAATTGAGGGGCACGACTGAGACCAACCAGAACACAGGGCAGAAAGGTGTAGCCGATTTCTTCCGCTGCCGATCGGGGAGAAAGGCTGGCATCCAGGGGAAGCGGGGTGAGGGCCGGGGCATGGGCACAGGGAACCTGAAAGGTTCGCACGACCAAATGACTAATGACGGCCTCGGCTCCCGCGAGGGGATCAACGCCGTTACCCTGACGATAGGCTTGTAACTCATCGCTTTCAGAATCATCGGGAAAGCGAGCGACCACCGCGATTGCCTCCGCCTTGGCCTGAGTCAGGGATTGTTCCACAGCCCGCAACAGGCTACCGGGATTCTGAATCGTTCCCCAAGTCGCTCCAGAGTTAGCCTTGCGTAGTTCAACCCCCAGAGGGGCATCCGTGACAACGTAATCAGTTAGATCCAGCCCTAAAGTGGCACGAGCCGCATCAGCAGCCTGGAGGTGGCGGAGTCGCAGGTCGGGTTCAATGGCGCGATCGAACACCAACCCGACCCGATTTTGATGAACAGGCCGGAGTCCCCACTGGCCTGAGGCAAACCGATCTAACCCGTAGCCTTCGACATAGAGGGTGTTGGCGAGGGGCCAATAGAGTTGCGCCCCGTTCATGACATTGGGGTGGGTAATCAGGCAATCCGCGACTTCTGCAATCGCCCGTGCAACGGGAAGGGAATCTCCGGCATAGCCTCCGATCGCCGCTCCAATTCCCGTCGGAACGATGAGAACAACCGTCAGCGATCGTTGAATCAAGGGGAAACTGCAACGTCTGAAGTCGTTGCAGCCTCGCGGGTGATAACTGCCTCAATATGAGCGATTTGCTGGTCTTGATCGACTTCAGTAATTGCCCAGCGCAGGGGTTCACCTTGTTCGCTGAGTTTGGCTTCGATCGCTTCCGGTAAAGTCAGCGGAATTTGCCGCAGGTCAATTTCAGCGGTAATAAAATGAGTTGTCATTTTCTATAAAACTAAATCAAACTACTTTTGAAACTGTCCAAACTGGAGATGATAAACCGTATCTTCCTTTCCGGTTTCAATTTTTAAATCCGATCGGGGATAGGCGACACACAAAAGGGCATAGCCTTTTTGCTGAATCGCAGGAGCGATTCCCATGCCTTCACTCTGGTCCACCGTTCCTTCTAAAATTTGGGCGGCACAGGTCGTACAGACTCCCGCATTACAGGAACTCGGTAACTCTAACCCTGCGGCCTGAGCCGTTGCCAGAACCGTTTGATCCTCCGGTACTTGCAGCGTGTGGGTCTGTCCCTCGTGAAGAATTTGAACTGTGTATGTCGTAGCCATAAACCTTAACTGACCCTTCCATCTCAGAATACAGCAAAACAAAACGCACCCGTTTTTCTCAGGTGCGTTTCTCAAAAGAATGGTCAGACGTAGAATTAGCCTAACGCTTCCGCCCCAGCAACCACTTCCAGAATTTCCTGGGTAATGGCGGC
>JANRKG010000225.1:0-6517 GCA_033763635.1 Leptolyngbyaceae cyanobacterium bins.59
GAGGCTTCCCCGTTGCGAGACCTCTAACTGCACCCACCCGGTCGCCACTGCGTACAGCATGCCTCCTGGGACAGGTCGATGTTGACTCACGGTTGATACAAGTTGAGCAGTGATAGTGTCGCCGCATTCAGGAACCTCAGAGCAGGAAAAACTTCTAATAAATCCAGCGTCTATTAGAGCTTCAGCAGCCCGTTCGATCTCTCTGGTTTGTTGGAGCAATCTGCCCGCACTTCCGGGCGCATTAGCGAGGGCCAGGGCAGTTAATGTTCTTTGGATTGGGTCCATGATGCAGGTCGAGGATAGGTCGCTTGCCCAAGGCGATCGCCCCCAGTACCGATCTGTTCAACGGTTGATTCCCCCAGATAGAATTGATGTACCATTGAGCTAGCGCTGCGAAAGTTTTTGATGTATGGCTCAAACAGTAACCTCTCACGATTATCCCAACCTAGGCGTATTTGAAGGTCATTCTGTTTTAACCAGAAGACTCATTACGATGGGACGTGTTGTTGAGTGCAGTAAAGGTTTTTTGCCCCAAATTAAATCACACAATAAATGGATTAATGTATCCAGTTCGTTGCCATCCCTAGAAGAAGCCAGGGACTTTCTGTTCAATCGCCACTATCTAGAAGCTCAACAAAAACGCCAGTGGTCTGATGAGGAATTGCAGAAACAAATCTCGAAGGTTCAGGAAAAGAATCTTCAATTATGGTCGTCGAGATTGCAAAAACGCATTGAATTGCAGCGTCAGTTAAACGCGAATTTGGACGGTGTTAGAAGACAGGCTGTGAATCTTCTAGAAAACCCTAAAACCCAGTCTCTAAGTGCAAGAAAGCTTACTCAATTGATTGTTCCTCTGTGCCAAAGAGTATTTTTTCCCTACTGGGAAACCACGAAAGGAGGATTACTGCGAACCTTAGAAAATCTTCTTAAGTATTGCGATGACCCTGATTTACAGGAAGAACAGTTGAACCGTCTTTCGGAGATTGATTGATGCACTGGCAGCATTTCCTCTGAAACTGGTTGATTCTTTACAGGGAAAATTGATGTAGTATTTAGCTAGCGATCTAAGGGTCTGTATGAGACTGGCAGAACTCAAGGAGAAGGTGTTACAGGAATGGCAAGATTACTGCTGGTACAAGCAGTCTGTTTGTCAACTGGAAGCGTTTAAGCCTGAGATCAAGAAGCAGTTTGGCGACATGCGTTGCAGGTCAACCTGGGAAAAGGCGCTTTGCTATTTCCGGGCAATGAATGCTCAGATCGGGTTGTTGGATGCTTACACCTTAATTCTCTACACTTTTAACTTCACTCCCGATCGCTGGGACTATGAGTATCGCCACCAGATTATCGAGCAGTTTTTGACGCTCCCAGACGGGCTGGATCTGATTCGACTGGGATTAGAGCAACTATTTTCCAAAGATTTCACTTGCGAAGAAAGAGGGCAAGCCGATGGGTTTTATCAATTGGTTCCGGAATCAGCCAGAAGAGAATTCGGAAGCTTCCCAATTGAGCCTACTAGAAGACTCCTCGAAGCCAGTGCGGTCTCGCGTTGACGGTGCAAGCATCCGCAAGGACTTTTCAGCGACTATCCAGGAAAAGGGCGGCGACAGTCGGACCCAGGCCCACGCGACTGAGCGCATGACTCGTGAACTGTTTGGTTGCAGCACGGATGAGTTGTACCAGGAAACCCAAGGCAGACGCGGCGATCGGACCACACTGCCCCAAGATGCCCAATCTGCCTACATTGTGGGCGAGGTTGCCTCCACCCACCAGCTAAAAGAAACTGATATTGAAGGCAATCCGCAGCAGAAGCATCAGCAGATCGTGGATACAGTCGGGGAAACCTCCCGGCGCGTAAAAGGCATTTTCCCCTGGAATTGGTAGACCCGGTTTGCGGGTTGACAGTAGTTGCCAACCCGTCTAGATTCTCGTTACTCTACTCTGCCAACTAACGCGATCCACCCATCTTCATCGGCTCCGAAATGCTCAAAGGCATAGTCGATCGCTTCTTTATGGCTGCTGAAGTAGTCGAGGTTGTGCCATTCCCCATCGGGATCGGGCAATGACACCTCAAAACTTACGGGATCTGCTGGGCAATTTGCTTCGCATTTCGGGCAATATTCGTCGTAGTCTTCAGGGTCTTCGATCGTCCACTCGTGCTTACATTCTGGGCATGCCATGTCCATCGACTTGTCGAAGGTTTCGACGGTTTCTATGCCGCAGTACCGGAAGGCCAGGGAGATGATTTTGGCGATTGCGGTTGCGCTATCTTCTTCGATGCCCGCGACTGGATATGTGCAGTCAATCGTGTCAGGGCCGCTCAACACCTGGATCTCAAGCCTTTCTGGGTCCGTAATATCGATTTCTACCACTACCTGATAACAGCTTTGCTTTTGCAGTTCTGCTGCAAATCGGATAGCCCAGTCCCATTCGGACTCCAATTCCCCAACTGTTTCTGCCAGGTTTGGCATGCGTTGCATCCCCCTGTCTGCGAGAACCTGCTCCACTGAACCGCCTTCTTCCTGGGCGATCGCCAGGTACGATTCCACCAGGATTGGAATAGTAGATACATCATCCTGATTCGCTTCCAGATAGCCCAATGCACTGAGTAATGCACTTTTCAGACGAGTTCTGCTCATAGCACCACCCCCGCATCCACAATCTGTGGCCCTTTGGCAAGCACCCGCTTCAGTACGGGTCGGCAGGAAAGGAACAAGGTCTTTTCAAATGTGCTGACTTCATCACTGTAGAAGAAGTCGGTGAGCGTTCGTTCGATGCTGTTTTTGATATTGATAGCCTGTGCTGGAGTAAGTTCGTCATCGTCCAGGTCTGTGATCGCCAGGTACAGGTCGGTTAATGTGCCCTGCTCACCCTGCGATTGCATGAGTGCGGTGATCCGGGTATACCAGGAGCTTTGGTGGTCAATGTCTGACTGATAAAGCAGCAACAGAATCACCACTGCTATTCCTGTTGTTAGCGGTTGTTCTGGCAGTTGATTTAGCAATTCGACAGCTTTACTGTGGTTTGCGGCCATTCCATAGGCAACAGCAGCAAGCAGGGTCATATCGAAGTTGAAACCTCCCCAGCGATAAATCGCGGGGATTCCTGAACTAGACTACGGCTTCCGTATGCCCTAATAGCTCCATCTGGACGTAGCGTTCAGGTTGGCAAGCGATACCCTCTGCCGGAAAACCAGACTGCGGACTTTCGGACGCGCCTACTCGATTCGGGTATTGGTTGGCATACTGCTGCCATGCCGCTTGTAGGATTGGTTCCAACCCCATCCAGCCATCTTTGGCTTGATCGCATGACAGTAAGCCCTGATTCACATACCGACTCAGGAAACCACTCATCAAATCCCGGTGCATTTGCACCCCGCATTCACAACGATGGACCCGTTGCGATAAGGATTTACGGGCCTGCTGACCGCAAATGCAGGTCTGCGAGAGTTTAGTAGTCCTGGTCGGAAACTGTTTGACTGATCCGCCAGCACTTTCAGCCTTGCGGATCAGTTCCGATTGAAAGAAACCTGGAGCTTTGGCTTTAATCGCCTTACCCCATATTTTCTGCCAGCCTTTGACAGAAATTTGCTCCAGCTTGATGTGATTGCCATGCTGAAGCACCCGGTTGACCAATCGCCGTTGTTCACTACGACGATAGGCTGCCTGTTTGCGCTCTAGTTCCCTCAGCTTGCGCTGAGCGTTCCGATAACGCTTCGACTTCAACCAGTTCCTTGCACCCCGCTTCACCTTGCCCCGCTTACGCACGGTTTTTCTGCCCCGTTTACGCTGGAAGTCAGGCTCATAGTTACCAGGGTTTGTAGACCGCTGGGAGCGGTCTAATTGCCGTTGCAGTTGTTTAATTTGTGTTTGCTTGGTATTAACCAATTGGCAAAATGGTGCCAGTTCAACATGCTGATCTGCAACAATCGCAACGGTGGAAACATTCAAATCAATGCCAATGGTGCCAGTGGGTAGTGTTGTATCTTCAAGCGTATAAGGCAACCCTTCATTGACCAATTGCACGTACCAGCGGCGTTTGCCATTGAGGATACGCCAGAGAATCCGGCAATACTTGATGCGTGATGCCAGACCATGCATGAGCACTTCGTTCTTGTAGTCGATCATGGCACGAATCTTTAAATCACCCCAGATGAACTGGTCCTCTTTCCAGCGAATCCCCTGTTTGTTGGTCTTCCCTTCGAGTGAATGAAAACGAGAGGTTACTTTGTATCGCACTTGTTTGGCTTTGCCGAACAGGACTCGTTGACTCGCTTTGAATGCACGAGTTGCTAATGTCTGCTGTGTATTGACATCCAGCTTACGAGCGATCCATCCGGCTGCTTTAGCGATATGGGTGGCATAGGCTTGCAGGCTGTAGTCGCTGTAGTTGAATGCTTCGTAGGCTTTAGCAAAGGCTGATTTACGAACTGGATTATCAACCAGTTCACCCTTAGCATTCGTGATTTTCTTGGGCAATGCTTTGGCTTGTTGGTATACCTCAGAATTGCGTAATCGGTTCATCCTGACCATTGCTTCACCCAAGCAGGCATTGTAAAGTTGTCGTCCTGCTTGAAATCGGCCCAGCAGTTCTCGTTCCTGATGGCTATCGATAATTACTGGAAATTCAGTGACAAAGGTAGGAGTTGTAATGCGACTCATAAGGCAACCAAGGGTTATGCTGATTATATAGCTTAAAGCTATCTATTAGTACAAAATGACTGTTAAGAATTTCAGGTCCAATAATAACGTTGTTTACAAGTGCATCTATCATGTAGTCTTCTGTCCCAAGTACCGCAGAAGCGTACTGGTCAATGGAGTAGATACAAGATTGAAGGCAATCATTGAAGAACTGGCGGTTGAATTAGAGTTTGAAATCAGTTCGATGGAAATCATGCCGGACCATGTGCATCTGCTGATTGATTGCGACCCGCAGTTTGGTATTCATAGAGTTGTCAAGCGGATTAAAGGCCGCTCATCTCGGTTATTGCGTCAAGAATTCCCCTGGTTGAAAAGTCGGATTCCAACACTTTGGACGAACAGTTATTTTGTGGCGACCTGTGGTGGCGCACCGCTTAGCATCATCAAGCAGTACATCGAAAACCAGAAGGATAATTGAACTTGTCAATCTCCGCTGTGCTGCGATTGACTTGGAAGGGAATTCTCCGCCCCATAGATGAATCAAGGGGCTACCGAATTCCCCTCCAAACCTCCCCTTTGCGGTGTTGATCGTTTGCTGTTGCTGCAATGCCTGGGTCTGCTGTTGCTGCAAACTGTTGATGGTGCAGATTGTCTGGGCTGCCTGGAGCAATTCCGTGCGATCGTTGAGGTCAGAAGGATCGCATAGCTGGAATTTGCTCATTGCTTGTTGAGCCATTGCCAACAAATGACCTAATGCATCCGCGTCCAGTTGCACCGGGCTAACACCTTGTTCTTGTGCTGGCATTGCTTTATCGTGGTTGCCCCAATCTGCTTTCCAAGCCCAGTCCAAGAAGATGGTTAGCGTGGCCTGTTCTAGGGTAAACCAGGCGGATTCGCAGATAACTTCTCGGAGCCAGCAAGCCTTGAATTGTACAGAAGCTGGGCTGGTTTGGTTGGCTTCCTTAACCCAGATTTCGATCGAGCAATCCGGGTCATCAGGCAGCAATAGCAGAATATCCCCTCCGCACAAGCTGGAGTTACGAGGGAATCGATAAACAAGAACTCCCGTGTCAAGGTCGCTCGTGTCGTGAGCAACTTCGACGATCGGAAGTTGGTGGATGAGGTTGATTAACAGGTTCATTGCAGTGTGTTGCAGTCGTGGTTGTCTTGTTTCCCTGCGATCGCAGCACGAGAAGCCACCAGGCCCAGGAGATCGCTGAGCCTGATCGTGAATCTTAGCCCAGCAATGCATTGAGTTGATCTTCGACTCCCCATTCTTGAGCGATCGCCCTGGCTTCAGCGGGATTCTTTGCTGCCCTTTGCTTATTGGCCTTGCCTCTCATGAAAGTACTGGTTTCGTTCCAATCGTAGAAGACATGAAGCACTTGATCCCTCAGGGTCAGCACCAGATAGATCTTGCCCCCTGCCTTGGGCTTGGCAGTAGAAGCGATCGCAACCTGCTTTGGAGAGCCATCGGCTGCAAGATCCCGTTGCCGGACTGCTTCTGCATCAGCCAGGATATTCAGCTTCTGGTCATCGGTTGCACCTTTGCTATGGCCCTTGACCTTGGTGAACTCAACCAATCGGCCTTTGAGTAGTGCCAGAATTGCCTTAATTAAATCCTGGTTCTCGACGGGCTTTCCTTCCGTCGTTACCCAACCCCTTCGTTGCCATCCCGATGCCCACTTGGTCAGAGCATCAATGCAATAGCTACTGTCACTGACAATACGAACGGCTCCCGGCACCTGCTGTAGAGCAACTAGGATGGCAGTCAGTTCCATGCGGTTGTTGGTGGTTGCAGGATCATGACCTCCCAGCGTTTGGTACTGTCCTGGTGAGGTTTCGATGATAACCCCATATCCACCAGGTCCAGGATTTCC
>JANRKG010000226.1:0-7094 GCA_033763635.1 Leptolyngbyaceae cyanobacterium bins.59
AGAACGATCCCATAACCGGGAAACCTGACCTCGAATCTGGGCAAACTCTACCGTTCGACTTAAGAGCAGCAAGCCTCCAGCCAGGGTCAAATATTGACCCATTGCCGTTGAGAGTCCTGCCCCCGTACTGGCCCAACCTGAACGCACAATCAACCAGTAATCTAACACCACCGTAGCGATACTATTGATTGCTGTGAGAATCAGGACATCCCTACCCTGCGATCGCCCCAACAACCAGCCAAGGATGACAAAGTTCAATAGGGTTGCAGGGGCACCCCAAATCATCGCCTTGTAAAACGCCTGTCCTGCCGCTTCCACCTCCGGAGGGGCGCTGAGAATGGCGAATCCCAGATGTCGCAGGGGCACCTGCAAAATGAGAATTCCCACGCCCAACAGCAGTGCCAGGATGCCATGGCGTAGTCCAATCAGCAGGATCTCAGATTCATCGTCTCGCCCCATTGCCTGAGCCGTCATTCCAGTGGTGCTCATGCGGAGGAACCCAAATGTCCAGTACAGGTAGTTGAACAGAACGGTTGCCAGAGCCACGCCCGCTAGATGGCGGATTTCTGCTAAGTGCCCCAGGAAGGCGATGTCCAGCAGTCCCGCGATCGGCACCAGCAGGTTCGAGAGGATGTTGATGGCTGCGAGTTTGAGAAAGGGTTGGAGAAAGGCGGGTCGTTGCAAAGGAAGTACAGGATAATGAGGTCAAGTTTTCATTGTGCCGAATTCTTACCCGTATGGTCCGCATCCGATCGCCCCAACTGCCTCCAACTTTGCTCTGGCTGAACTGCGATCGTCCCCTTTCGCTCAAAGAATTGCGTGGGCAGATTATGCTGCTCGTCTTCTGGACTTATGGGTGTATTAGCATGTCATTCCTGACTTACAATCACAAAACTAAGCAGGTGCATTCTGTAACGGGAGAATGCCGCACGGTAGCGGCTCCTGGATGGGTGGATGGAATCGGAGCCGATGCCTGTTTCTCAGACCCCTCTGATCGTCTTTACATTGCGGATACCAACAACCATGCGATTCGCTGTCTGAACCTGGGGTCTCTCGCTGTCATGACCTTGACGCTCCCTGGTCTGTGTACTCATTGGATGGCTATGGTTCATCTGTGTCAGCCACTGCCTGCACCAGAGACGCAATTGCAGCTTCAATTCTTTGCCACCCAGATACAGAGCTAAAATCAATCCCTAAAAACGTTGAATTCACTTTAGATCGCAAGACCAGGTAAACGAGTCCGGCAATTAAGATGGCACTCATGGCAGGGACATCTTTATCAGGCGGAAAGGCAAACTTTTGGTTGAGGAATTTGAGGCTGTCCATCCCCAAGCGATCGCGCACCTGGGCTAACTCCTGAGTTAACTCGTTCCCTTCCAACAGTTCCCACCGCAAAATCTCCTGGGTAATGGTTCGCTGTTGCAGATCCCGCATAAATCGAATGAGTAGTACATCCATCCATTGGTCTAACGATTCTGCCTGAATGCTTGATTCATCCCCGACCAGTTCTTCAACCGTGAGCCAATAGTTGCCTTCCTGACCAAAGGCTTGCAACAGGGTCGGCAGATTCTCGAAATATCGATAAATCAAGACTTTATCGACACCCGCTTCACGGGCGATTGCATTTACCCCTAATTGCCGAAATCCTGACTCTGCTAGCAATTTACCAACGGCTGCCAATATTTTCGCTTTCGTTTCTTCTTTGTCTCGCGCCATGAATCTGCTCAACTGACTTGTCACCAATAGGTGACTATGATAGCTTGTCACTGGACGGTGACTTTGGGACAAGGGAATGCAAACAGTTTGCTTTGAGATGGAAGTCTACTCCTTCCAAATTGATTTCATTGGGCACATGAACAATACCGTCTATGTGCAATGGATGGAAATTGGACGAACCAAATTACTAGAGGCGATCGGGATGCCGACGCACGAAATTTTTCAGCGAGGCTTTGTCCCCGTGTTGGTGCAAACGAACATCCTCTACAAATCACCTCTGTATTTGGGCGATCGAGTTCAAATCGAGCTATGGATTTCTGAATTGCGAAATGCTTCTGCGATTATGCAATTCCGCTTTACCAACGCTCAAGGCACGTTAGCCGCAGAAGGATGGCAAAAAGGGCTGTTTGCCGATCGAGAAACCATGCGACCCAGACGGTTGCGGGCGGAGGAACGAATCTTGTTTTTACCCTTTGTCCACTCAACCGATATTAATCAACCCGAAAATGTTCTGAGATGACTCCTATCAAACGATTCTAGCCAGGAAGCTACAGACATGAACGTTAAAGCCAGTGCTCAAACTACCTTAGAGTTAATTTTGATTGCCAGTATTGTTTCTACTGCCATTCACTTCACGGATAATTACCGATTTATTGAGCTTTATCCTCAACCTGCCTGGATCACGGCTCCATCTATTTATCAATCCTGGATTATTCTGACTCTCATTGGGATGATTGGATATTGGCTGTATCGATCGAGAAAGTTTTGGTTTGCCTATCTCTGTCTCGGCATTTATTCTCTAACAGGTCTGGCCAGTCCGGGGCACTACCTTTACGGTTCCTGGTCTCAATTCTCGTTCAAAATGCACCTGTTTATCTGGACAGATGCAATTACAAGTTTAGCAGTCTTGGGTTTCGTGGTCTGGTCATTACTATTTCTGAAGGAATGGCAACCAACTGAGCCATAGTATGAAGGTCGAACGAATGACGGTAAAAACAATCTCATTCGGAAGTTACCGAAAAAAGACTGTAGCTTTCGGCAATGACCCAGGTTAGACCGTTGTTGAAAGTTTCCTGATTGGTTATTCCTTCCCGTTCTAAATCCGCAATTTAAAGGGACGTTCGCCCAATGCTGCTGGCTGTGCTTGTCTCTCTGGGAGCAGGCATCGTCAGCTATTTTCTGATTTCCTCCCTGATGCTATGGACAATCAACGTCGCAGATGAGGAAGGGCATGGACCTGACCCCGGTAGCCTCGAATGGCAAAACGCGATTACCAAAACAGCAGAAACTCGACACAACCGAGACGTTACCCTTGCAGTGGCTATCAGCATCTTGAGCCTTCCAGCTTGCCTATCCCTCACTCGCCAACTAACTCACCGGAATGGTTTTTCTTCACGAGGGTAAGATGTCTCCCCAGCAACTTTTACAAAAATCGTGTTCAGCCAGGATTCATTGTCCTTCTCAACACCACAATCCCACAAATGAATTGGGTTGCCATTATCCCAGCCAGGGTCCTTCTTCTGTAAACATTTCTTTGGGTTGGCTTTAGCTCGGATCTGACCTGTTTTAGAATCATAAACCCAGGACTCATTATTCTTTTCAACACCGCAATCCCACAAATGAATTGGGTTGCCATTGTCCCAGCCAGGGTCCTTCTTCTGTAAACACTTGTTGGAGTTAGCAGCCAATCCCAACGTGTAATCAGGTGATTCAGCCATTGATGGGATAGCAGATAAACAAGCTAGCACTGCTAGAAGTGATACAACTAAATTTTGCTTCATAGAATTGAGCCGTGTAGCTCTGTACAAAGTTTGAAAGAGAGCTTTTCGATACCAGCACAACAGTAATAAGATTACGCTTTTCCTTTTCTCTTACCGGCAAAGTGCCAAGTGTCACACTCTCCAGCTCAATAATACACGGAAATTACTGAGGCTGAACTTTATGAAGCAAAAGTACTTAGAACTTCACTTGTCGTGGGCCAGAGAAGGAGAAGGGGGCATTTATCCCAGTCTGGTCTTAATGATTTCAACCCTGTCGTTTGAACAACTGGACGAGGTGGGGATTGCCCTACCAGGTTTTACCTCAGAAGCCGATTTGAGAAACTGGTTGCAGAGCCGCCATCTTTGCTAAAGGGGCGATCGTCGTTCTGAATCTGAACATCAACAGTGGATTCCTCCTACCGCTCAGGTTGGTGCTCTTGCAGTTTGGTTTTGAGGTGCAGCAGCCCTTACGATCGAATGTGGCGAACTTCGGGATGCGAAACGGTTGATGCCCCAAAACACCCTACAACGATTGGTTCAATTAGTGAAAAGTTGGGTTTAGCTTGTGGCAATGGCTTGCGTTCCAGGTGGTAAAGCAGTTCAGCCGCCGTTGTGCCCGATACCCATGACTGAGATTGTGTACCTGAGAAGTCATCATCGGGGTATCGATCAAGATTGCTCTAATATTTTCCCTGTAGAGGTTGTTGCTGGGGTCCCTCTACAGGGGTTTCCTGAACCTTAAAGTAAGTCAGTGTCCTATACTTCAAAACGCACTGATTCCGGGTCGAGGCACTGACAGCAGGAGGCTTCTCCATAGGCCACCTGATTTTTAACAGGGCAATGGGCAGTATCCCCTCAGACTGGAGTTCCAGACACTACCTCCGCAAAGCCCAGGCTAGAAACCGCTCCGTATAGTAGAGGGCAATTTGATTGCCAATGCCTGGAAAAATCACATCAAAGGCATGTTCGGCCCAGGGTAATTTGATTAGAACAGCAGTATTTCCCGTAGCCTGCAAGCGATCGTAGATAGTCTGGGCAAACACAGGTTTCACCAGGTGATCGCGCTGGCCCTGGAGTAGCAGGGTCGGCGGTAGACCAGGCTGGACAAAGCTGATGGGGGAGGCCTGTTTGTACAGATCCGGCAGGTGATCGGGGGAACTGCCCAAAAAGGACTGCAATACCTGTCTTGTATGGATCGGGTCAGGGTTGGGCAGATCGAAGTAGCCTGCGGTTAGGTCGATTGGGCTGTAGTAGCCGACAATTGCCCGTACTGGTAAAGCATCCGGCTGGTATCCCGCTAACAGCGCCAAATGCCCCCCGGCGGACCAGCCCACCAGAGCCAGACGATCGCGGTCAATGCCATAGCGAGCCGCATTTTGTTGCAGAAATTCTAGGGTCTGTCGGACATCCTGGAGTTGGGCCGGAAAACGGTGCTGGGGTGCGTGGCGGTAGTCGATGGCCACCACTGTGTAGCCCTGGGCTGCCATATATTGATTAAACCGGCGGGTATCCTCGGGTTGACCGCGTAACCAGGCACCTCCGTAGATGGAAATCAGCGTTGGTTGTAGCCCCTGCCTGTCGGCACGGTAGATCTCTAGCTGCAAGGGTGTGCCATCCCCGGCAGAGATAGTGGTGCGATCGGGTTGCAGTGCAGCGACAGGTAAGCCCCGAAACAGGGTAGCCAGATCGATCGGTTGGGGCCGCATTTTACTTTTGACAGTATCAGGGACCTGGCCTAAATAGTTTTGGCCAAGGGTGGTTTGCATCATGGCGGCAGCCTGTTCCAGGGTTGCAGGGAGTTGCAGTAGCGGCAGACTACTCAATACGAGGCCAACCATGCTCAGGCCAATCGCGATCGCCCGTACCAGCGATGGTTTTCCTGGCAGAACTGCCAGCAGCAAAGCAATACCATTGGCTAAAAACAACAAGGGGCTGACCTCAGGCGCACCCACCCCCAGCGGCAGTAGAAAACGATTGGGGGCCGGAATCACAATCCAACTGCTTACAAAAACGCCAATCCCGCTCAAAACCAGCCTGATCCAGGTTGCGATCGCCATCCTTCCCATTTCCTCATCCCCCCACTGTGATGCCCCCTAATCCTACAAAATGCTAAAGGTGCAATTCAAAAACTGTATTCTCACATGACCGACAGTCGCTCGATCTCAACCCTCCATCTGAACGACCTCTGCCAGCCCAAACCCGATCGTCCCGGTTGGTCACTGACCTTTGGAGCAACCTGCGCGGAAACTGCTGTTGTTTGCCTGGATGATCAGGGGCATCCAGAATTTGTCGTATTGCAAATTGACGATATAGATACTCTGTTTCAACGCAAAGCCCGCATGGAAGTCTCCGGCATCCGTAAAGGTTCTGAAACTCTCAGCCAATCCAGGGTTAATGTAAACTACCCCGCCCTGTAGAGGACGGGGCTTTGTCCCAGATCAGTCCTGTCGAGTAGACAAGACATCCCCGGAACTTCGGGCCAGTTTACGAGGGTGGCCCCAAGCTTAGAAATATTCATCGCCGCATTCCCATCAGCATCATGTTCAAACCCACAATGCCCACACTTAAACGTCTTTCCGTTCCGATAGGACTTCCCTGGCTCAGGGTGAATATGTCCACATTGGGAACAGGTTTGACGAGTGTACCGCGGGTCAATGTTGACGACCGGAACACCTGCGATATTGGCTTTATAACGCGTCAATTGCTTCAACTGGTAAAACGCCCAAGCGTGATGCTCTCGTCGCTGTTCGGCACCTCTGACCTTGGCTCGGTTTCTGATACCCGTCAGATTCTCGAACGCGAGGGTAGCGTTTGCTATGACAGGTGTAGATGGAAGGACAAGCTTTGATTTTGATTGGAGTTATTGAGAAACTGCTTATCTGCCGATCGCATTACCACAGGTATTACTGAGCTGATTGGGGAATGGCTGACGGATAAACTCCCGTTGCGACTAATACAGGTTTGTTTTTGTACTCTGCCTCTAGCTTTTGCTTCAGATCCAGGCTCCAGGTTAAATCGTAGTCTCGCTCAAATTCCGCTACGATAAAAGGCCGCAAAACACCTGTAACTGCAACTTTTTCACCATCTTGAATCGGACGGGGAGGCGTTGCTTGAGGAGAGGTATGGAGCACGAGTAAATCTTCTGCACCAAACAATTGATCTTCATCTAGCGTAAATGCCGTCGTACTTGGAACATCCTTTACTTCGCCAGCAACCGCTAAGGTTTTGCCATAATACTGCTCAGGATTTTTAGTAATCTCTCCTGGTTTAGGGGAAAGAGCAACCGATCGAGCAATAATGGCAGGTTTATTTTCGTATTCTTGATAGGTATTTGCTTCTAAGCCAAGATTGTATTCTTTTTCAACATCTGCAACCACAAACCTGCGAACTTCCCCCGTGATTTGTACCTCTGTATCTTCATCAGTAGGCAGAGCAAAAGGTTTCCCAGATGCATTCAGGATTAAAATGGGTTCACTACCAAACACTCGTTCATCCTTTGCAGTGAATGAGTTTGGCCCAAATTTCCTAATGGGTTCGCTTCTGATGGTTACAGTCTGACCAATATAGCGATCGGGATTACTCGCGACTTCCTGCGTTGCCACATTTGTTGGTTCGGAT
>JANRKG010000227.1:0-4423 GCA_033763635.1 Leptolyngbyaceae cyanobacterium bins.59
CTGCAATCCCTGGTGGAGCGCTACGGAATTATTCTGGGATACCCAGACCAGACCTTTCGGGGGAATCGGGCCATGACCCGTTCCGAGTTCATCGCAGCCCTCAATACCTTTCTCACCCGGACACAGGAACTTCTGGTGCAGGAGCGGGACCGTAAAGTCATTCGGGAAGAAGACCTGGTTACCATTCAGCAGTTACAAAGTCTGTATGGAGCAGCCCTGGAGGATTTAAGAACACGCCTCGATCGCCTGGAAGCCACAACGGGAGAGCTAGAAGCCAACGAGTTTTCGACCACCACAAAACTTCAGGGGCAAGCTGTCATCGCCTTTAGTGCCGGAAGTCAGGCTGGCAGTACCGTGATTGCCCGCACCCGTCTCAACTTCTTAACCAGCTTTGCGCCACAGGATTTACTCCTCACCCAGTTGGAAACGGGAAACAACGGCCTGGATGCGATCGGGCTTGCCCACAGTCGCGATCGAAATTTACTGGGCACTCTGGGCGTGCTGGCGGATGGGGGAGGGTTGGAGTCTGTCGGCTATGGTCCCACTGTTACCTTAAGTAAGCTCTACTACACGATTCGTCCTCAACCTGGGCTGGCAGTGACCGTTGGCCCCCGCATGGCTCCCAGAGACTTTATCGATCGCAACAGTTTCGCCAACAATTCAGCCGTAGACTTTAGTTCCAGCTTTTTTGTAAACAACCCGCTGATTGTCCAGAACACAATCGATCGCCCCGGAGGAGCAGGGGCAGCCATAGCCTGGAACACAGGACCCTTCACATTCAGAACCCTTTATATTGCAGCGAACGCCAGCGATCCCAATCGAGATCAGGGGAGTTTTTTGGGTGGCACTCAGTATCAGGGTAGCGCTGAACTGGAATACCAGTTGGGGCGAACGGTGGCGGTACGGTTGCAGTACACGGTTGCCAGCATCAACCAGACAACGGTGAATGCGGGGGGGATCAACGCAGAGTGGGCATTGAACCGCAAAACGGCTGTTTTTGCGCGGTATGGATTTGGCACCTATCGTGGATTCAATACTGCCTTGGCGGAACGGATTGATCTGTCCCCCAATACCTGGGCGATCGGCCTGTTTTTGCGGGATGTGGCAGTTCCGGGAGCATCGGCAGGGTTAGCCGTGGGGCAACCTTTTGTGGAAGGCCGTCTGGGCAATGCAACCCAAACGAATTGGGAGGTGTTCTACAATCTGCCCCTGAACGACCAAATTACAGTCACCCCCGTCTTTTCCCTGGTAAACAACCCGAATAATCGAGCGACGGGAACCATCTGGCAGGGGACGTTACGGACGGTATTGTCGTTTTAGGTCTCAAGATCCCCCAAGGGAATTTGGAGAAAATTGTCTCCCCGCTGGTTGAGCGAAGCCGAAACCAGCGTCTGTACCCTGAGCACAGTCGAAGGGCACCCATCGCTAAACTCTCTTCGAAAAATCGCTTCAGGTAAGGTCCCTACGGTAACGATCGTAATGGCTGAATCCGCTGGGGAGGCCAGTAAATTTTGTACGCACGACCCACAATATTTTGGGCGGGTAGAAAACCCCACACATGGGAATCCACACTATTGTTACGGTTGTCGCCCATCATGAAATAGGACTGACCAGGGACGATCGCAGGTCCCCACTGGTAATCTGGCGCTTCCCCAAGGTAGGGTTCCTGAAGCGGTTGGTTATTGATGTAAACAAGACCTGCTTTTACCTCAATGGCTTCCAGCGGTTTCCCAATGACCCGCTTGACATAAAACTTGCCCCAAACCGCTCCCTCTCCCGTCGTCTGTGGAGGGCGGAAGACAACAATATCTCCTGTTTGGGGCTGATAGTTCCTGGATTTGTAAACTAGAATTCGATCTTTAACCTGTAGAGTGGGCAGCATGGACCCACTTGGAATGGTAAAGAATTCAACTTGATAACGAATCCAAACGGGGGCCGAACCGAGGAGAAGCCGCAGAATAAATGCACCTGTGACGATCGCAACCAGTAAAGTCTTAGCCTTTGTAAGGCGACCGGGAAATAAAGTGTAGCTGTGGTAACAGGCGATTGCGAACAGGAGGGGCGGCAGCACCATGAAACGAACAGAAAATGCGGTGAGTGTCAGCACGACAATCGTGCCAACCATAAAGGCTACGCTCAACCATAGCCGTTTTGCATAGAGATGCCCTAAGCCAGGGATCACTTGAGAGAGAAAAACAGCAAACCAGGGGTCTTGACGGCTCTTGAGATGATGTTGAGCCTCTAAAATGCTTCCCCCGGTGACAGAGCGATAGGTTTCAAAGAGACTGACAACGTAAATAAAAATTGTTGGTAAGATAAAATGCAATCCAAGGGCTGTGTTACCAGAAGCACCAAAAATTGACCATCCGACAAAGGCAATCGCCCCAGATTGAACCAACCCAAACAGGAGACCTTCCCATCTTCGTCCAACATAGATCAATCCGAGTCCTGAGAAGATCATGGAAAGATTGACTGCCAGCCAGGGATCTTGCTGGGAAGGAATAGGTCTAGGCATGGCCTTGTTGGGTTGTCTCTGTTTGAAATCTCTATTTGAAAAGTTTTGTCCTACAGAATCGGGAAAGGTAGGAGAGGAGATTGTTTCCCTACCCTAACAAAATCACAACTGCTCGGATAAAAGTCGGGGCGTTCGGAGAACTGCTTTCAATCGGTAGGCTGGATGGCTATCAACTTTTCTCTAATAGACCTTTCAGTATCAATTTGAACACCTCCCTTTGGGAATGCTTCTCAGGATGAACGATCGAACCGATAATAATTAACTAACTCTTCTATACGGGACAGGAGATAAAACCCCTGTAAAGCAATATAAGAGTTAATCGATTTCAGAAATCAGGGTTCTAGAATCACAGGAAACATGACCTGTGTAATCTACTCAGCGAATGGAATCAATTTGAGAGACACGGCATGGATGTGGATGAGCTTCTGAGGCGCTACGCAGCAGGGGAAAGGGATTTTAGCGGAGTTGATCTGAGCCAGGTCGATCTGTATAAGGTGAATTTGAGTGGAGTGAATCTGTCATGGGCGAATCTGGCGAATGCCAATCTCATTCGTGTCAATCTAACCTATGCAAACTTGAGCAGAGCCAATCTGAGTCAGGCCAATTTAACAGCGGTTAACTTAATTGAAGCCAATTTGACGGAAACGAACCTGACGAACGCCAATCTGATCGCGGCTGAAATGTGTCGGGCAAATTTGAGCGAGTCCATTTTAACCGCTGCCAAACTCTGGAAGGCTAACTTGAATGGGGCGGATTTGAGCCGTGCCCAACTGCCGAAAGCCGATTTAGGGTTAGCAGATATGATCGGCGCAATGCTGATTGAGGCGGATCTTAAGGAAGTGGATTTTACAGGCGCTAATTTGATTACAGCGGACTTGAATGGGGCGGATTTGAGGGGAGCAGACCTCAGTGGCGCGAACCTCTGGAAGGCGAACCTCAATGAAGTGAACTTGACTGGAACCATCATGGCAGACGGCACCCGTCATCCTTGAGGGCTTGGAGACATGCAGCAAAATAACATCCCTGAGGCTTCGCTCAACCTAAGAACTGTCCCTGGGCTGCGGCTTCGCTCCGCCCAGGGACAGGTACTTTATCAATTTGCAAATCCCTTGGCAGCCGAGGGCTAACCTATCGATTGGCCCCATCCCAGGGACTCACTTGCAGCACCCCATTTCCCTTAAAAACCACCCGAAACTCGGCAACCTTCCCCTGCGCTTCAGGGGTTACTTTCAGCAGGGATGGGAGTGGGGTTTTCTGGGCAAAATCGACTGCTGGCTGATTCATGGCTTCGTATCCCGCCAGTCCTCCTTCATTACTCACCTTCACCCGATACACCAGATCTTCTTTGAAGTCAGGGGTGCCCTGCCATTTCTGATCAATCTGGGTATGAAGCTTTTCATTTAATTGTTTAATTCGATTGCCATCTGTAATAGGGGTGAGGGAAGTCGGGTAGCCATGCCAGGGATTCACCTCCAGTACACCGTTCGGAGTAAACACGACTTTGAATTGGGTAATGGGTTCCGATTGAGCAGGGCGATCGGCGGTAGGAACTTCTACTAAATTCAGCAATGGCGTTTGGTTAACACTGTTAAGGGCGGCTGAGTTTTCAGCTTTGTACCCGACAATTTTTCCGTCATTCCGCACACTGACCCGGTAGGTGAGCCTTTCATTAAACTGCGGGGCTGTCCTCCAGGCGGTATCAAGCTGGGTGTAAAGCTTCTGGTTGAGTTGTCTCAATGCCTGGGGATCAGTAAGGATGGCTGCTGGACTGGAAGCCGCGTCGGGAGAGTTAGCAGCAACCGCCGCAGAACTGACCGGGTTAACCCCTGGAGGAATCACCGATTGATCTGGCGATGGTTGAGGGCTGGCAGTCGGAGAGGGAGAGGGCGACCCCTGAAGCTGATTTGG
>JANRKG010000228.1:0-4459 GCA_033763635.1 Leptolyngbyaceae cyanobacterium bins.59
TGTTTAAGCGATCTGGCTGTAACCCTGGAGGGACGCACCCGTAAGCAACAGAACCCTTATTCTCCCTACACCTTGGCTTGGGCAACCTGGCTGATTGCCCGTTTAGGTGGATGGTCTGGGCTACAAAGCCAACGACCACCAGGAATCAGGACGCTATTCAAAGGACTGCAAACGTTTGAGGGGATCTTTCAGGGTTGGACTCTGGCCCATGTTCAAGATGTGTATACACAGTAGCCCAAAGGGAGAAGGGGGTTGGGGGATGAGGGCGGTTCGGGATTGATATTTTAATCATGCCGATCTACTTAACATTTGGAGTAAAGCACTTTGAAACAGTCCATTGTTCTCTATCTTTGATCCAGTGGGACTACTGTTAGGAAGTGAGTGAAACCTTCGCATCATCCTCAAGCAAGGGTAGGCTTATTCCATAAACAATCAAGCATTCGATGATTTAACGCTATCCAAGTTGGCTGAAGCATAGACAGGAACGAGAGAGTGCTATCTGTTGGAATGCGAGGTCTTATGCGTCCTATCCCAACTCCTCTAGCGTGACCCTTAAGAATATTAAAGTAAACTGGCTTTCCATCTAATAAACCAAAACCAGTACCCCGGTTGAACGGCATATTCCATCTGAAAACTGGCTGAGCAAATTCAGCTTCAAGAAGCAATTTGTGATCTTGCTTCACAGCAAACCTGTTTCGATTCCATTCAAAGGTAGCAATTTCCTTTGGCAAACCTAACAGATGTCCCCAGGATAGGGAAAGCTCTGTATTGACATAAATATGAGAAGACCAAAACCCTTTGCGCCCATTATAAGCAACTAGAGCCGGGTTCACGATCAACTCCTGATATTGAAGCAGAGAGTGGGGATGATTATAGTTGTTAAATTGCAAACAACAAATCGTTTTGCTGCCCAACACATTCACTATCTCAAATTGTTTAGGAATATACTCTGCAACATGGGCACTATCAATCAGCCAAATCCCCTGCACTACCTCTCCTGCAATCCTCCAGGGAGGAGGAAAATCAAAGCGAACCATCCGGTATAGCCCTCGCATCAAGCGGATTAAGTTTTAATTTTCCCTAATCAAAGATAATGCTAACAGGTCTGTTGAACGGCTATCAACTAACTCTTTTACCGTACCGATTAACCCTGATAGTTTGCTGCAACGGAATTATGTATGCCTAACATGGGCGTGAACTAATAGGGTGAAAGTCCCCTGTAGGAGAACCATCGTCCAAATGATCAACTGATGATCTGAGCGATGACAACTACTAGCTTAAGGCAAGGAATCTGGAGAAAAAAACTCCAGCGACCCGATTAGACATTGCGGCGCAACCCTGCAAGTTTCCGCTCCTCATCAATCAGATTTTGCCATAATCCAAAAGGAGAAATAGCAGCATATCCACTCTCCTGAGAATCATTGCATTCAATCACAATCCACTCTCCAGTAACAGTCTGTGCAACATCAATTACTACAAATGGTAAATTGAGCCGCAATGCTGCTGCTTGAGCAATTGCTAAGGCTGCTCTTTCTCCCTCTAAATTCCAGCGGTAGGAAGTTGACCAATATTGTCCTGCACCAACACATTTCCCCCGCCACCCAAACGAGCGAAACTCAAATGACGGAGGAATTTCTTCAGTTGGTTCAGATGGAACAGGTCGGAGTTGGACAAACTCACGGCAAACAAGGTCTTGCCATCGTAAAATAGGGTCTTCTTTGTAAATCTCAATGGCTCGATAGTAATCTTCAGCGGTACGAATAATTGAAAGCGCAGCTTTATGACGGCTAGTTTGACGGCTACCTTTGAGAAATAGCGGGAATCCAATCTCTTGTTCAAGAACAGCAATATCAGGCGGCTCCGAAAAACAAAGACTTTTAGGTGTTAGACCGTCAAGTAGAGAGTACCAACGTGGTAGCTCACTGGCGAGGAGATGCTGCTCAGGCGAGTGAATCAGGAAAATTCCATCTGCTGCTAATTGTTGGTAAAGCTCATCGTAATTTATTGCTGCTCCAAATCGTCCGATCGCTATAATCTGCTCAGGTCGATTCCAGGGGCGACGACAAGAAAAGAATTACGGCGATTGCATTCCGAAGTCTCTGTGACAACGGTGTTTGTTACCCACAATCAGGAAGAAGCGATGGAAGTAGCAGACGAACTGGTTGTGATGAATGTGGGTGCCCTTCGACTTCGCTCAGGGCGCGGGCGCGGGTTGGGCGAAGTCGAAACCAGCGAGTAGATTCTTCGTCAAAAATCTCCTTAGGAGATTTCTGACGAAGAGAATCCCCACCCACCGCAGGGCAAGCATCTCCCTTGGATCGCAGGCAAGATGCCTACCCTACGATCTTTGACTTTGATCGCTCTTGGGGCCTGGTGTCTAAGCCTTCACCAGTTCCCGGACTTTTTTCCGGCGGAAGGGGACGATCGCACTCAGGAAGCTCAGGGACAGCAGTGCAGTCGCAGGCGAAGATTCGGGCACAATGACCAAATTGGGGGCAACCCGGAATTTCGTTTCTTGCTCAAATGCATAAGCAAAGTTGAGCAAACTCGCTTCTGTGAAGGTATCGCCTAAGAATGCGACACTAAACGGAGTTCCAGAAGCGTAGTAGCCACCCGGTAAATTGACCTGGGGCGTTCCCAGCAAATTGATCTCCGGTACGGTAGGAGCGCTATAGGTGCCCCCAAATAACGCTCCCGGTTCTCTCAATTGTTGCGGGAAAAATAACCCATCCAGATTGTTAGTCGTCAACACTTGTCGGAATACGGACAACATCGTATCCCGTCCTTCCATGAATTTTTTCACCAAATCCGTTTGGAACACATCGGGTTGCTTCACGGACTCGGCAAGACCATTCACAGGGGTAAACGCTCCCAGCAAGGGACCATTCTCAGCCAGCAGATCGATCCCAGTGAGCGCCTTAAACTCGGCAACGGACGTGGGGGACTTGCTTGGATCAAGGGTTTTCAACCACTGGGTCAGGTCATAGGGGGTATTGACACCCCCCAAGGCCGAGAAGGTTGCCCCAATGGTATTGAAATTGGTTCCTGCAAAAGGATCAGCGACCACTTCCGCCCCCAGCCCCTTCAAAATAGAGACGGCATTGTCATAGAGCGATTTTGTTTCTGGTGCTAACTCCGCATTTCTAAATCCCGGACCAAATAGCCCAAATCGCTTTCCTTGCAGAGATGTGGTGCTTAACCCCGCAGCATAGCCCTCGGTTGGCACTTTCCCGATCGCCACTGTCGAAAGGGGATCAGACGGATCATATCCGGCAATCACTGACAGGAAATTGGCAGCATCGGTCACACTTTTTGAATTTGGACCAAACACATCACGGGTTGAACCCGCGAGCGGAATCCCACCACTGGTGGGCACTAGGCCGAACGTTGGTTTGATCCCCACCAGCGCTTGGGCACCCGCCGGATTTTGAATCGACCCACCTGTTTCTTCCGCAGTGCCCTCAGCCGCAAAGCTGGCGGAGACTGCCGTTGCCGTTCCCGTACTACTTCCACCCGGTACGATATTAATGTTGTAGGAATTGAACGTGGGACCCAGGTAACTGGTGTTTGCATTCGCCCCACTTCGAGCAAATCTGGGAAGGTTCGTTTTCCCTAGAATGATGGCCCCTGCATCTTTCAAACGCGCAACGATCGGCGAATCGGTCAGGGCAATCATGTCGATGCCACCGTTCTCACTGGTAAAACCCGTATAGCCACCTGTTGTCCGCACCCCTGCAATATTCATCGAATCCTTAATGACAACAGGCACACCGAAGAGGGGCTTGTTATCAGGAATCCGATTATTGTTTGCCAGGAAAAAAGCATCCGCCGCTGCCGCATCCTGTAATGCAAAAGGATTAATGTAAGTAAATGCATTGTAGGTTGGATTATATAAATCAATCCGTGCTTGATAAGCACTGACTAAATCTTGAACCCTGTACTTCTGGGCTGCTAAATCTTGCCGAATTTGCGTTGACGTTAGTTCTACCACATTCACCGATGATCCCGTTAAGGAAGCAGCTTGCGCCATCATCGGTGATGCTGAAATGCCAACCAGGACCGCTAACCCGGCAGTAATATTGCTTTTCCCCATTTGTTCTTTAGTTGGTAGAAGTTTCTAGACAGAAACTTTCTAGCATCCTGATCTATTTGAAATCTGTATCGTAATTTCTCTTTCTGTAAAGAGATTTTTTGCAATTTAACTTAAAAACTAACATTGTCAAGTTCTGTTTATTACATTCAGCGACGGTCTTTTATTCCTTTTGTGAATTTGTTTTATTCATCACAAAGCTTCCAACCTTTACTAAAATAGCTTTTTCAGTAAGAAATCATCGATCGAAGAGAAGTAATTTTTAATTCCGTGAATGTATCTTTTTTTACTTCCTGATGATTGAGTCGAATCTTTCACTCAAAACTCCGATCGCAGCAGTTTGCAAAAATGATGTCAGCTAAATTTAAT
>JANRKG010000229.1:0-16118 GCA_033763635.1 Leptolyngbyaceae cyanobacterium bins.59
CCAGCAGTTGCGGTCCAGCGGCTCGATGAATGGCACCATCGACTCCACCCCCGCCCAGCAATGACTCATTCGCCGCATTGACGATCGCATCTACGTCCTGGCGGGTAATGTCACCCTGAACAATCTCAATTCTCTGCCTCCAATCAGCCGATTGTATTTCCTCACTCATACAGGTTTGGTTGTATTTTCTCTCTCTACTGACCGTCCTATTCCCTGATAGCTGCCAGCGATTCTTTCGCCTGTTCAGGGCTGACCTTCAGTAATCGATTTGTAATGTCGTGATATGAAACGGAGCCTGAAATCCTTGAAACCTCATTTCATATCCCATGAGATCATATCGTCGTTCAGAAACAACGCCACCTGATCTCCTGAAACAAACAGTGCCTGCCTTTTTAGTGATGAGCAGATAGTCTTATTTTTGCAGTAAATCGATTCTCGACGGAAAGCTTCTAAAGGGACGGTTCAAATTAAGGTTTCACACGATCGCTTGCAATTGGTTTTCTCCAATGAAGGCAAAAGACATTATGTAAGTTTCAATCCTTTTCGGTTAAGCCAAGATCGTGAACGAAGTTTCAGGCATTTGAGCCTTATCAAGCGTCCTTAACCAAGAGGTATGGATGTAAGTTTGGGCTTGCATACGCCTACAACCTCCAGCTAGCAATGCGTTAAACCGAATCACTACTTCTGAATCACTACCAAGGGCTGGTTAGACAGCTTCAGCCATTATTCAGGACGACGATTGGATAACAGCTCTTGGATCAAGCTACTCAACTGCTTAAGCGAAACGGGTTTGCTGAGATAGTAATCCGCTCCAGCCGCTAAACAGCGTTCCTCATCGCCTTTCATTGCTAACGCCGTTAAGGCGATGATCAGGGTCTCACGCAACTTTTCCTGCTGGCGAATTTGCTTCATTGCTTCTAAGCCATCTATCCCCGGCATTTGCACATCCATCAGAATCACATCCGGATGGTGAGAGAGCGACAGGTCAATCGCTTCCTGTCCGTCATGGGCGAACAGAAGACGATATCCTTTTGCTTCCAGATAGCTGGAGATGGTTACAACGTTAGCAGGATTATCTTCTGCCAGTAAAATCAAAGGAGCTTGGGTGGAAGTCAGATCATCAGGATTGCTAACCGAGAGGTGATCCTCATTAGCGATCGACCAATTCGTTGAAGCTGGGAGCAGCGTGGGATCATAGGGGAGGTCGATCGTGAAACAACTGCCTATCCCGAATTCGCTGGTGAGTCCGACTTGCCCGCCATGAAGTTCGACGATTTGCTTAACCAGGGCTAATCCCAATCCGGTTCCCGTATATTGTCGATTAAGGGCACTGTCGATTTGCACAAAAGGTTGAAACAATTTACCCGTATTTTCAGGGGCAATCCCTATTCCGGTATCCGTTACAGCTATACGAAGATAGGGCTGCTGATCCGTATTAGCTCCTGGAGGGAATAGGGAAACCGTCAGGGAAACCGTTCCTCCTTCTGGCGTAAACTTGACTGCATTGGTCAGCAAGTTCAGTAATGCCTGCCGAATCCGTCGTTCATCGGCGAATAGAGTGGGGAGGTGAGGGGAAATGGTGGTTTGCAGATGGATTTGTTTCTTAAATGCCTGTTGCTTGATGAACGCCATACTGGAGGAACAAAGCTGCTCTAAAAAGACCTGGCTGCACTCCAGGTTAATTTGACCCGACCCAATTTTGGCTACATCCAGGATGTCATTGATCAGAACTAGCAGATGAGCAGCACTACTTTCTACGGTGCGGAGGGCTTTGAGTTGTTTCTCATTGACGATGCCAAAGACTGCATCCTGGAGTCCTTCCGTTATGCCCAGAATGGCATTGAGGGGAGTTCGAAGTTCGTGGCTCATATTGGCGAGGAATTCATCTTTAAGGCGGGTAGCCCGTGCCAGTTCCTGGTTGGTAACTGCAAGTTGGTAATTGCTCTCAGTAAGTCGGTTCTGGGTCTGTTTGCGCTCAGTAATGTCCCTAGCGGCGGCATAAACCAAGTCACCACTGGGAGCTGAACGCCACTCAATCCAGCGGTAAGAGCCGTCCCGGCAGCGATATCGATTGGTAAAACCAACAACATCCTCACCTTGCTCTAAGGCTTGCATCGCCTGGAGCGTCATCTCCACATCGTCTGGATGCACAAAATCCATAAATTCTGAACCTTCTAAATCCGAGAGCGGATAGCCCAGAACTTTTTCCCACTGATGATTTAAACGAACAAAACGGCCTTCTAAATTGGCAATACAGAGCAAGTCTAACGCCAGGGAAAAGAACCGATCCAGTTCATCGGTCTTTTGCTGGAGTACGGCCTGTTCTTGTTTGCGATCGCTAATATCCTGACAAACACAAATCAGGATATTATCTGCCGAGAGCGTCAGTGATAATTGCTGAGGAAATGTGGTTCCATCTTTGCGTGTCGCGGTCACTTCTCCCTGCCAGGACATTTGCTCATGTAAAGCGGGCCAAATCTCCTGATCAAACCGCTCCAGTTCCTCAGGAGAATACAGAATTCGCCAACTTTGTCCGACCAGTTCTTGCGTACTTTGATAACCAAACAGCGCTATGTGAGAGGAGTTAAGGTACACATACTGTTCATCCTGAAGAATAGCGATGCCATCGATCGCGGCTTCGATCGCTGCTAACTGTCGCCGCAGAACAATTTCAGCATTTCGACGAGCGGTAATGTCTTGATAGGTGCCGAGAACCCCGACGACATCGCCCGCCAGGTTACGCAGGGGTAGTTTGTTGGTTTCCAGCCAGATTTTTGTGCCGTCTTGTTGGTGCCGGGTTTCGATAATTCCGAGTTTGGCTGTGCCGCTCTCGATTATGGCGCGATCGTCGGCTTGATAGGCTTCCGCCTCGGTAGCTTCCCAGGGCATATCAAAGTCAGTTTTACCCACCAACCCTGAGGCAGAACTGAGTGCTGCATCACGGAGAAAGCGCTGGTTTGCCCCCAGATAGTTAGAGGATCGGTCTTTCCAAAACACGGAGAGCGGTACAGTATCCAGCACGGTTTGCAGAAATTGTTGGGATTCCTGCAACGCCTGCTGGATCGCTTTGCGCTCAGAGATATCGTGAAAAATCCCCTGCACCAGGATTTCTCCGTTCAGGTCAATGACGGTTGCAGTAACATCCACAGATACCGTGGTTCCATCGGGTCGCTGAAAGATTTCATCTAAGACCCGGATTCGTTGTTTTTGAACGATTTCAGCAAAGTTATTCCTTGCCCTGGGCAGCGCCTCAGCCGGATGCAGTTGGCTGAAATGCAACGTGGTCAGTTCTGCCAGAGGGTAGCCAAATAGGGCTTCCGCTTTCTGGTTTGCTTCCAGGATGTTGCCTTGCAGATCAGCCAGTAAAATGGCATCAGCCGCGCCCTCCAGCAGCCCTCGATACCGGGCTTCTCGTTCCGCTAGTATGGTAGTACGCTGGGCGACTCGTTCTTCCAACGCTGCATTGAGTTGCTCCAGAGCTTGCGCTGTAAGGAGTCGCTCCAGCTCAGCCCCGGCACGGGCCGCGAAAATAGAGATCAGAGTTTGTGCCCAGTCGGGGTCTGCGAGGGGAGCATCGTGGAGAACGCAGAGATTGCCCGTCGGTTCGCCTGCGGCATTGCGTAAGCCAACACCCAAATAACTTTCGATCTGCAAGTCGGTAAACAGAGGATTGTCTGGATAAAGTGCGAGAATTCCCTCAGGATGGCAGCAACGTCCGGTTTGGAGTGCCTGACGGCAACAGGGCACTAAATCGTAAGGAAAAAATTGGGGGGGGCAAAGCTCTCCATCGGCACAAAAGGCCAGGACTTGAAATCCCTCAGAGGTCGCCTGGGAAACCGAAACATAGCGGACTCCCAACGCTTCGGCAATATGGCGCACCAGGGCTGGAAAGAATGCTTCGCCTGTGAAGGTAGCAGTGCCCTCAATCACCTGACGCAGCGACGCTTCGGCGCGATCGCGATGGATCTCAGCCTCTTGCTGCTGGGTAATGTCCTGTACCGTTCCCTGCGAGATCAGGGGGGAGCCGTCCGCACTGTAACGGGTCACACACTGCGCGCGCACATACTTAATTCGACCATCGGGCATCTGCAAACGATGCACCAGGTTGTAGGGTTGGAGATCTTGCAGATGCTGGTTAAAGACAGCATCGACAACCGCACGATCCTCTGGATGCACCCGATTCAGAAAGGTTTCGTAGGATGTGCCAGATTGTGGGGGATCGATCTCGAAGATGCGTAACACTTCTTCAGAGCAGTAGGTGGTATTGTGCTGGAGATCCAGTTCCCAGTTGCCCAGGTGGGCGATACGCTGAGCTTCCTGCAACCTTAGATTGGTCTGCTTCAGGGCAATTTCGTTTTGATGCCGTTGGATGGCTAGCATGACGATATGAACCAGGCTATCGACAATTGCCATCTCATCCGTACGGGGCGATCGTACCTGGCGATAGTAGATGGCAAATGTTCCCAGCACTAACCCATCGAAGGCAACAATGGGAGTAGACCAGCAAGCCTGCAAACCAGATGCCAGGGCCAGATCTTTAAAATCTCGCCACAGGGGATCGGTGGCAATATCTGCCACAATCACCTGCTCTCGACGATACGCGGCGGTGCCACAAGAACCGACCCCCTCCCCCGCCTCAATCCCATCAATCTGGCGGCGATAGTCATCGGGCAAGCCAGGGGCGGCTCCGTCCCGCAGTTGGTTGTTCTCCAGAAGTAAGATTGAGCCAATTGCCCCGTCCAATATTTGCTCAATTTTGGTGCAAACGTAACTCAGGGTATCGGTCAGAGACACTTGAGTGGCAACCCTGTTGAGGAGATCGTTCTTAATCTGGAGGAGGGTTTCGGCTTGCTGACGTTCTTGCAATTCAGACTGCAATTGTTCATGGGTGGAAGCCTGTTGGATGGCGATCGTCAACTGGGTTGCCAGCTTACGGAGTAAATCAATTTCATCTGCCTGCCAATCCCGTGCGGTTTGGCTTTCCGACACATTCAGCAAACCCCACAATTGCTCCCCACAAAAGAGCGGTAGTATCACCTTAGCCCGAATTTGCAAGTGAATCAGAAACGCCCGATGGCACTCACTCATCTCCGTGGTGTAAATGTCGGGCACGACCCGGACATATCCCTTACGGTAGACTTCGGGTAAGCGGGACTGAAAGCAATCGTCACGAATCTGTTTCCCTATCAGAGTTCGAGGTAAGTGGGTTGACTCTGCCACCACTATGCTGGAAGAGTCGGACTCCAATTTCCAGATATTGACGCGATCGCAACCCATCACCTGATAAATTTGCTCAACGGCAGTCTCTAAGATGGTTTGCAGTCTCAGAGAGGAGCGAATCTGGGTCGCTAAATGGGCAACAACCTGCTCTCGTTGAAACAGATGTAATAGCTCGGTGGGTTGCAATACCTGTTGCAGAGTTTCATAGGTCACCAGCCCCACCAGGCTATCCTGGTCGTCCACAATAGGCAAATGCCGGATATGGTTTTGTTGCAATACAGTAACGACAGAAAAAAGATCGGTACAATCTGATTCCCGCAGGGTCAGAACCGGGGCAGTCATCACCTGGCTTACGGGCACCTCATCCAGTAATGGGTAATTGGCACATAAACGCACTACATCCCGTTCTGTGAAAATGCCGATAACCCAGTGGTTTTCTTCCACGACGACGACACAGCTTGCATAGGCTTCAAGTGGCCCCGATTTTGTTTCTTCGGTGAAGTCCGCCTCACCATGCGATTGCGCCCCATTCATCCGGGCGATCGCTTCCCTTACGGTCATTTCCGGCGAAGCTATAACTGGATCTCGAATGATGGCAGTTGTTAAATCTTCGTAGGTGAAACCTCTCGCCTTAGTAAGATTTAGCATAGTCTTACTTCTAATGTAGTGAGTTAAAGCGAAGGAGGGGTTGAGGAAGTTTTAAACTACGGCATAATAAGAGGTACTAAGCTCAGCCGAATAAAGGATTTCAGTCCCTTCCCCCAACCTCACTAGGATAGGAAGTTGTGTATATCTCATAAAATTCTACCTTCATAGTTTTAAGCTCCCTAAGCAGGATCAAAGAATTTACACCTTAGCTTCAAAAAACTAAACAACACAGTGGCATTGCTATAGCAACCCTCACAACTCATCTCACAATTGATTAGGGATTATGCCGAGATACGTGTAATTTTATGCCACGGAACCAGCCCATCAACGCAGAACCAGGTAGCGATTCAGAAGTAGTGATTCGGTTTAATGCATTACTAACTGGAGGTTGTAGTCGTAAATGAAGCTTTTAGGGTAGGCACTCTGGAGCATCACTACTTCCATACCGCTACCCTCTTTTTCATACAGAAGTGGGATTCTTAATTCGCTCCTCAATCTCATCCAGGGTTTGCAACACCAGACGTTTTGCCTGAAGTCGCCATCCCCATTGCTGCACCTTGAAGGCAATGGCTCCCCCGGCGATCGTCGCTAAAAAATCCACAGGTTGAGAAAAGGAAATCCCAAATAACAACCCCAGTCCTGCAATGCCCCAAAAGGGGAGAGCCACCGTCTGGCGTTGCTTCTCAACCAACTGACTCAGGGGATCGGTGGGCATCTGAGCCAACAACTCAGAGCGCACCTGCCGTTGTTCTGCGAGAGAAACAGACAGGCCAATTTTTTGGAGCAGTTTCTCAATCTTGCGGGCATCGGTACTGTACTGGGTCAACTCATCTTCCGCCAGCAGCACCAGGCGTTCTAACTGTCCCATCGTTTTTGTACTTAGCTCCCCTTAAACAGAAAACTGATCCGATCTTGCACCTGGGCGAGGAGATTCTGAACACCCCCTGTTATGGAGTTGCTGGGTTGAACAGCTAATTGAATCGGTTCGTCCTTAAATTCTTTCAGACGGTAGCCGTATTCCAATTGCTGTTGGTGCTTTCGCAGGATGGGATAAATCCGAAACGCGCCCTTCAAGAGTTCTTCCTGGTTGGCAAAGATAGCCTGATTAATCTGGCTGGAACGCTTGACCGCAATCACCCCAACGGGATACCACTGCTTTTTGCCCTCAATCCGAATGTAAATCTCAAAATCTGGCACCCCGTCCGTCTTCATGCGATCGTACTCTTTCGAAGCTTCCGCCCGCTTATTGGGTTTCTTTGTAGCTTTCGGCTGAACTCTGGGTGTACCAAATCCGAGATTTGTAGACATAAATTTACATAGGTCTTGAATTTAATATAAGTTTACAGCATTTTAAGATTTCTTTGTTTTGTCTCTAATGTGAAACTGAAGGGATTGGCTCTCTGAGCGAAACCGAAGAGAGCCTTTACGAGACAGGAGCGATTAAGTGCCTGGCAGCGATCGTAAATGTTCCGGCAAATGATATCGATCGCCCAAAACTTCCAGCAATGGGCCGTACTCTCCGTACTTCACAATGCTGACGGACGCTGCAAGGGCTGTGATTCGATCCCGGTAGCGTCCCAGGTCAATTCCCAGCAAACTACAGATAATGATCCGAATCGTGGCTTTGTGGGAAACGATGAGGACATTTCCGGTTGGATGCGTTTGTTCGATCGCCGTGATGACAGGCATGGCACGGCTCGCAATTTGCACTGCTGTTTCTCCCCCTGGAGGAGCGTTCCAAGCGGGTTCGGTCATCCACCGCAAGTAAATATCGTTGTAGTTTTGCCGGAGTTCTTCGGGGGTTTTGCCTTCCCACTCTCCGTAGCTGATTTCCCGCAAGCCATCCCGAATTTGCATTTCCATCCCCAATGCATCACACAGAGGTTTGGCAGTGGCGATTGTGCGTTTTCGGGGGCTGACATAGATGGCTTCCCAGGAAACGGTTTGATAAGCATCGGCAAATGCCTGAGCCATTTCCATCCCGGCAGCAGTGAGGTCTACGTCAAGATCGCCACAGTAGCCACCCGTTTGACTAAAGGTGGTTTCACCGTGCCGCATTAGATACAGTCTCAGGCTCATGGGGAATTCTCCATTGAATTAGGTCTTAGGCAATTTTTTGAAAAGAGTTTACCAATGAGTGGCCCTTCGACTACGCTCAGGGCGCAAGGGCTGGTTGAGCGCAGCCGAAACCAGCGGAGAAATCTTTTTCTGGAAATCTCCTTATTTGTCGTTCTTAGAAACTTCGATTGTCTGGAATGCCTTATCCATCAGAATTTTTTGAGCAACCAGCTCAGGTTCATTCTCGTTAGGTCGTCGCCGGAGGTAAGTTCCATCCGACTGGAGTTCCCAGGCTTGACGATTATCTGATAGCAAAATTCCCAAAATCTCCTGTAAGTCCTTAGCAATTTCGGGGTCTTCGATGGGGGTGATCACCTCTACACGACGATCGAGGTTGCGGGTCATCCAGTCGGCACTGCCAATAAAGATCTCTTCCTCACCGTTATTGTGGAAGTAGAAGATACGGGAGTGTTCCAGATAACGGCCCACAACACTGATAACCCGAATTGTGTCACTGACCCCTGGGATTCCCGGACGCAGACAGCAGATGCCCCGCACGATCAAATCAATCTGTACCCCTACACGGGAGGCTTCATACAGGATGCGAATGATTTTGGGATCGACCAGAGAGTTCATCTTGGCGACAATGCGGCCTGAGCGTCCATTCTTGCAATGCTCGATTTCCCGTCGAATTAAGTCTCCCATCCGATCGCGCAAACAAACCGGGGCCACCAACAGCTTTCGGTAGGACTGCTGCCGTGAGTAGCCAGTCAAATAGTTGAACAGATCGGTCAGGTCGGCCCCCAACTCCTGTCGGCAACTGAGAATACCCAGGTCCGTGTAAAGGTTGGCGGTTTTGGGATTGTAGTTTCCGGTGCCAATGTGGACGTAACGACGGATCAGTTCCCCTTCTTGCCGCACCACCAGCACAACTTTCGTATGGGTTTTTAAGCCCACCAATCCATACACGACATGCACCCCGGCCTTTTCTAACCGTCGTGCCCAGGTGATGTTGTTCTCCTCATCAAAGCGGGCTTTCAGTTCCACCAGGGCCACCACTTGCTTACCGTTCTCCGCTGCGGTTACAAGAGCCTTGACGATCGGCGAATCTCCCGAAGTCCGATATAGGGTAATCTTGATCGCCAGCACCTTGGGATCACAGGCGGCCTGGGTGACAAACTGCTGGACTGAAGCCGAGAAAGACTCGTAGGGATGGTGAACCAGGACATCCCGTTCACGGATCACGGAGAAAATACTCTCCCCTTCACTACTCAGGGTGCCGTCTTCCAATTCTTGCCCAATCACCCGTTGCAGCCGGGTCGGAATGACAGGTTTCCAGGAAAAATCTTTCAGGTCGGGCAGGGGCAGGGACAGGAAGAACATCAAATCCCGCAGATTCAAGGGACCTTCCAGTTCGTAGACATCCTGTTCCGTCAGTTTCATTTCTTCCATCAGCATTTGACGGATAGAGTCGGGCGTTTCGGCCTGAAGTTCCAGGCGTACTACGAAACCTCCCAATCGACGTTTGCTGATCTCCTGCTCGATCGCCAGTAACAGATCATCGGCCTCATCTTCCTGCACCTCAAAATCCGCATCTCTAGTAATCCGGAACAGGTAGTACTCCTGAATGTTAATCCCAGGAAATAGAAACTCCAGATTGTGCGCGATCACCTGCTCCAGCGGAACCCCTGTCCAGACGCTCGGTTTGCCATCGTACTCCTGTAATTCTTTCGGTAGGGTTACAAAGCGGGGCAAGATACTGGGGACTTTCACCCGTGCAAAGCGTTCTTCGTCCGTTTTGGGATCTTTCACAACCACCGCTAAATTGAGGCTCAAGTTGGAAATGTGGGGGAATGGGTGGGCCGGATCGACCGCCAGGGGAGTGAGGACGGGGAAAATGCGATCCTCGAAGAACTGTTGCAAATAAGAGCGTTTTTCCTGATCCAGGTCAATATAGTTCAGCAGATGAACGCCCTGTTGGGCCAGCAGCGGGCGTAAGTGATGTTCAAACAGCCGATGTTGACGGGCGACGATCGGTTTCAGAACCTTGCTAATGACCTCTAACTGCTGGTGGGGAGTGCGACCGTCGGGAGTCAGTTTACTGACCTGAGCCATCACCTGCTCTTTCAGGGTAGACACCCGTACCATGAAATACTCATCTAGATTTGAGCTAAAAATCGCCGTGAATTTTAAGCGTTCTAGCAAGGGAGTGCGGGGATCTTCAGCTTCCGCCAAAACTCGGTTGTTAAACTCCAACCAACTGAGTTCTCGATTGAAGTAATATTGCGAGTCCGATAAATCGATATCTCGATGTGTTTCTTTTACGTTAGGCATGGTTTTACCCGATCGGTACTAAAAATACTCCCAAAAAGCCCTTTCTAATGGATGTTTACTTCTATACATCAACCCTTTCCTCCCCGTCATCCCCAGGATGATGCAGATTTTTTCCATTCTTTCATCCACTTCTAACCTTCTCATGATCAATGGCAAATCCACTGGCAATTTCCACCCGCAACCTAACGAAACAATTTGAAGGCCATTTGGCGGTCAATCACGTCAATCTACAAATTGTTTCTGGCGAAATCTATGGTCTGATTGGTCCCAACGGGGCAGGGAAGACGACGCTGATTCGGATGTTATCAACGGCAGAAGAACCGACCACCGGAGAGATTCAAGTTAATGGGCATACATTGGTTCGGGGGCAGGCCAACCCAGAACTCAAGCGTCAATTGGGTCTATTACCCGATGACTTTCCCCTCTACGAAGATCTGAGCGTTTGGGACTACCTGGATTACTTCGCCCGCCTCTATTACCTGAGCGATCCCATCCTCACCCAGCGACTCAAGGCAGTGCTGGAACTGGTCAGCCTGCAAAACAAGCGGAATAGTTTGATCGGCAGTCTCTCGCGGGGGATGAAACAACGACTTAGCCTTGCCCGTAGCATTATTCATACTCCCTCGATTTTATTGCTGGATGAGCCTGTCTCTGGGCTGGACCCGATCGCACGGGCACAATTCAAAGACATCATCCGAGGCTTGCAACGGCAGGGGATGACCATTCTCATTTCCTCCCATATCCTGAGTGATCTTGCAGAGTTTTGTACCTCGATCGGGATCATGGAATTGGGCCGCCTAGTGGAAAGCGCTCCCCTGCAAGAACTCTACAATCGCCTCAGCCAAGAGCAAATTATCATCACCAGCCTCAATGGCCCGGATACAATTCAAGCCCATCTCAAAAACTACCCTCGCGTTGATAACTGTGAGATCCTGCCCGATCGCCGAGTGCGAATCAATTTCTCTGGCAGTTTGGAGGAAGTGGCGGCCCTGTTGCGATCGTTAGTGGAAGCAGGTATCCCCATTACCGACTTTACCCGCACCCACGAAAGCCTGGAGGCGATCTTCTTGAAAATGGGCCATCAGCAGACTTCTTAAGATCACTGCGTATACCAATCCCCTCCTGGGAGGGGGAGGGGTGGGTTTCGCTTTCGCAAAAGCAGCATCCAAGAATCAACTGAACAGCCGACACCCCTGACCCACCCCGCCCTTCGGGCACCCCTCCCAGGAGGGGATTAGGGGCGAATCGGCTGCGATTACCTATCCCCTATTACCCATCACCCATTACCCCATCTTCTATGAATTCCAATTTTCTGAATCAATTAGGCAACTGGAACCCGCAATTGTTGCGGGAATGGAAAGGCCGATTGCGGCCCCGGAGTGCGATCGCTGCGATTTCCGTTTCAGTGATTGGACAGATTTTGTTTGTGTTGGCTTTCTGGCAAGGAATGCAGTTTAGTCAGGATGTTCCGGGCTTCTGGCGGGGGCAGTTTCTCACCCTGAGTTGGGTTTTGCCTTATGGTCTGTTTCTGGCGGGCGTTTATACCTTAATCAGTGACCTGACCACGGAAGAACAGCGGGGAACCCTGAATTTTATTCGCCTCAGCCCGCGCCCCAGTACGACGATCCTGCTTGGGAAAATTTTGGGAGTTCCGGCTTTAGCTTACCTGGCCTTATTCCTGGTAGTGCCCCTGCATGTAATCACGGCCCTTGCTTCGGGGGCTTCCCTGGCGTTTCTGGTGAGCTTTTATGTGCTGATTTTAGCGGCCTGTGCCCTGCTCTATAGTGCTTCGTTGCTCGTGGCTTTTCTGGGGGGCAAGGGTCGTGCGATCTTTGGGCAGCAATCGGTAACGGCGATTAGCTTTGCGGCCCTGACTCTCTTTAGCTTTGCTCCGTTGTTTATGCTTTGGTGTAACCAGATTGTCTGGGTGCAATTGAATCGACCTGTAGGGCCAGAAACTACTTCCTTTGCTGATTTTATGGAGTGGTTTTACCTGCCGATTGGCAAAAATGTATTGCTGGCCCATCTCTTTACCCTGGCGAATTTGCTGCTTCCAACCCTGGGGATCTGGCGGGTGCTTCAGCGGCGCTTTCATAACCCGACTGCCACAATTTTGAGCAAACGGCAAAGCTATGCATTTATTGCTTACCTGCAAGTGTTGGTTCTGGGATTTAGCTTGCGATCGGATGTAAACACCTATGGAGAATATGCTTTTTGGCCTGTCCTCGCAATTACCTACTTCATCAATTTCATGGCATTTCTGATATTGATCGCTGCCTTGTCGCCCCAGCGGGTGGCCCTGCTTGATTGGGTCCGCTTTGAACGGCGAGGGCATCTTATCCAGGATTTGATTTGGGGTGAAAAAAGTCCCGCGCCCGTTGCCATTGGTGTGAATCTGGTAATTGCCAATGCCCTACTCATTCCCTGGATAATGCTGTGGCCTGCCGATCGCCTCAATGCTTCTGCAAAACCGACTGCCCTGCTCATTCTGGGTATCTTTGCCTGTGTGATGTTGATTTATGCTGTGATTGCCCAAACCATTCTGGCAACGAACACCAATAAACCCGCAACCTGGGCAACCGGGGCACTGGCAACCCTGATCTTTCTGCCGCCGATCGTGCTGGGAATTCTCAGGATTGAGCCTCAGAAATTCCCGATTATTTGGGCCTTCTTCGGATTTCCCTGGCCTGAGACGGTTGCCACGAACCCTTTCCAAACCGTAAGCCTTGCCCTGGCATTGTTGGGGCAGGTGATTGTTTTGGGGTTACTGGGGTATTTATTGGTGCAGCAGTTGCAAAAACTAGCGATTCGGGATGCCAGGGAAACGTAGAAACCCAAAATTTCTCAACCATCTGCAAAATCCCCACCCTGGAGACGCGAAATTCCGCGTCTCTTAGCGTTTATCGCATTGGCATCAATCCAGTACGTTACACTGGCAGTGAGTTTTTTGGTCAAGATCCATGCCAAATCGCCTTGCCCAATCCCAAAGCCTCTACCTGCGGAAGCACGCTGAAAACCCGATCGCCTGGTGGCCCTGGTGCGCTGAAGCCCTGGAAATCGCCCGCCGCGAAGACAAACCCATCTTCCTGTCGATCGGCTATTCCAGTTGTCACTGGTGTACGGTGATGGAAGGGGAAGCATTTTCGGACGGAACGATCGCCGAATTTATGAACGCGAATTTTCTGCCCATTAAGGTCGATCGGGAAGAACGGCCTGACTTGGACAGCATTTATATGCAAACTCTGCAAATGCTGACCGGACAGGGCGGTTGGCCTTTGAATGTGTTCCTGACTCCTGATGATTTGGTGCCCTTTTATGGCGGAACTTACTTTCCCTTAGAACCCCGCTACGGACGACCTGACTTTCTCAGAGTTCTGCAATCGATTCGGCAATACTACGACACGGAAAAAACAAACGTTGCGGCGATCAAGGAAAAGATTTTAGAAAGTCTGCAAACAGCGGCACTCGTAGAACCCGCCCAGATGCTCCAACCAACCCTTTTAAAGGAAGGATTGGAATCCAACACGGGAGTTCTCAGTTACGTGGGTCCCGGTCCCAGTTTCCCCATGATTCCCTACGCGGATGTGGTGCTGCGGGCCTCCCGGTTTCGCTACGAATCCCGATATGAGGCGGAGACGATCGCCAACAAACGGGGGATTGCTCTGGCGCTTGGTGGCATTTACGATCATGTTGCCGGGGGCTTCCATCGCTACACAGTAGACCCCACCTGGACCGTGCCCCACTTTGAAAAGATGCTGTACGACAATGGACAGATCGTGGAATTCCTCGCAGATCTGGGGAGTGCTGGGGTACAGGAACCTGCTTTTGAACAGGCGATCGTCGGGACGGTGCAATGGCTGAAGCGGGAGATGACAGCCCCGGAAGGGTATTTCTATGCGGCGCAGGATGCGGATAGCTTCACCACGCCAGCGGAAGTGGAACCAGAGGAAGGAGCTTTCTACGTCTGGAGCCATCAAGAACTTGCCGACCTCCTCACCTCGGAAGAACTCGCTGAATTGGTGGAGCAGTTTACCGTCACCTCAATGGGTAACTTTGAAGGGAAGAACGTCTTGCAACGGCAACAACCCGGAGCCTTAAGCGATTCCCTGAAAACAGCGCTGAAAAAACTGTTTCAGGTGCGGTATGGCGCACTTCCCGAAGATCTGCCCACCTTTCCCCCCGCCCGCAATAACCAGGAAGCGAAAAACCATCCCTGGCCCGGTCGGATTCCCGCTGTCACTGACACCAAACTGATCGTTGCCTGGAACAGCTTAATGATTTCTGGGTTAGCGCGGGCCTATGCTGTATTCGGTCTGCCTGAAGCGTGGCACCTGGCAACCCAAGCGGCTGATTTTATTTTAAAGAGACAGTGGATCACAACAGCAGACGGCACCCGTCGCTTTCACCGCTTGAACTATGAGGGCCAGGTTGAAGTGATGGCTCAGTCGGAAGATTACGCCTTTTTCATCAAAGCCCTGCTCGATCTGCATCAGGCCAGTCTGCGAGGAACTGGCAGTGAATCTACAATCGATTGGTTGCAATCGGCGATCGTCCTGCAAGCAGAATTCGATGAGTACCTCTGGAGCCTGGAATTTGGCGGATACTACAATGCTGCCAGTGATGCTAGCAGTGACCTCCTGGTGCGCGAACGGGGTTACTTTGATAACGCAACCCCTTCTGCAAACGGAGTCGCGATCGCCAACTTAGTTCGCCTGTTTCTCCTGAGTGAAGATCTCCAGTATCTCGATCGCGCCGAACAAGCTTTGCAAACCTTTGGTGGAGCAATGACCCGTTCTCCCCAAGCTTGTCCCGGTCTGTTCACAGCCCTGGATTGGTACTGCAACCATACTCTGATTCGTACGACTCCCGATCATTTGCCCGCTCTGGTTAACCAGTATCTCCCAACTACTATCCTGAAAACCACGACCGATTTACCCGAAGGGACGATCGCTCTGGTGTGTCAGGGTTTGTCTTGTAAAGAACCAGCGCGATCGTTGGAACAGTTGTGCGATCAGATCGGTGAAAGCCAGAATCGGGGCTTGTAGAGACGTAAGGAGATTTCCAGAAAAGAATTTACCTGTGGGTTGCCCTTCGACTTCCCTCAGGGCGCGGGCGCTGGTTGAGCGAAGTCGAAACCAGCGGGTATATTCTTTGTCAGAAATCTCCTAATTTCTTAAAAACCTGGTGACTCATTGGGCATGAATAACCTCATCATTCAAGGCTTCCTGAAAGTTTATGGTTCATCCGGCAAGGAAGGGAGTATTGACTCTATCTGAACTAGGAGGGGAGATAACTCTGAGTGGATAATTGCCCACAAAATATCCTGCCTGACTGCATCGTAGCGATGGGTAACAATGTTGCGTAATCCTACGATGCGTTGCCAGTCGATGGCTAAATGGGCTTGTCGAAATTCATTAGAGATTCGTCGGGCTGCTTCTCCAAGAATTTCAAATTGTCGTTCAACAGCACTGATGATGAGAGCACTATTGACATACTCTTCAAAAGATAAATCTTTTGTAAAAGATTGAATATTTCTGATTGCTTTGGTCATATCCCAAAGAGAGGCAATATCACGATTGTTCGACTGCATAAATAATTTGACAAGTATTCAAAATCTCATACCGTCTATAGGGGTTTTTGAGATATTCCTTACTCACCAGATCAACTTTACGGTTCAATAATACCTCGATCTCTTCCTGCATGTTCATCCAGTCATCCCAGGTGAAACGGTGATCAGGCGAAAAGGTGACGAGAACATCAATATCGCTATCAGGACGAAAATCATCCCGCAGGACGGAGCCGAAGAGGGCAAATTCGGTGATTTGCCAGCGTTGGCAGAACTCAGCAATCTGAGTACG
>JANRKG010000230.1:0-15687 GCA_033763635.1 Leptolyngbyaceae cyanobacterium bins.59
AGCAATCACCCAGAGGAATTTGGCCCCACCGAAGCAGCGAATGTTGTGCTTGAAGTCAAACCAGCAACTTCGGTCAAGGGACCGATCGAAAACTTCCAATAAAGCCGATGGAATAAATCATTTGTTACCTGATAGGTACAGTCCACCAGGCCAGGGCGTAGGGCTGGATGGGTTCGTTCACTTGTCTTTGATAGACCACCCGAATTTTGTACCGTCCTGTCTGAGGAATGGGGTGGAAGAGATGTTCCACGCTATCCACTTCACTAACGGAAGACCAGACGCTACTTGCTGTATCAGTCTGGTCCAGTCGCATAAGATATACGTCCAGATTATTTAGACCCCGATCGCTGAATTCTTCGCCCAGATCATACGCTCCGTTCCGGTTGGTGTCTTTCAGGTCTACTCGGCGATCCCAGGCCAGCGTAATCGCGACATGGCTCCCCTTTTGCAACATGCGATCGATCACATACTCCCGGTAAACAGGAGCCTTGGGATTATTAGAATTGCTTCCGACCGTTCGATAGTCCCATCCGATCGCTGGAACGTTAGTGCTGGGATCATACTGTCCTGCCTGAAACTGCTGGTAGGCGCGGAATACATTGAGTTGTCCGGCTCCCATTTGAATATGGAGCGGAATGGTGCGATCGCGATAAGCATCCGAATTCAACCAATCCTGATTGCTTTTATCCAAAATGGTGCGGCTCATACCCAGTAGTAAGCCATTGCCCTGATCTTGAAGCTTTTCAGCGGAGTTCAGCAGGATTGCTTTCATGACTTCATGGCGGCGGGAATCAAGGCTCCAATTAAGTTTACGGGCTTTGAGTTGCCGATCGCCAAATTCTTGAAGCAGGGCAACGCTGGCGGTGACGTGGGGAGCGGCAAAACTACTTCCCGTTGTGCGGACCACGCGCCCATCCGGGTTCATGACCGTTACGTTATTGCCCGGTGCCAAAAGGCTGACCGATCGACGGGGACCCACATTACTCTCCAGGCCAATAATGCGGCTGGGAATACCGGAAGCCGGATCGCCTAGATTGGCAAAGTCCACTTTGGCATAGGGACCCAACTTTTGAAGTTTCGGGTCACTGGAGGCCGTGTTTTTCAGCCGTGTTGAAAAGGCGATCGTCATTCCATTAAATTGGTCAGTCGGGATCGGAATCCCTCCTTTTCCCTGGTTTCCGGCCACGATATACAACACGTCATGAACTCGCGACGACCAATCAATGCACTGGGTCAACAGGGCATTCCCATCTAACAATGCTTGAGGACGGGGATCTTCCCGTAAGGATTCACCAAAGCTAAAGTTAATCGCCCGCAAATCTCCCCCATTTTGTTGAGCAATGTGTTGGGAAGAGAGGCATTCTTCAGGCTGTCCGTTCCGTTTCAAGATGCCAACGGCAGAGGCATAGAGCCGTGCATCGGGAGCAACCCCCCGGAACCCCTTAGCGTTGCCCACCATAATACTGGCTACGTTTTGGGCATGGGCATCTACATTCGCGTTTGTTTTCGCTGGGGTATTCCGAAAAAAAACTCGGACGCTGGAAAACGCCCGATTGCGCGAAACCGCTTTGTCAATCCCAAATTGCCCGGGCCGCCCGATTTCCACCTGCCCGATCGCGATCTTGCGCCCCGTGAGACGATAGGGCGGATTATGAAGTTTCAGGGCATTTACCCCCGCTTCGCCAATCGATGATTGGGACAGAAGGGTATCCGTCGCTGCCAGGGCCGCTCCGATCCAGCAGGCTCCCAGTCCACTGAGCAACCATACCGAGTTTTTCATCTCGAATTCTCTATCGGTTCTTTCAATTGGTGATTTTAATTGGTATAGAGTGGGGACCAGGGGCAACGATCCCGCAAAGGAAACTTACAAACTTTGATAAACTAATTGTTACAGAGGACTCAGGAGAACCCGTTCACTATGGCACCCATCTCATCAACACCCGTTTCTTCAACCCAACCATCTTCTCAGAAGCCGATTGTGATTGCTCCATCCATCTTATCAGCGGATTTTAGCCGTTTGGGGGAGGAAGTGCGGGCGGTTGATGCCGCTGGAGCCGATTGGATTCATGTGGATGTCATGGATGGTCGGTTCGTTCCCAACATTACGATCGGTCCTCTGGTGGTCAGTGCGCTGCGTCCCGTCACTCAGAAGCCCCTCGATGTGCATCTGATGATTGTGGAACCTGAAAAGTATGTCGAAGATTTTGCAAAAGCCGGGGCTGACATTATCTCGGTCCATGCGGAACACAATGCTTCTCCCCACCTGCACCGGACCCTGTGCCAAATCCGGGAACTGGGTAAGCAAGCCGGGGTGGTGCTGAATCCTTCTACGCCTTTAGAAATCATTGAATATGTTCTGGAAGTGTGCGATCTGATTTTGATCATGAGCGTCAACCCGGGCTTTGGTGGTCAAAGCTTCATTCCTACCGTTGTTCCCAAGATTCGCAAGCTACGCCAGATGTGTGATGAGCGCGGTTTGAATCCCTGGATTGAAGTGGACGGTGGGCTGAAGGCGAATAATACCTGGCAGGTGTTAGAAGCAGGCGCAAATGCGATCGTCGCTGGGTCCGCAGTCTTCAATACCCCGGATTACGCAAAAGCCATCACGGACATTCGCAATAGCAAACGTCCAGCCCCTGAATTAGCAACCGTCTAATTCGTTCCTTTTTTTTCACTCCCTACTCCCTACGCTTTGGTGTGGGGGGTGGGGAGTTTGTTTCAGGAGAAAAACCTGCCAGAACACCATCGGGAGCTAACCAGGGGGGGATACCTGCCAGAAATTTCTCTGCCTCTTGAGAAGCAACAGGAGGAGAAAATAGATACCCCTGCCCATACTGACAATAGAGACTCTGAAGTTGCTCAACCTGGGCTAAAGATTCAACCCCTTCTGCAACCACTTCTAACCCTAAGTTTTGAGCCAGGGTTGTAATGGCCCAGACAATCTCCCATCCTTCCCGATCGGTATCAATGCGGCTGACAAAAGAGCGATCGATTTTCAGGGTGCGAATGGGCAACCGATGCAACCGCCCCAGAGAAGAGTATCCAATCCCAAAATCATCAATACAGAGATCGATCTGACGAGTCTGTAACTGTTTCAGCAAACTCAGGGCCATCTCAGGATTGAGCATGATCGCGCTTTCCGTAATCTCTAACTTTAAGCTTCTACTCGCAAGATCCGTTTCTTCTAAAATTTGGTCAATACAGTGGAGCAGCTCCCCCTTTGCTAGCTGCACTCCTGACAAATTGACATTCATGGTCAGGTGGCGATAAGCGGGAAACTGCTGTTGCCACCGCTTCAACTGACGGCAACTTTCCCAAAGCATCCACTCCCCTAGCGCCGTAATTAACCCGGTTTCTTCCGCAATCAAAATAAACTCGGCGGGTAACACGAGTCCGCGTTCGGCATGGGGCCAGCGGACTAAAGCTTCAAAGCCTGTGATGGCTCCGGTTTCAAAAGCTACGATCGGCTGATAGTACACCTGAAATTCCTGGCGATCGACCGCCCGCCGCAAATCCGTTTCCAATTTCAGTAAGGCAACTGCACGGGTATGCATCGTGCGATGGAACACTTCCGATCGCCCTTTTCCCATCGCCTTTGCGCGGTACATGGCGGTGTCGGAATCCCGCAAAACATCTTCAGGATATTGATAGTCGGGTGTGCCGATGGCAATGCCAATGCTGGTAGCCGTGAATACTTCATAGCCGCCCACATCAATGGGCTGAGTGAGATTTTGGTGGATACGATCGGCCACCTGCAACGCCTCCTCCTCTGTCTTCAAGCCCTCCAACAAAATCACGAATTCATCCCCTCCCAACCGGGCCACCGTATCCTGAGGCTCCAGGCAGGATTGCAGACGACGGGCAATTTTTACCAGCAATTCGTCGCCCAGGGTATGCCCCAGGCTGTCGTTCACAACTTTGAAGCGATCGATATCTAGAAACAGCACTGCAAACTTAAGCCGGGGAGCCTGCTGGGCCTGCCGAATCATTTGCTGTAGGCGCATCAGGAAAAAGGCCCGATTCGGTAATCCTGTGAGGCTGTCATGGTAAGCGTTAAAGTGCAGCAGGGCGTTGATTCGGAAGAGTTCTTGCAGGGCAACCATCCCGCCCGTCGCCGTGAGCAAGAGGAGGGGCATGGCGATCGGCACCCAGTACCCACCATTAAATAGGACAAAGCCCACCCCCACCCATCCCAAGCTCAATCCCATCCAAACAATCACCTGAAAGCCTACCCGCCGTCTGGAAAGCAAGGCGCTTAAAATTGGCCCACCGATTAATAAAATGAAAGGGGACCATCCCGGATAGAGAACCCTTAACTGATTTCCCTGTAGCAAATTATTGATGATGGCTGCATGCAAAAAAACGCCACTGGCGGGGGGGCTGCGATCGAAGGGAGTAGTCAGGGGATCTAAGCTGGAAGCGGTCACCCCTACCAACACAATTTTGTGCTGAAACACGCTGTTAGGCACCTCTCCCTTGAGTACCTGGCTGAAAGAATATTGAGTTGCCCGTGAGACAGGACCGGGCCAGTTGACCCAGAAGGGTTGATGAATGGTGGGAAGATTAACGGGGGCTTGAACCAGGGAGTAAACATTCGCTGCCGCTAATCCCAGAGTTGGTACCTCCCGCAGTTTGAGGTTCACTTTCCGAACGATTCCATCCGAGTCCTCATGCTTCAGAATATGGCCCTCTGTAAGGGCAGACTGACGGAGGATCGGCGTGGGTAACAGAGGAGACCCAATACTATCCCAGGCCCGTGCGAGCACGACCTGGCCTTGAGTTTCGATCGCTTCCGCCAGGGCATCATCTTCTGTCGTTTGTTCGGGAAACAAGAGATCCAGAACAATCACGCTGGGTTCGGCGCGGGTCAATTGCTGGATCAGTTGGGTATAGCGCTGGCGGTTCCAGGGAAAGCGCCCTAATTCCCGCAAACTGGCCTCATCGATCGCAATCACCACCACTCGTTCATCCCAGGGAATGCTTCCCCGCAAACGAAATAGCACCTGGTAGCCAATTTGCTCCAGGGGATAGAGGGCACCTAGTTTTAGCAGAATTGCAATGGTCAGGGCTGCGATTCCACCCGGTAGCGCACGCCAGCCTAGCTTACGGCACTGCCAGTTCATAGACCTGCCGTTTGCCAAAGGGGCTGACAACCACCGCCTCAATGCGGCGGCTGGCTGGGAGAGGAATCTGGATATCGAACTGACCATTACGATCGAGCGTTTGGGAAACATCAGCGATTGTCAACAGATTCACGGGATTGACTTGCCCCCTAATCCGGACAGTTTTGGAGTTGATTGCATCCAAAAGTTGCAACTTTAGCCCTGTGCCTTCTTGAAATGGAATGGGGCGTGTGGGAGGTTCTCCGGGAACGAGTAGGGTTTGAAAACCTGCCTCTACCATGACAGATTGCCCTTGAGCAAAGGTTTCTACTTTCCCTTCAAGGGTGGCAATCCCCGTTTTCCCATCCGGATGGACATTCACTCCAAACTCCGTTCCCCGAACTGCACTTACCCCCCCTGGGGTCTCAATTTCCAGGATTGAATTGTTAGACTCGCCCCGTTTCACCCGAAATCGAGCCTGCCCTTGAACCACTTGCAGCCGAGTCAATCGACCTCCTGAGGGAAGCGTCTGGATGGCTTTCACCTGAACGGTGGTATTGGCGGCCATTGAGACAAACCCACTGCCTGTGTCCACTTCCAGTAATGTACTGGAACGGGGACCCGTTTTGATTGTATCTCCTACCTGTTGGAGGCGTGTCCCCAACTGAGCCTGTTGTGCTAAAGCCCCCCGCAAATACATCACGGACCCAGACAGTTCTCGGACCTCCAACCACCGCTCGACTCGAACTTGTAAGGGTTTTGCTGCAAGAAAGTCACTCAGGGAAACGGCTAACAGCGGACCAATGAAAATCCAGAGCAGAGAGCGGCGCTGAATCATAATTTCCTCATTTCAAGGTAGTAGGACTACGGAACGGAGTTTCGCAGACTGTAGGAGAGGACTTGCCATTTCACAGAAACCGCCATTCGATTTAGAAAAGATAGAAAGAACAGTCCACGGGCTTATAGATAACTCTGGCATCAAATCCCCGCTCTCTTAATTGGTGGGTGAGGGTTTCGGCGGGCGATCGTTGGGCATACGAACCTGCCTGGATATAAAAGCCTAGCCAAATACGGGTCAAAAAAGCGGTTGGAACAATCGTCTGAACCTGGTCTAGCAGTTGAAAGTTGCGAGTTGGGATGGCAACCACATAGGAATTGTCACAGGGTTGCCCCAGAATAATGGGGGCTTCTTCTCCTGAAGACCCATAATTTTGAGAAAAGTTCAAAGCTTGAGTAGAACTCGTACTGCCAAAAAATAGGAGTACCATCCATAGCAATCTTAAAGAAGAAAGGAGCATCCGTAGGGGGTGACTCTGGGGTTGCATTAGCTTGGGTTCGGGATACAACGAGTCAGGAGTTCCGATACTTTTCCTATAGATTTACGATGCATCAAGTGGATCACCGGAAGATTTATCATGTTCCTGCTCACATTCATTCCACTTGTGGTCAGTCAACGAATCTTTAACGGGTCAATTCACTTTTAGGAAATAAATTTAGGTTAAATTTTGAGGGTCTTCGAACTGTCAAAACCTTCCTGGTGGAATATGAGAAGCATTCACTAATAGCCAACATACCCCCATTTGCCCCCTTTTTTTACAGCTGCCCGTCCTTCCGCAAAAGCTCCGGCATCTTCAAACTGAAGATCAATAGCCATATCTCCTTTGCTATTGATGTACCCCCACAAACTAATTAATTTCACGGCAGCCAGACCGCAAGAAAAGGGGTAAGCATCGTCAAACTGTAGCCGAATGACGGTCTTGCCAGTTTTATCGATGTAGCCATATTTCGCTCCGTTTCGGATCAGAGCCAGCCCATTAGAAAAACTGAAGGTATCGTCAAATTGGGGCGGAATAACAACTTTGCCTTGGGTATCGATATACCCATACTTGCCATCAATTCTGGCCCGTGCTAATCCCTCACTAAAGGTGTGCACCACATCAAATTGAGGTTCAATCACCACTCGACCCGTTTTATCAATGAATCCATAGCGATGGTCCAGCGTAATACGGGCTAGTCCTTCCGCAAAATCATCCGCACTATCAAACTGAGGCTCGATCGCCACCTTTCCCGTTTTATCGATATATCCATGAAGGTGATCAATTTCAACCGCTGCCAATCCTTCTGAAAACGTTGCCGCAGCACTTTCAAATTGGGGCGGAACAATGACTCGGCCTGTGCGATCGATATAGCCGTAGTGATGATTCCTCTCGATCCGGGCTATCCCTTCTGCAAAAGCATCCCCGGAATCGTATTGGGGCGGAATGGCAAATTCCCCTGTTTTATCGATGTATCCCCATCGACCCTGGATGTCGATCCGGGCAAGCCCTTCTGAGAAGAGGTAGGCTCCTCGGAACATGCTGATTGGGCTAAAGTCCAATTTGGGCGGAATGACAAAGTTGCCGATGGGATCAATAAAGCCCAATTTGCCATCCACTACCACCCCGGCCAATCCTTCTGAAAAGTTACAGACCCCCTCATATTGAGGTTGAATTCGCAATCGATACTCAGGCTCCGGCGGCGTATTGTCTTCCAGCACAGGGGTCGGGAGCATTACCGGAGCCAGGACTGGGAAATCCGCCAGAACCTCTGAGATCGACTGATAGCGTTCCTCAATGCGATAGCGCACCATTTTGTCGAGAATGGCGGTCAGTTGAGGATTGGTCATTGCCTGATCATGCCAACTCAACTCCATTGACACAGGATCACGGGGAATCTGGGTTGGCAGTAACCCAGTCAGGGATTGAATTCCCATCATTCCGATCGCATAGATATCACTCGCAAACTGGGGATTACCATCGATTTGTTCGATGGGCATATATCCAGGGGTGCCGCTCGCTTGAGCCAGGGTCACATGGCCCTGGGCATCAAGGGTCAAATTGCGAAGGGCTTTCACGCCACCAAAATCGAGTAATACCAGTTTTTTATCTTTCCAGCGACGGATCAGGTTGTCGGGTTTGAGATCTTGATGGACCACCTGTTGTTGATGCACAGAGGCCACAATTTCCAGAATTTCCCGCAGTAAATCGATCGCCTCTGCATCATCCAACTTTCGGCCCAGGGTAAGATTCTGCCTCAGGTTACTGCCATCGATTAATTCCTGGACGAGGTAGAATTCCCCATTTTGCTCAAAGTGAGCATACAGCTTAGGAATTTGGGCATGGGCACCTAATTGATAAAGCAGTTGGGTTTCTGCTTCAAATCGCGATCGGCAAGCTTCCAATAAAGCAGGAATTTTTAAGCGGGGCTGAATTTTTTTGACAACGCACTTCGCGCCTCCCCTGCGGTAGGTATCCTCTGCTAAATAGGTTTTCCCAAATCCGCCCCGTCCCAATTCCCGAATGATTTCGTAGCGTCCACCGAGTAACATGTGCTTCCTGGGATGACAGTATGTTTGACCAGAGTACCGTCATGCCCATTTTGACACAGGAATGAAAAGGGGAACGCCCCTCTCTCCGCTTCCTGAGATTGAATGACTCAGGGCATGGCTCTTTCGTGTCCATGAAAAGATTATTCCCAAAGTGCCGTCCTGAGCCTTGATTGTTCAGGGATCTTTCCAAGGTGGGTCACTTAAGGGAAAATAGAGCGTTGAAAATTGACTGGAATTTCCGAATGGCTTTAGATGCTTCATTTGCCAAACAGTTACGGGCCTCCGCTGATCGCCTGTTTGAACTGTTGGACGGCTTTAGTCGGGCCAGGGTATTGGTGGTGGGCGACTTAACCCTGGACGAGTTCATGACGGGCCAGGTAGAACGCATCTCGCGAGAAGCTCCGGTTCTGATCATTCGTCACCGAGAAACTCGCCAGGTTCCGGGGGGAGGGGCTAATGCGGTCTACAACCTGGCAAAGTTGGGGGCACAGGTAAAAGCGGTGGGGCTGGTGGGGCAAGACCAGCAGGGGGAGGCGTTACGTCAGATCTTTGAGTCGGTGGGGATTGACACCCAGGGCGTGATAATAGATCCGAATCGCCCAACGGTCACGAAAACCCGTATCTCTGCCAACTCTCGTCAGTCTGTCACTCAGCAAGTGGTGCGGGTCGATCGCAAGTCTGACGATCTTCCCCATCCCGATCTCCGGCAACAACTGGCGGATTATATCCGAAAGGAATTGGATACAGTGGATGCCGTGGTTTGTTCTGATTACGGTGAGTCTGTCCTGACGGCTCCGGTGATTGAGGCTGCCACTCAACACCCACGATGCATTGTGGATAGTCAGAAGGGGTTACAACGGTATGCAGGGGCAACTTTGTTCACCCCTAACTTGCCGGAGGCAGAGGCTGCAGTTGGGTATGCGATCGCAAACATTACGGGTAAGACCGATCTCGCAAGCCTGAGTCAAGCAGGGCAGGACTTACTAAACTTGACTCGTGCAAAGCAAATCCTCATTACCCGTGGTGAAGATGGGATGACCCTCTTTGACCCCACTGGCACTGAGCATCACATCCCTGCCATGAATCGAACGGATGTTTTTGACGTGACAGGGGCAGGGGATACGGTCGTTGCGGCTCTGACTCTGGCTCTGGTTGCCGGAGGCACCTACTGGGAAGCGGCAGTGCTTGGTAATTTAGCAGCCAGCATTGTCGTGCGGCAGTTTGGGACCAGTACAACCCATCCGAATGAGATGAAAATCGCTTTGAAGAAGTTGATTCAGGAACAAGATTCCTGAGAAAGCAACCGAAATCAACACGAAAACAAAATCGATACAAAAAAAGAGGGGTCACAAATTCTGTGGCCCCTCTTTTTTTGTCAAATCCAATCAAGCGCGTTTCCGGTAAAATGCTCCTCAACCTTGTGTTCAAGCAGCGTTTTGACGATACCAATCGATCGTGTTTTTCAATCCCTGACGAAACTCGACCTGGGACGTAAAGCCAAAGGCTTGTTTCGCCCGCTCCGTATCCAAACAACGGCGGGGTTGACCATTCGGTTTGTCCGTTTCCCAAACCAGTTCGCCTTGAAACTCCATCAATTCACAAATCAAGGTAATGAGGTCTCGAATCGAAATCTCATACCCTGTTCCCAAATTGACAGGTTCCGGGTCACTGTAGGATTGGGTCGCCATGACAATCCCGCGAGCCGCATCATCGGAATATAAAAACTCGCGAGTGGGGCTACCGTCTCCCCAAACGGGAAGTTGGGCTTCTCCCCGTTGCTGCGCTTCATACACCTTTCGAATTAGGGCCGGAATCACATGGGAACTACGGGGATCAAAGTTATCCTCCGGGCCATACAGATTGACGGGCAATAGGTAAATGCCATCAAAACCATACTGTTGCCGATAAGATTGCAACTGAACCAGAAGTGCTTTTTTGGCAATGCCGTAGGGGGCATTGGTTTCCTCAGGATATCCATTCCAAAGATCCTCTTCTTTGAAAGGAACGGGAGTAAATTTGGGGTAGGCACAGATTGTTCCTACACAGACAAATTTTTGTACCCCAGATCGATAAGCTGCATCAATCAACTGGGTTCCCATCATCAAATTGTCGTAAAACAATTCGGCGGGTTTTTCCCGGTTCAAACCAATGCCACCGACGTGGGCTGCCAAGTGAATGACAATATCCTGTTGCTCAACAGCCCGTTTGCACTGCTCCGCAACCCGCAAGTCACAATCCTTCGATCGTGGAGTCGTAATTTTGTCGAGGCTTGCTCCAGCCTCGCAAAGTTGGGCAACCACTCGCTTCCCAAGAAAACCAGCGCCTCCAGTCACAAGAATGCGCTTATCTTTCAGCTCGATTGTCATAGCTCCCCCCATCGGAATTTCGTTAGCACTAGAAATATTTCAGCCTTTTCTCCCACCCGATGGGCAGTCTTTACCCAGGGAGCAGAGGTTTTAAGACAGTAAACTGCCGACACTATGGCGTACGGTTGCCAAATCCTTCGTTTCAGTGGACCCCTGGATACCCAAGGCTTGCAAGTCAGCTTCTACCATCAACACAACCAACTCTGGGAAGGTGATGGAGGGTTTCCAACCCAATTTTTCTTGGGCCTTCGTCGGATCACCAATGAGAAGTTCCACTTCAGCGGGGCGGAGATAGCGCTCATCAAACTCAATATAATCCTGCCACTTGAGATTGACGTGACCAAAAGCCAAGTCTAGAAACTCTTGCACTGAATGGGTTTCGCCCGTCGCCACCACATAATCGTCTGGTTGCTCTTGTTGGAGCATCAGCCACATGGCCCGCACGTAATCCTTGGCATATCCCCAGTCCCGCTTCGCATCCAGATTGCCCATATAGAGCTTCTTCTGTTGACCTGCAACGATTCGGGCCACTGCACGGGTAATCTTGCGGGTTACGAAGGTTTCCCCCCGTCTAGGAGATTCATGGTTAAACAGAATCCCATTACAGGCAAACAGGTTGTAAGATTCTCGATAGTTGATCGTTTGCCAATGAGCGTAAACCTTGGCACAGGCATAGGGACTGCGGGGATAGAAAGGAGTGGTTTCCTTTTGGGGAATCTCCTGAACCTTTCCAAACATTTCTGAAGAACCTGCCTGGTAAAACCGCACTTGAATCCCCGTGCGATGTTCATAATCTCGAATCGCTTCTAGCAGGCGTAATGTTCCCATCCCCACACTGTCTACCGTGTATTCTGGAGAGTCAAAGCTGACGCGCACATGGGACTGGGCACCCAGGTTATAAATTTCCACAGGTTGCACTTCTTCTAAAATTCGGCGCAACATGGTGCCATCGGTCAGATCGCCGTAATGAAGAAAGAGCCGAGCGCCTTCTTGGTGGGGATCTTCATAAATGTGGTCGATGCGATCGGTATTAAACGTAGAGGTGCGTCGAATGATTCCATGCACTTCATAGCCCTGCTCAAGCAGTAGTTCGCTTAAGTATGAGCCATCCTGACCCGTAATTCCCGTAATTAAGGCCCGTTTGCGTTGCGTCATTTATGTATCCTTACCGAATGAGTGGGCTAAAGTAAAAATAGCCCTCTGGACTACTTGACATTATTCCCCGAAAGCTTCGTAACAGTATACCGCACCCCTCATTCTTCAAGATAATCAATCGATACATCTGATTTCGATGAATTCTCCAAAAACTTTGTCAGGCGGTCAGGAATTAGTAAGCACCATTGTTTTTGGGGAAAATCACCACACCGATCGTCTTTACAATAATCCAGAGATCCATCCAAAGCGTACCAAAATTTACGTAGTACAAATCGATCTGGACTCTGCGATGGTAGGGGATATCATTCCGCCCGGAAACTTGCCAGAGGCCCGTAATTCCAGGCCGAATGGTCAAAATCTTATCAATGTACTTCCCATACTTAGATAATTCTTCGGAGACCAGGGGCCGGGGACCCACCACGCTCATGTCTCCTTTCAGGACATTCCAAAACTGGGGGAATTCGTCCAGACTCGTCACCCGCAGGAACTTCCCGATCCAGGTGACTCGCGGATCATCTTTGAGCTTAAAGTTATCCTCAAATTCCTGACGTAAATTTGGAGAATTCTCCATCATTTGCTCTAGCACTTGATCCGCGTCAAGCACCATCGTCCTAAACTTGAGGCATCCAAAAACCTGATAGTTTCGACCAACACGCTCTTGAACGTAAAAAACAGACCCTCTAGAAGTGAGGGCTACTAACAGTGCCAGCAAGAGATAAACAGGCGAAAACAGAATTAAGACAGAGAGGGAAAATACAATGTCAAACAGCCGTTTGGTAGATTCTCTGTCGAGGCTAATCAGCCGAAAAGACTGAACACTCCGTTTTAGAATCGCTCGAATCGTCTTGCCGGAAACAAAATGACTTTCGGCAGTCATTGTACTCCTTCAGTTCACACCACACACAGTCCTGATCATAAAGCCAGAAATGCCGTAAACGTTGAAATACCTAAACGAACTTTCCATCAGAATTCTGAGGTAAAAACTCCTTACAACACTGTTCTACAAAAGTTAGATATTTCTGACGAAACACTTTTGTATCGAAGGAACGCGCATGAGAACGAATGAATTCGGGATCAAAGACCGTGTAGGAACGCTCAAATTGCTTGACGGCTTCCACCAATGCATCCTCAGTCTGGCTGGGAAATAAAACGCCAGTCGCCTGATCTGGATAGTGGTGCCAGTGCCGAACGGTTTCCAGGGTTCCGCCCGCCCCAAAAGCAACGACTGGAGTTCCGCAGGCTTGAGCTTCAACGGGGGCAATCCCAAAATCCTCGTGCGCCGCATAAACAAATCCTCTCGCTTGGGCCATGTATTCCTCAACCACTGAGTCAGGTTGCCAACCGAGCAGTTGAATATTGGGTTGGGCGATCGCCCGAATTTGAGCCAAATCAGGACCACCGCCAATGACGATTAGGGGAAGCTTCAATTGATTAAATGCCCTCACAATCAAGTCAATCTTCTTATAACTCACAAGTCTGCTGACGGTGAGATAAAAATCTTGTTTCTCCTTTTGCAGGGGGAAGCGGGAGGTGTTGACTGGGGGATAAATGACCTCAGCAGGGCGGCGGTAGTATCGCCAGATTCGCCGCGCGGTATTCTGAGAATTGGCAATAAAGTAATCAACTCGATTGGAAGTAATGACATCCCATTGCCGTAGGTGATGCAGTAAATACCGAGTGAGCAACCCTGAAGGGCCTCGACCCAGACGACTGCTTTTTAGATAATCAAAGGTTAAGTCCCAGGCGTAACGCATCGGGGTGTGACAGTAGCAGATGTGAAGCTGGGTAGGGCTGGTCAGGACTCCTTTGGCTACTGCATGGGAAGAAGACAGAATGACATCATAGTGCCGCAGGTCAAATTGTTCGATCGCAAGCGGCAGAAAAGGCAAATACTTTTGAACGCCGTTCCGGGCAAAGGGAAAATGCTGTAGAAAAGTTGTGCGAATCGATCGTTTAAAGAGATAGCTTTCAGGATTACTGGATTCAAAATCAATCAAGGCATGCAAATCAGCATCGACCAACCCCAGAATTTCTTGAACAACTAACTCCGATCCCCCCGTTGCCTTAGGGGTCAGCCATTCATGAACCAGCGCATATTTTAGTTGAGCCACAAAATTTAGGGAACAGACACGTAATTCTTAACATTTAAGCTTAGAGTCTACAAGTTTTTGTCGCATCTGGTGAGATTCATTGCAAAAGGCAGAGGGCAGAAGCCCAAGAGAATGACCAAGGGCTGCTCAGGCATCGGGCGTAAAAAAGCTCCTGTGAGCTATCACAGGAGCTAGAGAATCACCAAAAAACTGGCAATTAGTCGAGGTTTGGCATCGAGAGTACGGGTTCTGTCTCGCGATCGATCCCCTTCTCAAACCCTGCCGCTGCCGCCCGAGCGCGACCCGCGTGCCAGAGGTGGCCTACCAGGAAGAAGAAGGCCAGAACAAAGTGGGAAGTTGCCAACCAGGCGCGGGGAGAAACATAGTTCACGGAGTTGATTTCCGTCGCCACACCACCCACAGAGTTCAGAGAACCCAGAGGGGCGTGGGTCATGTATTCAGCCGCACGACGAGCTTGCCAGGGTTGGATATCGTTCTTGATCTTGTTCAGATCCAAACCGTTGGGACCGCGCAGCGGTTCCAACCAGGGACCCCGGAAATCCCAGAAACGCATCGTTTCACCACCGAAGATGATTTCTCCAGTCGGAGAGCGCATCAGGTACTTACCCAAACCCGTTGGACCTTGGGCAGAACCGACGTTCGCCCCCAGGCGTTGGTCACGGATCAGGAAGGTCAGGGCTTGAGCTTGAGAGGCTTCTGCCGCAGTTGGCCCATAGAACTCACTTGGATAAGCAGTGTTGTTGAACCACACGTAGCAGGAAGCAATAAAGCCCATCAGGGAGAGTGCGCCCAAGCTGTAGGAAAGGTATGCTTCACCAGACCAGATGAAGGCCCGACGTGCCCAACCAAAAGGCTTGGTCAGAATGTGCCAGATACCACCTGCAATACAGATGATTCCAAGCCAAATGTGACCGCCAATGATGTCTTCCATGCTGTTCACGCTCACGATCCAGCCTTCGCCACCGAAGGGAGCCTTCAGCAGATAGCCAAAGATTACAGCAGGGTTGAGGGTGGGGTTCGTGATGATGCGGACATCACCACCGCCCGGTGCCCAAGTGTCGTAAACACCACCGAAGAACATGGCCTTCAGCACCAGCAGTAACGCACCGCCACCCAGCAGGGTCAGGTGAATCCCGATGATGGTGGTCATCTTGTTCTTATCTTTCCAGTCATAGCCGAAGAAGGCGGAGTAATCTTCCAGCACTTCAGGACCCCGAATCGCGTGGTAAATACCACCCAGACCCAGAACCGCAGAAGAGATCAGGTGAAGAACACCCACAACGAAGTAAGGGAAGGTATCAATCACTTCACCACCCGCACCAACACCCCAACCTAAGGTTGCCAGGTGAGGCAGCAGGATCAAGCCTTGTTCGTACATCGGCTTTTCGGGAACAAAGTGCGCGACTTCAAACAGGGTCATCGCACCCGCCCAGAAGACAATCAAACCCGCGTGGGCAACGTGAGCACCCAGCAACTTACCAGACAAATTGATCAAACGAGCGTTTCCGGCCCACCAGGCAAATCCAGAAGATTCCTGGTCGCGTCCATCGCCCATTACTAAAGAACCACTATAGGGCGTTTCCACT
>JANRKG010000231.1:0-2498 GCA_033763635.1 Leptolyngbyaceae cyanobacterium bins.59
CTAGGGTTCGATCACTCCTCTAGATATTTCTTAATTTGAGGTGCAAATTTATCACGCCATCGCCTGTAAAAGCCATAAAGGGCGCTCTCCTCAACCTGAAGCTTCTTTGCTATCTCTTTCAAAGTTATTTTATCGGCGTGATACATCAATGCAATCACTCGAAAGTTTGCATCTGGGCGACCTCGAATACTCGCCTTAGCAAATAAACCATCAGGATCTTCCTCGATACATTGAATCACGAGTTCGGAGAGAAAAGGTTTGATAGGCATCTCAGCTTGCTTCAAGTCTTCAATTAAGAAGTAACGATTAGTCCCTGCGATCGGCTTGGATACCACTCGCTGACCCCATTCTCGAATGACATCCTTAAATCGATAGGTCAGCAAAGATTGCAACCATCGAATTATAGGGAGATCGGATTGATATTGATCAATTTTTTTGCAGATTTCTGAAAGCAATTTCGCCTCCGCATCACAAACGATTTCTTGATAAGAACCATAAAAGGCAGGCGGCAATTTGTGTAGGGGGGGACAACGAATGACCCCACTTTTTCGGGCCTGCATGATTAGACGACACAGACGATTCAGGGCAATTTGACGACGGCTGGTTGTCTGCTGTTGCGCTTCAATCGCCCATTGTCGGAGTTTCTGTTCCCACTCATCCATTGCACAACCTGCCCTGATTCAACTTACTTATTGCTGAACTCATTTAGGATCTGCCCTATTGACCCTCAAGCCGATCGATCCCACAACCTTGAGATGCGTTTCTTCGGAGACTTCCCAATCCCACCAAACCAGATACCAGCAGACCTAAAACAACGGATGGTTCTGGAACCGCTTCAATTTGAAGAACTCCATAGTCATAACCACCATACTCATCCGAAACGCGCACTCCTACGGTGTGTTTGCCGGGACGATCAAACATGGCTTCGGCACTGCTCCCACGGTAATCGTCATATTTCCCGTCATTATCTAAATCCCAGTCGTAGATGAGTTCGCCTCCTTCTGGGTCAAATGCACTGGCGGACATTTTGTAGAGAGAACCTGTATTTGCAATGAGATTTTTAGGAAACGGATTCAGGGTTGGCGTGATATTCACGCCATAAAAATAGAAATTATTGTCGTCATAATCTCGATCGCCACCTCCATACAGGTCTTCAAAACCAACTTTAACAACACCGGGACTCACATAATGGATGACAGCATGAACTAAGCCATCAGGGTTATTAGAGCTAGGTCCCATCAAAAAGGTGTATCTCGTTTGGCGAACATAAATGCCAAATAACAGTTCTGTTCCTTTAGCAAAGTTTCCAACATAGACCGTTCTTCCCACTTCCCGATTCGTGCCTAAAGGTTTGGAATAGGGGGCATAAAGCCCCAAGTCGCTAGTGTAACCAGCCGTCCCCCCCAAAATCTGTACGGATGTATCTCCCCCTGGAGAGACCAGTCGTGCCGCTAGCGCTTGGGAGGGAAGACCGATCGCACCCAGTATCGAGATAACTCCCCAGAAAACACTTACAAAAGTTTTGTTGCCCAACCGAATCATCACTTTTAACTCCTGATCAAAAGGTTTCATAAACCTCTCGCAACGGGGAAGGGAGTTTTATACAATTCAATGTTTAAGTTTTATTACGAGTGATGCCGCTTCAACTTCTGACAGTTTCCATTACAAGGGCCGGAGCGGAGGAAATGGGTTCGACCAGCAACGTAATATTCACAACACCAATCACATAAACCGTTTCTCCCGGATACAGTGTTGTATTGTCAGGACATCGAGCAGGCCACCAGGCTCCTTGAAAATACACCCTTCCTGAACGCCCTGGATAAACTGTATAGTGGACGACAGCCTCTCGATCCAGATCAAAAACTGTTTGAGAAAATGGGCTGGCAAACCCTTGAGATGGCTTGGAAGCCTTGACTTCTGCTTTGAAGAGCTGGGTTAATCGAGTCCATGCACGTCTATAGAACATAAGCACCTCTCAAGTGAATCATTCAGTTTTTGAAGCCACCTATCAGAATGCGGTGGCTCTAATATCCTCTCGGTAGTTGCCCAGGAATTTTATGCAACCTGCTTGCTAGCGTTTATAACGCTAAACACAGGCATACCTTCTGGAGTTTGCAACAACTCACCCGTTGGCGCAAACTCCACCTCTGAGAAAAGATACTGTCCCTCTGCATCCTTCTGTAGTTGCAGAAGGCCATCCACTATTTGATAGGCAGGTGGGCAGAATTGAGGAATGCTTTGAAATTCAATAATTTGGCCTGACTCATTTCGCAGCAGAGGGCAGGTGACAAGGGTTCCTTGATCATTGAACACAAAAGCTTGCGTTTGCGGATCGCGCAGGGGTACGGGCAGAATGGGCAAGCCATCGGAAGCCCGTAACCATTCCCCCGTTTCTTCGTGCTTCAGGGGACTGAGAAAGACCGGATTCCCTTGAGGATCGTAAACGGGGGCTTGAGTGACGGGATCGCGAAGGACGATCGACCCGCTCGCAACCTCTG
>JANRKG010000232.1:0-35543 GCA_033763635.1 Leptolyngbyaceae cyanobacterium bins.59
AGTTCAGTATCCTGTTCCACCCAATCCAGAAAATCCTGGGCAGGAAGAACAAACCCCGTCATTTCCGTAGATGCGATCGCCGCTTCACATCCTTTTCCCTGCACCAGAGCCACCGCCCCGACCACCGCCCCCCTTTCCAACCGCTTCACTGTCGTCAGGGTTTGGGTCTGGAAATTTATCGCTAATTCCCTGGCCTGCCCCTCGTAAATCACGACCACCTGGGACGGCAAAACGCCCCAAACTGCCAGGTCTTCCCCAATCTGGTAGCGCTGAAGCGTTCCTTTCTGCCCTAAAAGGGCGAGGCGATCGGCAGACAACCGACAGAACGGCTCAACCGTCGCAAGAAACGCATCAATGGAAGGTGGGTTTTGGGTCATAATCCGTTTGCAGGATAGTGCAGGTAATCCGCTGGGATTGAATCCATTGCTGAAAGCGATCGTCGAGCAAGCGCTGGTGCATCGCCTCGTCCAGATGGGCCGAAAACCGTTGCTCCAGACGCAGCAGAATAGTCCAGGGCGGCAAAGAAATGGGAACGAATAACTGCCCTACCTGGCTTTTCATGAGAATGCGGGCAAGAACCGGATGGGGTTGGCTCATTTCCACCGGACCTACCATTCCTCCACTCTGGGCTTCCGGACCCTCTGAGTATTCCTGGGCTGCTTCAGCAAAGGAAGTTTCTCCGGCTTGAATGCGAAAGTACAATTCCTTTGCCAGGCCGGGTTTTTGGGTTCTCAGGAGGGAATACACGACACGATCTAATTGGTCCTTGCGTTGCAGAAAGTCCCGCTGAATTTGAGTTCCCCACATCTTTTCCTTAAAGCGATTGACTTTCCATTCCCGGGTAATCCAAATTTCTAACTGTTCGGGGGTGATGCCCCGATGCTTTCGCCATGCCTCCTGTTGCTCTGGAGTGTCTAACTGATAGAACTGGTAGAACCGGGTGTAGGCCCAGGTGCGATCGTCCGGTTCCATCTCAATGTCTGCGATCGCCCGGTCAACGATGATTTCCTGGGCCAGTTGGGGCAACATCTGATAGCGATCGAGGAGGGAGAGCACATCATCGCTCCGAATCAGTTGTTCGTTAATTTCAAAAAAGCGCGGCATGACAGTGGGTGACAGGGGGAAAGATGCTATAAACCTCTTTCCCACCCAATTTCCGCAGATCAGCCAAATTGGAAGCGAATTCGGGCATCGTTAAAGTCTCGATCGCCTCCGTTTGTCTGGTCCTCCAACCAGACTTCATCCCCTGGCAAGCGCCACAGGTGATCTGTCCGATCCGGGTTTGCAGCCAGTCCACTAAAGAAGGCGATCGGGGAACCACTCAGGCCATTTCCCCGATTTTGCGCCAGGAATTGAGCCGCTGTTCCATTCTGGACAAGGTAAATGCCAACCGATCGCCCCGCTGGCAGGGTGACTGCGGTTTGGGTGCCGCTGGGTTGCCCCGGAGTAAATAACACCTGACGGGTGGCACTGGAAAACACCGCTTCCGCGTAGGCTGCGCTTCCCGGAAGAACCCCGCTTACCCGCCCGTCCACGTCATCCAGCAAAAACACCCCGATCTCATTCTGGAAGGGAGTCTCTTGCTCGGTCAGGGTGGCTCGGAGGGGGGTTGGGGTGCCAGGCGTTCCCGGTACAAGCAGATCCGCGCTGGTGGCTGTCATCACGACATCATTAAAATCTCGATCGCCTCCTCCCGTGAGGTCTTCCCAGGCTAACCGCACAAAGCCATCTCTGGGACTCTGACGCTGTACATGGTCAAAGCGATCGAGGTTGCCAGCCGCCACAGAGAAAAACACCTCGGAATTCCCATTCGCAAGCCAATTGGCAGCGGTATTGTTCTGAACGAGGTAAAACATGAACCGATCGCCTCCATTCAGGGTTAAATCTGCCCCTGTTCCGGTCCCTGTTCCACTGGTGAATAAAACTTGCCGTGTCGCACTGCTCAGAGCCGCTCGGATATAACCCGCTTCCCCCGGAGCAATGCCATTGACCCGCCCCATTGCATCATCAACTCGGAAGAAACCGACTTCATTGTTATAAAGGGCCTCCCGGAATACCCAGTCAAATTGCAGGGGAACGGGTTGTCCTACCGAGCCTCCCACTTCGTAAACTCCGTCCATTCCACCAAACTGAGCCAGGTTATTTAAGCCGCGTGGAAGAGAGGGGGGATTGGGCGTTGGCGTTGGATTGGGCGTTGGATTGGGCGTTGGCGTTGGATTAGGGGTTGGATCGGGCGTTGGCGTTGGATTGGGCGTTGGCGTTGGATTGGGCGTTGGCGTTGGATTGGGCGTTGGCGTTGGATCGGGCGTTGGATTAGGGGTTGGATCGGGCGTTGGCGTTGGATTGGGTGTTGGCGTTGGATTGGGTGTTGGATTAGGGGTTGGATCGGGCGTTGGCGTTGGATTGGGCGTTGGGGGTGGATTGGGTGTTGGGGTTACAGGTGCGCTGACAGTCACCGTAAAGGGAGCATCCACAAACAATCCATTGGAATCTACTGCCCGAATTGCGAGAGTTCCAGTGCCCGATGATCCAGAAGTATAGGTCAGGGTTAGGGTCCGGGCGGAGTTGTCGATCGCCGTTCCCACAAACAAAGCTGGATTGGAGTTGTTGAGAATACTAAATGTAAATGTATTCCCAGCATCTTCGTCACTGAAGGCAGTTCCCAGATTGATCACGGTAGCTGGAGAATTGGCAGGTACAGTGACATTGCCAATACCGCTGGTAATTGGAGCATCATTGATATTCCCCAGGCTAATGACAAAATCCTTTTCAAACGATCGACTTGTTTGATCCGTTGTCTGAATTCGGATAGTATGGCTGGCTGATTGTTCAAAGTTCAGCAGATTTCCCGCCGCTACCTGGAGTTGATTTCCCGTGATGCTGAACCTTCCTCCTGCATTGTTCACGAGGGAATAGGTGTGGGTATCCCCGGCATCGGGATCTAGGCTGGTCAGGGTGCCGATCGTCGTTCCACTGGCACTGTTCTCATTGACGGTGGCATTACTCAAAGTAATATCGGTCGGTGAATTGCCAGCGACGGCAGTTCCCCAGACAGAGAAGAAAGCATCTTCCCCGCCCCCCGGAGTTCCCTGAACGGGGTTCACGGTAATCATCCCGCCAGCGGCACTCGTTCCCACCATCGCCCGGACTCCCAATCCCGCAGCGACTCCAAACCCATTTGAGGTATTCCCTGTCCCCGATCCGGTCCAGGTGGCAACCAATTGGCGAGTGGTAAAGTCTGGGCTAACGGCGACTACTGCGGTTTCGTTACCGGGATAGGTGCCAACGGGAATTCCATTAATTTGCAAAGCCGATCGATTGGGAAGAAACGCATTTGAACTTCCTGCGATATAGACTCGCCCCGTCTCATCCGCTGTAATTGCCCGCACACTGAAGGTGTTGCCATTGCCGTTCGTCAAGCGGGAGAGGAAGTACTGGCCTCGGACATGGGCACCCGTCGCAGGGTCGATACGAGCAAAGTAGGCCATCCGGGGGGCACCGCTTAACTGGAACGTTTGATTGTAGTTGTCGGTTCCAATATTGGTCGCGTTCTGCCCAATATTACGAGGGTCACGGGTAAAGATGTTATTTCCACCATCCGTTCTACCCGCGAGATAGAGTTGCCCATCGCGCCCCATTGAGACCCGGAATCCTTCACTGTCCGCCATTAAACTAGTGGCCTGGGCTTCCGTTACGGAGAACTCATAGTTCTGCCACTTCAGAGCACCCGTATAGCTGTAGCTCCGGAAGAGGGGAAGTTGGAGAATGCTGGATACTTGCCGATACCCTGTGGCAAAAACGGACCCTGTATTGCTATCGATCGCAATATCATTCACCGTTGTACCGCTCACATTAAAACTTCCCTGAACGGCTCCCGTTGGGGAATAAACGGTAACGGTTCTATCCACCAGGGCTGCAACAGTGCCATCCTGGGCAACCGCAACCCGCTTGACAATTCCCGGATTCGCACTCCAGAGAGTGCTAGTGCCAGCACTATTGAGCGTGACAACCCCCATGTTTCCACCCACACTAATATTGCCATTGGTGCGGTTGAGGTCCATATCCAGGATGTTCGGCCCGACACGAGTGATGGAAAGAATCGTCTGACCTGTGGAATTGGTGCGGACGATCGCCCCATCCCCACCGGGCAAGTTCACAGGAGCCAGACCAAAGTTATTCCCAACGATCGTCCCCGCTAAGACAACGGTGCGATCGGGGGCAATTTCAACCGCTGCACCTGCGTCAGCACCACTTCCTCCCAAATAGCTGGCACTGTTCACCGGGAGGTTATTTCCAACTGCATCCAGAATGGCCTGATAGGTGTTGTAAACCCAGGCTTGCAGGACCGGATCGGCTTCGATCGGACCCGTTGTGATTTCCAACTGCCAGTCACCCCCCAAAAGGGAATTTCCGGTGGGATTGTTCGAGGCTGCGACATCGGCTCCGGTCAACTGACTGACCTGTTGCAGCAACTCCCATCCCTCTGAATCGGCGGCAATGTTACAACCGTAGAACAGAATATCGGCCTCAGTCGTCAGGGTGCTTGCCCACTGTTGCAAATGATGAGTGTAATCATCGATCGTCTCAGAACTCAGTTGGGTACTGCCTAGCTGGACCATTCCCGCTGTTCCGTGGGAAAAAATATGCAGGTTTTTCACTTCCCAACGTTCTGCCAAGATCCGGGTGATTTGCTCGATTCCATCTTCCTGTGGGTTGAGGAAAAGAACTTCCGTGTTGGGTAGAATCCCCTGCAACAGACGATCGGCATCTGGCAGAGTTGGGTCAATCACAGTCAGAGAAGTAAACCCTGACAAGGGACGCGGGTTAGAATTAAGCAGTGGATCTGGGGAATGGGAGAGCGGTTGGGGCATAAAACCAGCCTGGGAAGCCTGCCCTGTTAAAGCATCTCCCCTCTCTGACGAGGAAAGGCCGGAAAAGGTAAATCTCTCGGCGGGAATTGGATGGGAATGAATTCCCTGTACGAATTCAGCAGACTGTTCTTTCAAGGCAGTCTCAAAAGGGTAAAACTCTTGTTCGGTCAAACTAAAGCCAACAGGGGAACGCACCAGGAAATTCGCTGCAAAGGGTTCTCCATTGGATGGAAAAAGTCCAGCAGGGTGTAGCAAGGAAGGGTCAGCCCCAGATAAGGGCTGGCTCGCATTTGATTCAAGCCATTCCATGACATTTGCTCCTGATCAACGTCCATTTATTTTTCGATTGCACTTCAACTCAACCGGAGGTCTCAGCCAAAATACGCAGAAACACGGGAGCCGGACATTTCAGGGAAACACGTCAGGAAATTAATTACCGCAACAAATCATCAAGCTTAGAAAAATCCGAATTTCAAGGACAAATCCCAGGGAAACTTAAACTTCTGGCCCTGACTGACTACACCTTTCAATTGTTCCCCTGGGAAAAAAGATGGGAAACGTAGAGATTTTTCTTGAATATGGCAAAATGACTGGAAGAAAGGTGTAAAGTAGTTCAAATTCCCCTGCGGGTCAGATGTTTTGCGATCTGTTCGATCGCTGCTTGTGACACTTCTAGCCTTTTCTCACTCTTGCTCTTTGAACCAGTCGATCTGGAGTAAAAGGAACCGCAAGGTGTCTACCCAGTTTTTCCATCTGGTTTTTCTATCTGGTTTTCTCTAAGTGCGTCAAAGTGCATCAACTTGGCTTTAACTAACTTATTTTTGATTGAACTGTTTTTTGTTTAATTGTCTTTCGTTTAATTGTCTTTTGATTGAACTGTTTTTCGCTTAATTATTTTTCTTCTATATAGATTGCAGCAGGACAGATTGTAACAAGACAGATTTCAGCAGGGTACGTATTCCCCATCTATCTCATTGACTGATACTCATTGACTGACACATTGACTGATACTCATTGACTGACACATTGAAAGGAGTTCACTATGGGAGATTTTGAATCTATTTTAGGTACAGAGCGGGCTTCGGAATTTGCTCAATCGTTGAAAGCGTTGCATACCTATTACGAAGCACGGCAGCAAAAGCTAGATACGATTTATCACCAGGTTGACCAGGAGCGTAAAGAAGTCAATGCACGATTACAAACGCTACGAATGCTCCTGGGAGGGCAAGGAAATCCAATTGATTTGGTAGCAGTCAGCAGTGCAACCCTGGAAGCCCCTCCTCAGTTAGCATTGATGGAAAGTTTGGGAACGATCGCCTCAAGGATGGCTCCTCCCTTCGTCAGTCAACCGGGTGAAGGAAAAGTGACAGATGCCGTGGCGGAAAAGAATGGAGCGGCAGAAAAAAACGGAGCAGTAGAAAAGAACGGGGCCACTGTGACGACTCAGGAAGCCCCCATAGAAAAATCCTCGCGTCGGAAACGAACCTCTACCCCAGTTCCAGAAGAAACGCCTGAGGCTTCAAAACCAAAGGGGCGATCTTCCAGGAAAAAGCCAGAAGATGGTGAGGGCAGTTCAGAGAATGAAAAAGATGGCAACTTTGATTCCAGTTCTCTACGCCTGAAAGAATTCCGTGCCCTACCCATGCTGGATGCGATCGCCCTTGTCATGAGTCGGCGAGCTGGGGAAGAACTGCATGTGGACGATGTTGTGATGGCTCTCTATGGAAAGCGATTGAATAAGGCGCTTTACCAGAAGGTGAAGTACATCACGAATAAAGCCCTGTCACGGGGAAAACAAGCCGATCGCTGGCGCAGTGTTGCGGGTCGTTTGGGATATTACGTACTCCCGACAGAATCCAGTGTTCTGTAGAGATGCAATCGGTCACGCCATTCTCCAGAAGTTAGAAAACCAACAAAAACCCCAGGCAAAGTACCTGGGGTTCCAATACCTTTTGGTTAAGGACGATTGATAAGGCTCAAATGCCTGAAATTTCGTTCACGATCTTGGCTTAACCGAAAAGTATTGCCTGGGGTTCCATCAGCATTGAGAGGAGGAAGGATCGTCTTTTTCTCTTAAAACTGATATGACTAGACTACTCGCGATAGCTGGAAGAACGAGTTGCCACATCGGGTTCCCGGTAAGCGGTGGGTTCAGCAGGCTTACGCGCCAGACCTGCCAGACCCAGCAGACCCAGCAGACCTAACCAACCCCAATCAAACCCATCATCTTCAGTGTTGTAGTTTGTAGTCGTATCCGCAGGGGCGCTGGTACCTGGAGAATTCGTATCTGTTTGGGCAGACACCATCGAAGGAACAACACTCAGGCTCAGGGCCAGAGCAGCAGCGCTCACACACTTGGTTGCATTAGAAAATTTCATCGTTAAACCCCTTGGTTTGAAAAACTAATTGTTTTCAACTTCCCCAAATTTAGGAGCAGCTCAGGCGGATTAAATCAATCTGTGGCTATAAACAAGGTTCCTGATTCTCTCCCACTGGAGAAGGAGAGAAAGCAGGATAAGGAATAGGGACTTACCAGAAAATTACAATGTTAATTACACGATCGTAATCGAGTTAACACGACCCCAATCTCATCGATCGCCTGTCGAATTTCACGGGTAGGACGATCGCTTTGATTCACCAGGATACTAAACACGAGGGGTTGATATTGCGGATTCTCCAGATAGCCGGAAAGGGCCGAAACACCCGTGAGTGTTCCAGTTTTGGCACGGATTTGACCCATCGCAGGGGTATTTTGAAAGCGGGATTGCAGCGTACCCGTTTTCCCAGCCAGAGGAAGGGAAGCGCGGTAGACAGCCGCTTCAGGGCGTTGCGCCATTGCTTGCAACGTTTGGACAATGGCCTCTGGACTCACAAGATTCTGGCGGGAAAGACCTGAGCCATCCGCCAGTTGATAGCTCGTCGGATTCACCCCCAATTCCGTGAGCGTTTTGCGTAAAACCATTAACCCCCCTTCCCAATTCGATCGACTAGAGGGCTGGGTTGACCCTAAAACTCGCAATACTACTTCCGTATAGAGGTTATTACTCCACTGGTTGATTTCCTGTACCAGTTCACTTAAGGGAGGAGATTCGATCGCCGCCACCTCCGTCAGCGTTCCTTCCCCAGGCATTCCCCCCACCTGGACAACGGAAATACCTTGAGCCGTCAACACTTGCCGGAACTGGTTGAGAAAGCGCGGGATCGGGTTAGGGGCAGCGATCCCCAGCGTTTCGGGGGCTGCACCGACTCGAAGTTGTCCCTGAACGACCAGGGTAGAACGATTGCGATCCCATTCCACCGCGAGAACTTCTGTTGCATCAGAAGCCACTGTCACCGTTTCATTCTGAATCCGCAAACCTGCCCCTTCTTTAGGATCTTTCCATTCCACTTTTAAGGGCTTGCCAATCACTTGGGGGATCAGTTGTAAATCAATTGTATTTTGATTCAAGATGAGGCTGGTGACAGGAGCACCATCCGCCACCTGCATATCTTCCCATTCCCAGGTGGGTGGATAGGGGGAACCCCGGAAGGCGCGATCGTCCGCAATCAGGCGGTCAATGCGACGAATTCCCCGACGGGCGAGTTGGGCTGCCAGGGCTTGTAATTGAGTAACCGTTAAAGTTGGGTCTCCCCGCCCCACCACCTGGAGAACGACCCCGCCCGACGGGGATTGCACCTGATAGATCGAGGTGCGAATTCGAAACTGAGGCCCCAGATGAACTAAGGCCGCTGCGGACGTGAGTAGCTTTGTGTTTGAGGCAGGCAAGAAATACCGTTCAGCCTCCCGACGGTAGAGGGTTTGTCGGCCTCTCAGGGTTTGCACCAACACCCCCCACCGTGCCCGTGCAAAAATGGGACGGTTCAGAATTGGGTCGATCGCCCCTGCCAGTTGGTTGGGGCACAGGGTCGCTGCCTGGGCCAGGGAATCAGGTTGGGGTGGAACGGATTGCGCGATCGTAGGCCATACGACCGCAAGACAGGCGAAAGAGACCAGCAAGCGAATTACTCGCCCGTAGCCCCTTGCCTCTTTCAATCCAGGGATTCCCTTATAGCTTCGCACCACATTCAGGGCAGAAGTTATTCGTCGAAACGTTCTTCGCACCACAGTGGTTACAGTAAATTAGCTCTGCAACTTGATCGGGAGACTTGCGTTCAGGCAAGCCGATCATTTGAGCATTGCTCTTCCCAGGGGCCACCATCGGGTAACAGTTCTCATTGCGAGTGACACGCACATCCATCAGAACAGGACCCTTGTGAGTCAGCATTTCCGCAATCGCTGTCTGCAATTCATCTCGCGATCGAACAATCATGCCTTTGATACCGTAGGCTTCCGCCAACTTCACAAAGTCGGGCATTCCCACCTCCATATTGGAAGCTTCATAGCGCTCCCCATAGAAGGCTTCCTGCCACTGGCGCACCATCCCCTGCCAGCCATTGTTGATAATCACCGTTTTAACGTTAATTCCAAATTGGGCCAGGGTTCCCAGTTCTTGCAGGTTCATCTGGAAACTGGCATCTCCACTGACACAGATGACTTGTTCCTGAGGCAGGGCGACCTTTGCCCCCATTGCGGCGGGCAGACCGTAGCCCATTGTACCCAGACCCGCACTGGAAATCCAGCGACGGGGACCATTTTTCAGAAATTGAGCGGACCACATCTGGTGCTGCCCCACATCGGTCGTGTAGTAAGCATCAGGAGCCTGTTGACCCAGTTCCACAATCACTTCCTGCGGAGACAGAGTGTGTTCAGGATGGGGGACTTGCAGGGGATAATCTTCGCGCCAGCGATCGATCCGATCGCGCCATGCCTGAGTCAAGCTAGCATCTGTCCGGTCGGGATCGCCTTCTTCTGTACTCCGCCGCAGGAGATCCAGGAGCACGTTTCGCACATCGCCGACAATCGGCACATCAGGGGCACGCACCTTCGACACTTCCGCCGGATCAATATCAATGTGAATCACCTTGGCGCGGGAAGCAAATTCATCTAACTTTCCAGTCACCCGATCGTCAAAGCGGGCACCGACAGCAATCAACAGATCACACTCACTGACCGCAAAGTTCGCATAAGCTGTCCCGTGCATGCCTAACATCCCAACCGCCAGAGGATGGGCTTCATCAAATGCCCCTTTCCCCATCAAAGTCGTTGTCACAGGCAAGTGGAACCGTTCCGCCAGTTCCCGAATTTCCACATGGGCACCTGCGGCGATTGCCCCGCCTCCCACATATAATAGGGGTTGACGGGCCTGACGAATCAGCTTCAGGGCCTGGGAAATTTGGCGAGGATTGCCCTTCACGGTAGGACGATAACCGGGCAACCGGATGGTTCCCGGTTCCACAGGCGTATAATCGAACTGAGTCAGGGCCACATCTTTGGGAACATCAATCAACACCGGACCCGGACGGCCTGTGCTGGCGATGTAAAACGCCTCAGCCACGATGCGGGCCATCTCCTGGGGATCACGCACCACATAGGAGTGTTTGACGATCGGCAGGGTAATCCCAAAAATATCGGTTTCCTGAAAGGCATCACTGCCGATCGCATTCAGGGGCACCTGACCCGTGATCACCACCAGAGGGATGGAATCCATGTGAGCGGTTGCAATCCCCGTCACTAAATTAGTTGCACCAGGCCCAGAAGTTCCAAAACAAACCCCGACCTGCCCGGTCGCACGGGCATAACCATCTGCGGCGTGGGCTGCCCCTTGCTCATGGCGAACCAGGATGTGCTTCACATCGCCAGCGGCCTCTGCTCGGTACAGTTCATCATAGATGGGCAGAATTGCCCCACCCGGATAGCCGAAAATGTGCTTGACCCCATGCCGTTTCAAGCTATCAATTAATGCGAACGCCCCGGTTGCCCGTTTCACAGAGACACTTTGCAGTTGCACAGCAGACCTCACCAGCGGAAGCGAATGTTTATTTTTGTATCGAATGATGCATCACTAAATTCTAGTCTAAAACCCTGCCTTGATCCCTGTCGAGGGAGGAGCGGGCTTTGTGTAAAGACTATTTACAAATCATCGAGTCAGCAAAGCAGGAAGCACGGGGTTTCACAAAACATCCTGTAACACTCGCCGAGTGTTGTACCAGGCCCAGATGCCCACAAAACTGACGATGATACTGAGGGATAGTAGAACAACCCGCAGCCCTACGGCATCTGTCAATGGACCAGCGATCGCCAACGGCACACTTAAGGCAATGTTGACAATATTGTTCTGAAATCCAAAAACTTTTCCCCGCATGGATTCTGGCGTTTGCTGCTGAATCAGGGTTTGCATCGGCACTCCCACAAAGGAGGCACCGATCCCCAAAAACATACTGAGGGTTAGCCCTAACCACAGATCATTCGTAAAGGTGAAGGCCGTCAGCACAAAGGCCATCCCCAAAAAACCCATCAAGGGCAGGGGGCGGTGGCGGAATCGGTTTCCCCAGTGCCCCAACAATCCGGCTCCAAAGACCATTCCGACCCCCGCTGCCGACAGTAGGGAACCAAAATCATCGGGTTTCAACCCAATCTCTTCTGCCAGGTTGATCGCCAACACCGTCAGGGCAGCAAACACCGAGTACAAGATCATCAATTGCAGGAGGGCATTCCCCACCAGGCGATCTTGCTTGAGGTATTTCAACCCTTCCTTGAAGTCTTGCCAGGGATGCAGGGCGATCGTTGTGTTTAGCGAGTCGTCCTGCCGCAGGGGCACCAGATACAGCACGATCCCAGCCAGAATATACAGACCTCCCACCAGAACTTCCCGCCCAAAATCCCCCCAGGAACTGGCTAGATTCAGGAGCGGTTTCCCGATCGCAAATCCTACAATCATCGATCCCATAATGGTTGTGGTAAACAGCGCATTCGCAGTCATCAACCCCTGTCTTTCTACCAGTAGGGGAATCGCAGCCTGTTCGGCGGGGGCAAAAAATTGAGTCAGAACTGATTCCAGAAAAGCAACCACCAGCAATACCCCAAATGCCTTGGGAAGCAGAGGCAGGGACAGAACTAAGAAACCACGAAAAACATTGGAGAAGGTCAGGATTTGTTTTTTACTGAAGCGATCGACAAAGATCCCTGCCGCAGAACCCAGCAAAATTGCTGGAAGCGTGTAGGCAATCATGAGGATCGATCGCATAGAGTTGGCAGCGGTTGTGTCGGTCTGATAAGTGACAAGCAGCGCAATCAGCAACACAAAAAAGACCTTATCGGCAACCTGGGAGAGTAATTGCCCAACCCAAAGTGCCAAAAAAGGACGATTACGAATGAGGGACAGAAACCCACTAGGGGAGGCTTGGGGGCTAGGGGAGGGCATACCTGAGAGCAACTCAAGGGAATATGTAAACTATTTTTCCCGACTTTAACGGTACTTCCTACTGTACTTCCTTGTGGAAAGGGTTCGTTTCAGGGCAATTCTCGATAACGACGCAGCAAGCTTTGCAAAAAAGTTGCTGCGGTTAAGGAAGGGGCCAGATCCGCACAGGGAGTTTTCCGGCCCTGAATTGTTTGGGGCGATCGCCACAACTCCAGATGGGGGACAGGGGGATCGGCATAGAAACAGTCCAGGTCGCCCCCTCCCAGTAGCACGGAACTTTGATGGGTGAACTCATCATGGCTGAGGCGGTGAATGGGAAAATTCCCCCCCAACGGGACTCCCCAACCATCGATCGCAATCAACGCCCGGACCTGCCCCCCCTGCTGTTGCCATGCCCAGGCTGCCCCGATCGCTCCGACCACTCCCGCACTAAAAGCCAGAAACGTCAGTGGCACCGATGAAGGCTTGGGAAAAGACCAGGACTGCTCTGCAAGATGCTCATTCAAAAATTGCAAGAGATGCACGGGTGAATAGGAAGGCTGCTGATGGGCCGGAAAGATCAGGCGAGGAGACAGGGCTTCAGATGCCGAGAGGTCAAGCCCGATTAGAAACGCTTGGGTTAAGGCGGGTGAGTGAACCCCAGGACAGATGACAAGCATTTTGACAATGCATTAGAAAAGAACTTTAACAGTTTCCCAATGCCCCTCTAGGGGATATTGGTTTAAAGTAGAAACGGAAAGCCTCAGAATCGCAATTCTGCTTTGAGGGAGTATTTATTGACCTTTAGGATCTTTTAATTAAATCTTTTATTTTAATTAAATCTTTCAGGCCAAGACTACTGTTATCAATTGTTGCTGTTATGGATTGTTTCACTGTTTTTACTCCCTACCGTTCTACTCTCTAAGCATTTAGTTCCCAGTCAGCGATTTTTCATTCCAGTCTTCATTTAGCGAGGAATTCAACGTGGTTGCAACTCCAGAAAAACTACAATCCGCTCTGTCCAATCCTTTACAGCCTCAAGACCGGGTTGCAGTCCTGTTGATGGGGTATGGCGAAGTTGAAAGTTACGAAGATTTTGCGAACTACAATGAGCAAGCATTAAATCTACTCACTGCTAAATTTGCCCCCGTTCCCACCTGGGTTTATCCTCCTCTTGCAAAATTGCTCGCAGTGTTTGATTTGCATGAATGGGGTCATCAGCACGATCAGTTCATTTCTCCCCACAATGCCATTTTTGAACAACAACGGGCAGGGATTGAGAAGAATCTTCAGGCTCGGTGGGGCGATCGGGTTCAAGTATTCAAAGCCTTCAACTTCTGTGCCCCCTTCCTGCCAGACCAGGTGTTAGCCGAAATCAAAACCGCCGGATTCGATAAAGTTTTGATTTACCCACTACTCGTGGTCGATTCCATCTTCACCAGTGGTATTGCAGTCGAGCAGGTAAACAAAGCCCTGGTGAAACTGGCAGATGGAACAGAACATTGGGTCAAGGGTCAACGATACATTCCTTCCTTCTATAACAAACTGGACTACATCAACTTACTGGTTCAAATGGTCGAGGAAAAAGTTGCATCCTATCTATCCGTTGCCCACCTTCCTTCCCAGACAGGTATTATCCTGATGAATCACGGTTGCCCCCATAAGGCGAAGGGGTTTACTTCCGGGATTGATGAAAGTCAGGCATTATATGAACTGACTCGTGAAAAGCTCATTCATCGGTATCCCCTGATTTCGGTGGGTTGGTTGAACCACCAAACCCCCCTGATTGAGTGGACTCAACCGAATGTGGAACTGGCAGCGAGGAACCTGATTGACCTGGGGGCAACCGCCCTTGTCTTCATGCCGATCGGCTTTGCCACTGAGAACCATGAAACCTTGCTGGATGTAGACCACATTATCCATACGCTGCGTCGTCAGCGTCCCGATGTTACCTACGTTCAGATGCCTTGTGTGAACGATCGCCCCGAATTTCTGGAAATGGCTGCGAACTGGGCCAATCCCCAAATTGAAGCGTTGCTGTCGGAACACGCGCTAGCCGTTAATCCCACTCTGGCAACAGTTCAAGCGCGGGAACATGGACAGGATCATGGACATGGACATGGGCACGGGCACAGCCATGAAAACGGACATGGGCATTCCCATTAATTCCTTTTAATTGCTTTCTCCGTAACTCTTAGAAGCAAGTTGTAGAGGCGCTCCCCTAGAGCGTCTCTATTCTTTTTGACGTAACCATTGATCGATTTCCCGCGCCACCCAGATCGCCTCATGGGGAGATAGGTGATACTCCTTGCCGATCGCATACTTTTTCCGATCGCTCTGGACGACCACGATGCCCTCTCCCTGATTCTGGTAATGGACAACGTTACGAATCAAGGACAGGGAAACTTCTCGCTGTAAATAGGCCACCTGGGAAAAACGGTAAACCAGGGTCAGTTTTTTACGATCAATAACCAGGCTTATGGATAAAACAGGATGGAATTTCGGGAAAAGCACTGCATAACAGACCCATACAACCAACAGCCAGACAACGAGTAACAACGGAGAAGTAAAAGCGACTAAGAGAAGGATCATCACAAAGGGGGAAAGAACAACGAGCAAGAGAGATGCCTTAACCCAATCGATCCAGGGAAGCCCAATGGCGGGAATGTCAATTTGCAGGGCGACAGGTGTTTTCTTGAGATGAATACGACTTCCCATCGGACGCACGATCGTCGGATAGGATTCGGGAGACTGAAGGGAAGTATTCTGCTGATTTAGCCCTGTTTTCAGTGCTTTTAGACTTTCCTCTGCCGAAGTAAACCGTTTGATCAGGGAAGGTTGGATCATCCTTTCCAACCATCTCACAAAGCCAGGGTTTGCATTGGTCTGTTGGCGAAACTTCAACCCTGTCTCATCCTGGGGCAAATCGGCAGGGGGAGTGCCCGTTAGCAGATGGATCAGTGTAGTTCCCAAAGCATACAGGTCGGAAGCCGGAACTGCCCGCCCGCCGTATTGCTCGATCGGCGCGTACCCATAGGTTCCCACCACAGTAAATGTTTTCCCTTCTGTTGGAGCCGCATCCTGCACCGCCCCAAAATCAATCAAATAAAGTTGTTGGTCATCCCCCAGAATGATATTGCTGGGTTTGATATCCCGGTGCAGCACAGGCGGATTCAAACCATGTAAATAAACCAGAATGGCTAAAAGCTCCCTTGCAATCCGACGAATTTCCGCTTCCTTAAACCGTTTCCCACTTTCCAACAGTTGTTTTAAGGAGTGACCGGGAATGTAGTCCTGCACTAATCCAAAACAAAGAATCTGGTCATCCAGAGAAAAGTAATCGCGATGTTTGGGAATCCGGGGGTGTTCCAATTGCTGCAACACCTGGGCTTCCCGTTCAAATAGCTTCAGGGCTTCCCATTGCACATCGCCGCCCAGGGTCAGCAACTTCACAACCACCGATCGCCCCTGGGGTTGGTCTTTCGCTAACCAAACCTGCCGCCCCCGACTCTGCCCCAGACTTCTTTGGAGGAGATAGCGATCGTGTAGAATGCTGCCTGGTTCTAACATAGGTTTTGCGCCGCGATCGGAACGTTCAAGGAACCTCTTTTGTTTGATACTGTAACTTATCTATTCTTTCCGCTAACCTGAAAAAGCTGGATATGACACTTTAGCAACCGTGCTTCGGCTGCGTTCAGCACTCCAGGTCGGTGGGGTTAAACCTTAGTAGGGTCATCATCGTCTTGCTTCTGGGTATCCCGAAGCAGCAGTTCCACCTGTTGCCACAGCATTCGTAAGGATTGTTCATCGCGATCGTCCAGTTCAGTGCGTTGCCCAAGCCCTTGAATCAGATCTAAAGCATGGCGAATAGCCTCTGAGGGGGAAGGAATTTCTTTGGGGGCTGCGATGAGCATCTGGCGAGCATTGGACAACGCAATTCCTGCCTGACCGTTGAAGATTTGCATGTATTGCTGGCTGTTGCTGTCAAAACTAGCTCGGAAGCATTCAGGGGCTTCAGGCCACTGATTGGGATCATAGGGTGGGAACGTTCCCTGACGACGCTTATTCACCAATTGCGTCACCCCCAGCAAGTCCCCATCAGGGCTGTAAACAGGCATACACAACAAGCTACAGGTTCGATATCCGGTCGTCTGATCCGTCCTCTTTGCCGTTTCTGAGTAGGGATGGTCATATAAATCAAAGGGAATATTCAAAGGTTCTCCCGTTTCAGCCACCCGTCCGGCGTACCCTTCCCCCACCCGCAGCCGCAACTCCTGCACACGACCATCCTCAAACCGTACCCGTGTCCATAGTTCCTGAGAGTGGCGATCGATTAACCACAGCGTACTGCGATCGGCATTCATCAACTTCTTTGCCGACTCCATCACCCGTGCGATCACTTCCTCCGAATTCAAATCCATCTCACTCAGGGAACGGGTCGCCTCCGTCAGTGCTTCCGATGCTTGTAAGCGTTGAGTGAGGCGATAACACACCTGACATCGCTCAATCAATCGTTGAATGGCAGGGGTATATTCTGCAAATTGTTGGCGATCGGACTCCGTGAATCCCTGGGGTGCAAGCCGCTCTGCCAACAGCATATTTGCATTCACACCGGGTCTGAGTTTGTTGATCAGTTGCACAAAGGCGATCGGATCGCCCCCCTCATCCAGCAAGGGCACCGTCAGGTCTGTAATTGTCCGATAGCCCGCCCCTGCCTGTTCCTCCACCACCCGTCGCGACTGTTGGGAAAAGTCGTGGGGCTGGGGAATGACTTGCTTGAAGATGGTAATCTGACTGGCGGATTGTTGATTACTGAGAATGTGGATTTTCGTCGGACGGGTGGCCTCGTGACGGGCACTGATCGCCCACAGTTCATTCGTTTCGCGATCGACGAAGGAAATCATGGCGCGATCGGCCTTCATCAACTCGGTCAGTTGCAATGACACTGAACCCAGGATTTCATAAAGCACATCCTCAAACTCCCGTCGATCCATCGTATCGAGAATCGCCAGCAACCGTTGTTCCTGCTGAAAGACCATTTGTAGAAAATCAGGTCGCAGAGAAGCCAATCCCTTCTGAACCCATTGAGCATCAAATACAGTGGCATAGATCCGGTTGTAGATCTGCAAAATCCCCTCACGCTTCACCACTAACCCAGACAGGCGGAGTTCGATTTGCTCCGGGCTATCGTCAGCAGGAATCGGAGTATAGGGAGATGAGGAGATGAGGGAATGAGAAGGGAAGGAAGTGAGGGAAGAACAATTTTCTGCCGCCTCCTGCCTTCTGCCTTCTGCCCCCTGCCCTCTGCCTTCCTCCTCCAACATTTGCCCATATAACTTCAACATCGCCCCAGTATTAGAGCCAGACCGAAGGAGACGATCGCGAATCGTTTTCAAATGGGGAGGCTCATCACGGGCTTCCCAGTTATCAATGAAATGGGATTGCACGAACTGTGCGACCTGATCGGCTTCTGAGCCTTGCAGAATAAACTCATCCGAACTTGCAAGCATCTGGCAAAGCTTTTGGGTCAGAAAGGGTTGTCCTCCGGTCCAGTCGAGAATGGCAAGAAGAACAGCCTGGGGGTCAACGGCCTGATCGCGCAACCCCGGAACCAGAGGTTGGGCTTCCTCCGGTTGAAATCCATGCAGTTCGATCGCCCGTCCAATATTAAATGGCGTGTGGTTCTTGTCCCGAATCAAGTCCGAGGGGGTAGCAACACCGAGTAAGGCAAAAGTGAGGCGATCGTATTCCGTACAGGAGCGAATGAAGGCAAAAAAATCATCTGGGCGAAAACTGAGGCTGAGGGTGCTGTCAATCTCATCAATGAAGATAACGATCGGTTGGGAAATTGATTCCAATAAAATCTGTTCCACAAATTCACTCAATCGCTGAATCGGTGGCAGAAAATCCCGTTCTTTCAACCAGGTCGGTAAACTGATCTGATCCGTCAGGCGAAAACTGGTGACAAGCCGCCGCATAATTCCCGCATACCACTGATCCGGCGTAATGTCCTGACTGCCGATCCGGGTGAGGTCGATCGCAGCACAGGCAAAACCCTCTGATTGCAAGCGGTGCATCGTTCGTACCCGCAGACTCGTTTTTCCCATCTGGCGACAATTGAGGACATAGCAAAAATCCCTCGCCTTCAACCCTTCATACAAATCGCGATCGGCCTGTCGCACGACATAACTGGGAGAATCCAGCGGTAAATGCCCACCCACTTTGTAGATTTGGGCGGGACGCTCAGTGGTAGGGTCTAGATGGGTGGAGAAGAACATTTTTTAGGGTCTGGGTCATGGGTTTGTGTACCAATCTCAGTTCGCCATAATTAATTACATATTACTGATTACCAATTACCCATTTAACAAATTCCGATCGCGAAAATACTGCCGATACAATTCCAAACTGGGAACCACTCGATTTCCCTGCATCTTGACCAGGCCAAGGCTGTGTAACTTGAAAGCAGGAATGGATTCTAGATCGATCGGAACGTCAGCGTTCACCACTTTACTGTAGGCAATGGCAAGTTCTGGATGTTGTTGGAGATTCCACAAATGGCGACGTAAATGATCGTCATAGGGTCCGGCTTCGGTGGGGGCGACGGGTAACAATTCCTCCAAAGTCAGTTGTTTTTGAGCGATGTGATAGAGGGCTAACCGCACCAGATAGGGATGCCCCCCCACTAAAGCCATGAGCCACCGAATTTCCGAGGAAGACCACTGCAACCCATGACGGTTTGCCAGGTCCGCCACCTGATCCGGGCTAAATTCGGGAAGTTCGATTGGTAAACCAACGTTAAACGGTGATTGATTGACATTCAGAGGAATATACACCTCTGTTGAGTGAACCACAATTAAGCGGAGATTTTGCCAACGATCGCTATCCCCATCCCCATATCCGGCCTCCTCATACCAGGCACGCAACAGCCCAAAAAAGTCATCGGCAATTTGAGGATACTGGAAGACCCGATCCACTTCATCCAGGCCCAATATCAATGGCGCATCGGTTTCTGAGAGAAGACAATCTTCAAAGTAAGCCGTGCAGTTGTCCTTACTGCCGTAGGTGTCCGACCAGTATTCATCAATGCGATCGGCGATTTTCAATTTGCGGCTGACACGCCCACAAAACCAGCGCAACAACAAATTCAGATGACTGAAGACAGAAGCATCTGCCTGTTGAAAACTCAAAGGCACTGTACGACATCCCTGTTCCCGTGCATAGGCTAAAATCCGTGCCATCAGGGAAGTTTTGCCCATTTGTCGGGGAGCTTTAATGCGAATCAAGGCTCCCGGTTGCAGAATCGCTCGATAACATTGGGCTTCGTAGGGAACCCGCTCAATATAGAAAGCAGAACTTAACCGCACCTGACCACCGGGAAGTTCCGGTTCCGCAACAGGAGAAGGAAGGGCAGCAGGAAGATCCAGAGTGATCGGCAAGGCATTGATGTCCTTCCCATCCCGATTCCCCCATTCCCCATTCCCCATTCCCCAGTCCCCACTTCTCAAACCGCTCAACAACTTTTTCAGCAAAACGGGTGTATCTTCTGCCGATCGCCATTCCCAGGGAGAGTAGTCTTGCAGGAAAGTCCGCAGTTCGTAGTTCAGGGCCAGGGACGGTCCATCAGCAGTCCGGATGGGAAGAATCACAGGACGACGATCGCGGCGGTTCTCCTGGATTTGGCGAACCTGGCGGAGTTCCTCTAAAACCAGTTCGCTCATCAGAGCCGGAGTAGACAAAATCAGAATCAGGTAATCGCACTGTTCCAACTCCTGCCGCAGAACGATCGCCCAATTGGGAATAGCGCGACAGGTTGCAGTGCTCGTGACTGGATACCCAGCGGATTGCAGGGCATCCCCCAAACTTTGGCCCAGGGTGCGATCGTCCGTCTGCATCTGGTGGGAAATGAAAATCCGGGGGATGCGATCGGCAATCCCTTCACAGACGGGCAGGAGAGTTCCCTCCGGGTACTGCTTACGGGCACGTTCTAGAGCACCCTGAAGGTTCTTTTTCGTCACCTTCTCTCCCAAGGCAGCAGAAAGCTTCTTCCAGAGCTTATATCCCACATCTTTTTCAATGTACTGGGGATTCAGAGGATAGATTTTTTCGTAGGTCTGCCCCTGCCACGATCCTAAAAACACCTCCCGTTCCAGGTCGTTCAAGTGTTTTCCCGTATGTTGACAGACCAGGCGATCGGCTAATTCCAGTGCTTCGTCAACACCCATAGCTAGCAGGAAAGAAGAAAAAAATTAGTTGTAATTCTTTCATCATAAGAGCAAAGAAAGCCCTCTTCGTAAGATTAGCAATAACCAGAAGAAAACTTTATAAACAGATAAATATTGAGGATTATTCGCTAGATTCTGCTTGATTTTGAAAAGGTTTTATGAGGTTTCCTGAGTTTTTCTGAGGTGCAATAATCTCCAGGAAAATCAGGTTTCTTTTATCTAAGGAAATTAAGTTTTTGAAGTCAAAAACTCATGGGGTTTTCTGGTTCTCATGAAGTTTTGAATCAGTCATCATATCAATATGAATTGCATCTTTGAGAGGCAGAAACCCATGCTGAATCCTACGAATATCGTGATTGATGCTTTTGTTGCCTCCCTGCAAGATGGCTACCATCGCACCTACGGGGGTCTGAATCCCAACTATTCAGATATCATCGGCTGGGCGGGCAATATGGCTCTGGAAAATATTGCCAATAGCGATGCCCTTTATCACAATGTTGAACACACGATTTTCGTGAGTTTGGTAGGGCAGGAAATTCTGCGGGGACGGCAGATTATCGAGGGGAAAGTAACCTGTCAGGATTGGTTGCATGTTGTGTTATCCCTGCTGTGCCACGATATCGGCTATGTGAAGGGAGTCTGTCAACAAGACAATCTGGCGCAAAATCTTTATGCGACTGGCCTGGGGGAGGATACTGTTTTTCTCTCTCCCGGTTCAACGGATGCCAGCCTGAATCCTTACCACGTCGATCGGGGCAAGTTATTTGTGGAAGAACGCTTCGGAGGACATCATCTCATCAATACGGATGTCATCAAGCGCAATATTGAACTCACGCGCTTCCCTGTTCCCTCTGACCTGGATCACCAGGACACCGTGAACTATCCGGGATTAGTGCGGGCTGCTGATCTGATCGGTCAACTCAGCGACCCTCGCTACCTGCAAAAAATTAGCGCTCTGTTCTACGAATTTGTAGAACTTGGAATTCATGAAACCTTTGGCTACCGCTCCCCTGGAGATCTTCGCCAAAATTACCCTCGTTTCTATTGGAATGTTGTTTATCCTTACATCCAACCTGCATTGCGGTATCTATCCGTAACGCAGGAAGGTAAGCAAATCATTGCCAACCTCTATGCGAATGTGTTCCGCATTGAGCATGAGAAGGCATGTGCTGCTTAAGGAGATTTCCAGAAAAAAGTTTACCTGTGGGGTGCCTTTCGGCTACGCTCAGGGCGTGGATGCTGGTTGAGCGTAGCCGAAACCAGCAAGGAAATTACTTGCCAGGAATCTTCTTATTGAATGAGCTTGTGAACCAGCGCAGCCGTCTCTTCTGGATTTCCGGTTAAAGGAAAAACCAAGACACTTTTAATTTTTGGGTTCTTCACAAATTCCTTTAAGCGATACAACTAGTGATCCGAAATGGCAACTCCTTCATACTGCTCGGCATACGCTAACTCTTGATTGAAATTAGCATCATTGTAGGTTTGAATAAAGGCGCGATCGACATTCCAATTGAGCCAATCCGCTGCAAAATATCGCTTACCCCAATAAGGATTATGGTGGCAAATGTCGAAACTAACCTTTGGATTTGCTTTCTTCATCTCAGATCTCATTTGACGCACAAATTTTGTCAAATGAGCGGTGCGATCGACTTTTCCAGGTAATTCGGCATAATACCCCAGGTAGTCATCCCACTGAACTGCATCAATGGTTGGATACTTCTGAACAAACTCAATAGAGATGTTTTTGAAGAGATTCGCAACCTATGGGACTTCCACATTGAATGATGTTTTTGAAGAGATTCGCAACCTATGGGACTTCCACATTGAATACAGATTGAGGAAGTCCCACGTAGGTTTTATCCACTCCAGAAACCAGCCATCCTTTCGCAATTACCTCATTAAAATCTTCATTTAAGATAATATAGGGCTAGGTTCCAGACGGGTACAGACATGACTTCAGAATTGAATAGCCAAGCTTCAATTATTCGGACTGAACGTGGACTGACGATCGCAGGAACACGAATCACGCTTTATGATGTGATGGATTATGTAAGTGCCCAATATCCTCCCCATTTTATTCAAGGTCTTTTCAATTTGACAGATAGCCAAATCAGTGAGGCTCTTGCATATATTGAAACTAATCGTAGCCAAGTCGAAACTGAGTATCAAACGATATTAGAGGAAGCGGAAGAACTTCGACAGTATTATGAAGAGCGGAACCGCAACCTCATTGCTCGCCTTGAGACAAAACCCCCTAAGCCAGGGATGGAGGCTGCCTGGGAAAAACTCCAGGAACAGAAAGCAAGACACCAAGCTCATCGAGCTTAAACATGATTTTCTTGGTGGATCACAATCTAGAAGGCCATGCTTTGCTTTTATCAGGTAATCTTGCGATTCTTGGTTGGCTAAATCTGTTACCAATCCGCTTTGTGACCTTTGAAGACGCTGCATTACCGATTGCCAGTGATGACAGAACCGTATGGAAATTTGCCCAAGCGAATCAAATGATTCTGCTAACAGCTAATCGCAGTATGAAAGGTAAGAATTCTCTAGAGCAAGTAATACGAGAAGAGAATACCCCTACTTCATTGCCTGTTATCACAATTGGAGATGCAAATCGAGTGCTGAGCGATCCTGACTATCGCAATCGCTGTATGGAGCGACTGGTTGAGATTATTTTTACCATCGATGATTACCGAGGTTCCAGAAGGCTGTTTATTCCATGAATGTTTATTACATGAAACTGACTCACTTCAACTTCGCGATCGCTCCGCGATCCACCAACATTTCCTGCGTTTGTAAATCCTTCACGGTTGCGATCAGAATGCGCTGATCATCCACTGCAAAACGGATTTCGATGCGATCGAGTCCTGTTTTACCGGGTGGATCGAGGTGGGCGAGGCACACCTGTTCATGGTGGCTTTCCAGGGAACGAAATTCAGTATGCTGATTCAAGGAAGAACTGGTCATGCGGCCCTGAGCATCATAATTCACTTCCGCCTGGGCGATCGTTGCCACTTCTCCAATGTCAAGGCGAACTTCCCGCTGACCTTCGGAGGCAACTTGCAGGGTCAGGGGGTCCAGGCGTTCACAGGGATAGCGAGTGCCCTTTTCAAACAGCGGGTAGTAGGAATAGGTGCGGGTATAGGGTTCCCAAAGGCGAATGGCGTAGGTGTGGCGGAGGAAATCTTCAATGCCATCGACTTTACCGAGGGCTAACGCTCCGTGAGCAACTGCTTCAAAGGGTTTATCGAGTTTGACCCGTTGCCGCCCAAAATAGGAACTAATGAGTTGCTGCACCGCTGGAATCTGACAACTCCCACCCACCAGCAACACTTGCTCAATCTCAGTTTTATGAACTCCTTTGCTGAGGGCGATCGTCAACACTTCATCTAAGGCCAACCGAATTTGTTCCAGGAGTTGTTGGGCTTCTAAAATATCCGTCAGCGTATCCCGATTCAGGTACAACTCATGGGCCATGAAGGATTCGTCATCGAACCAGCTTTCCCGCACTTCAAAAGACTGGGACAGACGAATTTTCATACGTTCTGCAATTTCTAGCAGAGTTTGCCAACCCACCTCTTTAATTTCCGTTCGAGACGTGCCTATCTGCCGCAGAAAATGTTCCACGATCCAAACATCAATGTCTACACCACCCACATAGGCATCGGACTTAGCAAGCACTTCCGCTTTGAGCACCTTCTGCTGGCTGCTGCGAGCAACCGTCCGCACCAGGCTGAGATCCAGGGTGCCCCCCCCAAAATCCACGACCAGGACGATCGCTCCCGGATGTTCCACCGCGTAGCCCAGAGCCGCTGCGGTTGATTCGTCCACCAGGCGTACATCGGGTAACGCGAGGCGATCAGCGACTTCCCGGAACCAGGTGAGATAGCGTTCAAAAGCACCGACAGGAACGGTAAAAATCACCCGATCGGGTTTGAGTTGCTGGGTTACGGCTTGCCAGAGAATACTCAGGAATTGCTCGGATACGAATTCTGGCGTGTAGAGGGTACCCTCCAACAAGCGATCGGGGGGCCGGAAATCCGCTGCCAGGTCGCGCTTAAATCCCTGGAACAGGCGATCGGGCTGGGCAAATCCCAGGCGTTGCGATCGGACAGGTTCACCGACAATCAATTCCTCAGCGTTCTGGACAAAAACTAAACTGGGCACCACTTCCGCTTTTCCCTGAGCCGTTTCAAATTGGCGTGTGAGGTCATTGAAGTAAAGAGTGCGGGGCTGCCCCGTCACAGGGTCTTCGGTGCAAACGAGGGTGTTACTGGTGCCAAAGTCGATCGCAACGGTCGTCACGCGCCCCCTCCCGGTAAGGTACGGCTGACTTTGGCAGGGCACAAGATATGATCGCCCCGACGGTAACCTACAAAGCGCACGTACACGTTCTCCCCTTCACGAATATCAGGACTATCTGCCTGATGCAATCGGGGATCAAAGGGAACCGATTCCCAGGCAGAGCCGATCACCTCATAGTGCCAATCCACCAGCAAAGCATCCAACGTTGTAAAGAGGGACAGGATATTTTTCGCAGGAAGATCAGGCTTGATCTGCACCATCCGGCGCAGGCTGGGATAGTTCGTCAGGAGGGATTGTAACTGTTTAAAGGTTTCCTGGTGATGTTCCTCCGTCAACCGCTGTTCTTGCTGCATGAGTTCCTCCCGCAGCCGCAGCGCTTCCTGTTTCAATGCCTGGACCATCGCTTCTTGATGGGCATCGTGGGAGAGCGTAGACGGGGAGATTGAACGGGGCGATCGGCCCACCACAAAAAGACCTCCCAACACCAGGAGGCTTCCGGTTAGCAGCAAAACACCATATACCACCAGCATGTCACTGGAAAGACTACCCATCCGTCCGATCCTTACCCCTGGGAGTTCTGAATTGTCTCATAGTTTGAATCATCGTCGTCCGTCGCATAATATTCAGGCAACAACTTTTGGTCTTCCACCTTGCCTAACGCCTGTTCAATGCCCGTCGTGATGCCCGTACAACTGGACCCCGATCCATTGACGACCGTTTCGGTAATCTTGCCATCCTTGCCAATGCGATATTCCACACGCCGATACTCTGCCATGATTTCCTATCCTGATTGACCTTGTTTTAATGCAACAGACGGGCTACAACCAGCCCCTCCCTCCAAACTCTATTAAACGTTAGAGCCGTTCTTAATCACCCTAACGCAATCGTTTCGTTATGAGCCACTATCAACAAATTTTGCAAATTTCCACCAACGGCAAATCCCTGGCAAAGATCACCTCTAAAGTGCAGGGGGCCGTTCAACAATCTGGCATTCGCATGGGTCTCTGCCATCTGTTTTTGCGTCACACATCCGCCAGCTTAATTATTCAAGAAAATGCTGATCCCGATGTTTTGAAGGATCTGGAGCGTTTTTTTTCTCAACTGGTTCCCGAAGACAGCCAGCGCTACTTCCACAGCACTGAAGGACCGGATGATATGCCCGCCCACATCCGTACCGTTCTCACCAAAACTTCTGAACAAATCCCGATCGCCCACGGTCGCTTACTCTTAGGCACCTGGCAGGGAATTTACCTCTGGGAACACCGTCAGCACGGGTCTGACAGAGAAGTGGTTGTACATATTATGGGAGATTGAAGTTATGGGAGATTGAAGAGGTCATGGGTCATGGGTAAGCAGTGACTTATCTGCCATCACCTATCAGCCTTTCCCCAGTCAAAAACAAGAGATGGGACTAGAAGGCTAGTCCCATCAAGTAGTGCTATGCAGAATAGAATGTCCAGAACAGATGAGCGTGAAATTACAAAGTAGCTTGAAACGAATCACTAGAATGGACTGGAAAAACCTCGCGACTACCGCCTTCTGAAATCACATCCACTGATGTCTCTAAGGACCGATCGATACAGATCGCTGATTGGTACTCTCTGTCACACACTCGCCGAAAAACACGTAACTAACACGTAACTAACACGTAACCAGAAACGTAACCAAAACAAACACGAAACGAGATACGAAACCAGATACAGAAGAAATACAGCGAAATAGTCAGAGAATGCAGTTGGCAGGATACCCATTGTGGGGTGTGTTCAGCAAACTCGGAGAAGCGAGGGGGTCTTGAGCGGGAGGCACAGGCTCTAGACCGAATTGGTTAATGAACTCTTCTTTGGTGAATTCATCTCTTCTTGTGCCTGTATTTAAGATAACATTCACAGCAGGTTCAGGAAGCAGTTTTAACCAAAGTTTGCAACCTGTAAAAGGTTGCAATATCTCCTTTGCCCTGATTAAGGATTACCCGATCCTGTCGTGATGTTCGGGGTGGTTGCAGTTCCCTGCGGGGAAGTCGTCGCACCACTTTGGGAGGCATCTGAATTGGTATTGGTGGGCGTGGAAGATGCATCCGGAACAACGATCGTTCCAGGAGTCGTTGTCGTCGAAGAGGGGGAAGTTTGTTGCTGCGTTTGGGGGGCTGTTTGGGGAGCAGGTTGCGGCGCAGGCACCACCCGTTCGATCGTCCGTTGTTGGGGAACGGGCACTACCTCACGGGTCCGCTCGATTACGGTTGTCCGCGTACTGGGAGCCGTTTGAGGAGCCGGAGATACAGGGGCCGGAGATGCAGCGGGAGCAGGGGCAGTCTGAATTACAGGAGCAGCAACGGGAGCGGGTTGATTGCGTCGCTGTGCCAACAGAGCCAGGGAACCAACGGTTAAACCCACCAGGGAGGTCAACAAAATGCCCAGAAGCAAGCCCCGTGCAGCGTTGTCATTATCCCGAACTTCCTGTTGTTCCTCCAGAATGCGTCGTTCCCGTGTCTGACCAGAAACATATCCATTTCGGTAAGAAGCTTCTGTGGGTGTGATCGCCGGAGGCACGTTATTTTCACTTCGGGAAGTGGTCGTATGTAGATTGCCCTGAGAGTCCCGATAGGTATCACGATGCACTTCCTGATGATAAGAATTCGGCTCGTTCAGGTAAGCAGCCTCAGAGGGGGTCACTCCACGGGGATCAGTTGCCCGTTCCTGCTGGGAAACAGTGGTGTGCCTGTTCCCCTGAGCATCCTGGTAGGTTTCGCGGCGCACTTCGCTGCGAGATGAATTGCGATCGTTGAGATTAGCCATTTTTTTGAACTCGTTTAATAAAGGGGTAAAAAAGTCGGAAAATCGCACAGAGTCGAACTAATTCCATCACCGGACCTCGCACACGACAAACGGCTATCCGATTCCTTATTTGTATTGGAATCACGGTAGCCGTTCTGAGCGATCGATTGTTCTACCCCAGGAATGGCTTGTTACCCCTATCCAAGGTATGAATTAGCGCATAATGGCACGCCAGGTCGTGGGGCCTACAATACCATCAGATTGCAACTTATACTTTCGTTGAGCGGCTCTCACTGCCGTTTGGGTTCCCGATCCAAAAACCCCATCGACTCTTCCCGAATATAAACCAAGAGCTTTTAAGCGTTCTTGTAACCCAATCACCGCTGTTCCGCGCATCCCTAACCGAAGAATAGGAAAATCCCCCGAATTCGTAGCAGCAGGGGTTGGATTTGCTGCCGTGAGAGTGGCTGTCGGAGAGGCTGGAGTCGCTGGGGTTGGGGAGGAGGTCGTAGGGGTTGTTCTGGTTGCAGGTTGGGGAGGGGTAGCCGCAGGTTGGGCAGGGGGCATTACAGGTTGGGCAGGAACGACAGCAGTGCCTCCTGGCGTGGGGGGGGCTTCCGTTGTTGCTGGAAACAACCGATTCCAGGTCGTCGGCCCCGTGATCCCATCTGCTTTCAAGCCAGCAGCCTTTTGAAATTGGGAAACAGCGATCACGGTACTTTCGGCATACACCCCATCCACAGCACCGTTGTAGTATCCCAGCAGCTTTAAAGCTCCCTGTAATTCACCAACCTCTGTGCCTTTACTGCCAAACCGCAAGACAGGGCGGCTGACGGTTTGGGGAGTTCCCTGGGCGATCGTCATTTCCATGATCCCTTCCTCTGGAAGCGTCTGCCCTGGCCCCGCTAACCCGATCACTAGCAGTCCGGTTACGAGGCCACTCAGCACTGCCCGATGCCCTTTAGATTGCTGACTCAAACGGGTGATAGTTCCGTACCCAATGCTCAGTTTCATAGTCAAACGTCCTTCCATAACTGACACACATCATCAACAGCGTTTTCTTCCGACTGGCCTAGCTTTTCGTATCGTCTACTTGGATTTCGATATCGTTTTTCTCGATGTGTCGTTCAGGTTCCTATTTTAATCAGTTGCCCAAAATTCATCAGGTCCACCCCCAACCCACCAGTGACGGCGCTTGTCCTTCAACTGCAAGGGCGGCAATAGCATCAGGTCCGACGTAAAAAAAACGCAACCACCAAATTTGCTCTGACTGGTTTTTCTTTATACCGCGCATTAGTGTAACCGATTCTGCTGTGACTGGCGATAGCGAAACCTGGGAAAGTCCGCCTAATCCCCGTCCGATCGCTTTCAAGTAAGCCTCTTTACAGGTCCAATACTGGAGAAAGCGAATGGATTGTTGATCCACCAGGGTATCCAACACATCAGCCGCTTCCTCTGGAGCCAGAAACCGTTGGGCCAGTTGTTTAACATCTGAAATCGAGCGCACTTTTTCCACATCAACGCCAATCGTTCTCTGAGCAAAAGCGTAAAGTGCCAGATCCTCAGAGTGGGCGAGATTAAAGTGGAACGGGGGAGTGGGCACGGTCGCGAAGGCGGGCTTGCCATAGGGACCGTAACAGAATTCTAGATTGCCGGGAGGCTGGTTCAGGTAACGGCCTAACAGAATCCGGAGGATGCCCCGACTGACGATCGCCCGTTGTTGTAAAACTTCTGTTCGCAGACGATCGGCCCGTTGCTGTTCATCCGGGGCCAGGGTTTGGTGCAACTCGGACAGGGAAACGGGAGGACGATCGAGGTTGATGCGCCAGAGATGAACCGTTTCGTCCGATAATGTCAGATCGACTGGGGGAGAATGCCATTGCAAGTCCATCATCTGTAGCCAGGGATGGGATCGTATTCATTAAACCCCGTATCGTTAAAATTTTGCGTCTTTTCCACCTTACATTCTCCTATCACGATGACCCCTGATCTGCCACCTCTCACCACTGAAACCCTCTGGGCAATCCTGAATGAAACGATCGCGGATGAAACCGTGAACCAGTTAGTTTGGCACTACCTGGGCTATCGCTATGATGCTGAAACGAACCAATGGGACACTCAGGCCGTTGCTCCTGAGTGGCGCGACTATCCGACCCCTCCTGATTTCATCGCCAGTCGTCCCGCAACGGTGAAACTGACGCGATCGATTCCCCCGGAATACAAGCAAATTCTGAAAGAAAAATTAGGATTTAAGGGTTACACCGTGGATCAACTCGTGCCACGCCTGACCCGACGCGCCACAATGACGAACTGGCTCCTCAGTTATATGGAACAGCACGGATTAGGGGCTTAATCCTTCATGGCCCACCCCTACGCTTGGTTAGATAAGTCGCTGAATGCGATCCATCGGGCAGACTGGTATCGCTCGGTTCAAACCCTATCCGGGCTTCCGGGTCCGATCGTCTGTTTAGAAGGGCAGCAGGTTGTAAACTTTGCCAGCAATGATTACCTGGGGTTAGCAGGAGATCCCCGGTTGATTCAGGCAGCGATCGGTGCAACGCAGGAATTCGGGACGGGCAGTACGGGATCACGGCTCCTCAGTGGGCACCGATCGCTACACTGCCAACTGGAGGAGGCGATCGCTGCCCTGAAACAAACGGAAGATGCCCTCGTCTTCAGTTCGGGCTATTTGGCGAATCTGGGAACGATCGCTGCCCTGGTCGGTCAACGGGATCTCATTCTGTCGGATCAATACAATCACTCCAGCCTCAAGAATGGGGCGTTGATGAGTCAGGCGGCGATCGTCGAGTACGCCCATTGCGAAGTTGCAGACCTGAAGGCCAAACTCATCCAGCATCGCGCTTTACACCGTCGCTGTCTGATCGTGACCGACAGTGTGTTTAGCATGGACGGGGATCTGTGTCCTTTACCAGACTTGGTTGCCCTGGCAGAAGAATTTGAGTGCATGGTGTTGGTGGATGAGGCCCATGCAACGGGGGTGATGGGCACAAATGGGGCGGGTTGTGTGGAATATTTCGGTTGCACCCATACGCCCTTAATCCAGGTAGGAACCTTGAGCAAAGCGCTGGGCAGTTTGGGGGGATATGTGGCGGGTTCGGCAGCGTTGATTGACTTTCTGCGTAATCGATCGCCCGGTTGGATTTACACGACTGGCCTTTCCCCTGCAGATACCGCAGCGGCGTTGGCAGCCGTGAGGATTATTGGTCAGGAACCCGAAAGGCGAGAACGGCTCCGGCAACACGTTCAATTTCTCACCCAAGGGCTGCAAGATCGGGTGCAGTCGAGGGGACAATCGCCCTTCAACCTTCGCCCATCCCATTCCCCGATCCTCTGTCTCCAAGTTGCAGATGCCGCAACCGTCGTAAAATTGGGGCGACACCTCCGACAAAAAGGTTTTTTTGTCGCTGCGGTGCGCCCCCCTACCGTCCCCACCAGTCGGATTCGGATTACCCTCATGACCACCCACAAGCGGCAGTCTTTGGAATCCCTCGTGAACACTTTGCAAGACCTATCGAACCTGTAAACCCCATGACTGATTCCATTCCCGCCCTGACAACTTTGAACTTTCTGCCTTACATTGATGAGTCGGGCTTCATTCCCACTGAAGTTCAGGGAAAGGTTGGAATCTACGCCATTTTTGATGCAGATCATGTGTTGCAATTTATTGGCTATTCACGGGATGTATATTTGAGTTTGCAACAACATTTGGTGCGTTGTCCGATCGATTGTTACTGGTTCAAAGTTCAGACGATCGATCGTCCCAATCGCACCATTCTGGAAGCAACCCGGGATGCCTGGATTGCCGAAAATGGCTTGCTTCCACCGGGGAATGGTCCTGCACAAGCCCAATGGACACAGCCGATCGACGTGCGATCGACGATGAGAGATGAGGAACAAATTCGATTCGCTGCCCTAGATGAGTTTGCTCAGGGCAAGTTACTCAAACAGGTTGCCCGCCGCGTTGAAGAACAAATTCTCGCCACCTTACAAGCACGAGGGGTCAAAATGCCCCTACGCTTCAATCCCAAGCTAAAAGAGTCAGGATTGCTCGATCTAAATCCCAGTTAAAACATTTCCAATCACTTCTTTGTTAACCTAGCAAGGCTTGATCGGTACTAGACTTCTCTGGAATTCACTGGCTGAAATCGGGATGGCGGGATTCGAACCCACGGCCCCTTCGTCCCGAACGAAGTGCGCTACCAAGCTGCGCTACATCCCGTTAATCTGTAGTTGCTGTTTATTCTAGCAACTCATGGCCCCAGTTTTACCTCAATCCCTTGCCCGATTTTGATAGAATCTTAGTTCAGTATTCTTTCTACAGCAGCAGGATTAACGTGGTCGCAAAGCCAGAGTGGTTACGGGTCAAGGCTCCCCAGTTGGAGCGGGTGGGCAACACCAAAGGAATCTTGCGAGATTTGGCGTTAAACACCGTCTGTGAAGAAGCCTCCTGCCCGAACATTGGGGAATGCTTCAACAGTGGCACGGCAACGTTCTTGATTATGGGTCCCGCCTGTACCAGGGCTTGCCCCTACTGCGATATCGATTTTGAGAAGAAGCCCAAAGCCCTGGACCCAACAGAGCCGGAACGGTTGGGAGAAGCGGTTCAGCGGTTAGGTTTACGCCATGTGGTGATCACGTCCGTCAATCGAGATGATCTACCCGATGGGGGTGCCTCCCAGTTTGTTGCTTGCATCCAGGCCGTTCGATCGCAGATGCCCGAAACCACGATCGAGGTGCTGATTCCCGATTTATGCGGCAACTGGGATGCTCTGGCGACCATTCTGGCAGCGGAACCGGATGTCCTGAATCACAATATCGAGACGATCGCACGGTTATATCGTCGAGTGCGCCCTCAGGGTGAGTATCAGCGTAGCCTGGAATTATTGAGACGATCGCGGGCGTTCGCTCCCTGGGTGTACACCAAGTCCGGGCTGATGGTCGGCCTGGGGGAAACGGATGAGGAAGTCCAACAGGTGATGCAGGACTTGCGGGCTGTGGATTGTGACATCATCACGATCGGTCAATACTTACAGCCCAGCCCCAAACATCTCGCTGTACAAGCCTTTGTCACACCTCAGCAGTTTGCAAGATGGCGAGAATTGGGAGAAGCACAGGGCTTCTTGCAGATTGTGTCTTCTCCCCTAACCCGTAGTTCCTACCATGCAGAACAGGTCCGTACCCTGATGCAACAATATCCCCGGCAGAAAACAGGGGGTTTAGCAGGTTCTTCGGTTCAGAATGCTTTCGATGTACCTGTGACCCCCCACTAATCTTCAGGGTATGCAAAATCAGCAGGTCACGGTAGGAGTGATTGGGGGCGGCGTTTGGGGACGGGCACTCTCCAACCTTGCAAGACACAACGGGCATTTGGTGAAAGGGTGGTCTCGGAGTAGCGATCGAACCCTGGTCGAAACTCTGAAAGGATGCGATGTGATCCTTTCAGCCGTTTCAATGGCTGGGGTTCAACCTGTTTTGGATCAACTGAAAGGAATTGAGATTCCCCACCAGACGATTTTGGTGAGTGCCACGAAGGGGGTGGAATTCAAAACCGATCACGATTGCCCGGTACAAACCGCATCCCAGTTTTGGCAAGCGACATTTCCAGATCACTCGGTTGTGGTCCTGTCTGGACCGAATCTTTCTCAGGAGATTGAGCAGGGACGACCCGCAGCGACAGTGGTTGCGAGCCACACAATGGCAGCGGCAGAAACAATTCAATCGCTTCTGTCGTCAGCCAATTTCCGGGTGTACACCAATGTTGATCCTTTGGGAGTCGAGTTGGGGGGGACGCTTAAGAACATCATCGCGATCGCTGCTGGTAGTTGCGACGCGCTTCAATTGGGAACCAATGCAAAGGCGGCTCTTGTCACTCGTGGCTTGAGTGAGATGATCCGGATTGGCACCCGCTGGGGAGCCAATGCAGAAACATTTTATGGACTTTCTGGCCTGGGAGACCTACTAGCAACCTGTAACAGTTCCCTGAGTCGCAACTATCAATTGGGCTACCAGTTAGGGGAAGGAAAAACGGTAGCAGAAGCCCTGACAACTTTACGTGGAACTGCTGAGGGCATTAATACGACCCGTGTTATAGTCCAAGTGACTGACCAATGGAGCATTTCTGCACCTATTTCTCATCAAGTTCATCGGCTCATTCAGGGAGAAGTGACTCCCCAAGCAGCGGTTGAGGCGCTGATGTTAAGAAGCATGAAGCCTGAACAGAATCTGTTGTTATAGGGGTTGTTATCGGTCAGCTTTCTAAGGGTTACAGGCTCCCTGGTAAAATCTTGAACTCGCTCCAATCCTGACTTCAGTAAAAATTCGGGAAAGGCTTCGATTCAAGCTGTAGAAAGGGGTATTGTCTGCGAAAATGCACGCTATTGAGGGCCATCCTATTGGCATAGCAGTTTGATATGGCAGTTTGATATGGCAGTTTGATTTTGCAGTTTGATATTGCAATATCAAATTGCAGTCAAAGAGAAGGTTAGGGGTGCCAGGTTAAAACGACCGTTTCGTAAGCCTTCTGCCTTCTTCCTCCTGCTATATCTGTCCAGTCGCTCAGGTTCAACTGATTCCAGTTTCAGAATTTGTTGAATTTGTGACGGAACCTTGAGCAATGATCGGAAGTCTTACGATAGCGGGAATATTAGCAGCAGAACAGAATAATCAATTCTTCTGGTATCTGGAGTAACTGAGATAATCACTATGCCAGCAATGTCTTTTTACGCTGATGCAGACTATGATGCCGAATCAATTGAGGGGAAGCAGTTTGGCTCTCACCCTTTTGACTTCAGCGCTGTCAATCAATCTGTTGACCAGCCCCTTGAGGATCTTGAAGATCTAGGTGTTGAGGAGACAGAGGCCGCTGGCTTGAGGCGAATGGGGGGTCGTCGCACAACCGATTTAGTCCGGCTCTACCTTCAAGAAATTGGTCGCGTGAACCTGCTGGGTCGGGATGAGGAAGTCTCCGAAGCCCAAAACGTTCAGCGGTATATGCGGTTGGTGGAAACTCGAAATCAGGCCGCCGATCGCCAGGAAGGGCTTCTGAAACAATACGTTCAACTGATTGAAGTCCATGATGTGCTCGTTTCCCAGTTAGGGCACCGCCCCTCCCTGGAGCGGTGGGCTACTGAAGCGGGAGTTGTCATTTCGGACCTCAAGCCAATTCTGGCGCAGGGGAAACGGGAATGGGCTGGGCTGGTTAATCTCACGGTGGAAGAACTGGAAAGGATTCAGAGCCAGGGGCTGCGGGCGAAGGAACACATGATCAAGGCCAACCTGCGCCTGGTGGTTTCTGTTGCGAAGAAGTACCAGAATCGGGGGCTGGAGTTGCTGGATCTAATTCAGGAAGGGACTCTGGGGCTGGAACGGGCCGTTGATAAGTTCGACCCCACCAAGGGCTATCGGTTCAGCACCTACGCCTACTGGTGGATTCGGCAGGGCATCACCCGGGCGATCGCGACCCAGAGCCGCACAATCCGCCTACCCGTTCACATCACGGAAAAACTCAACAAGATTAAGAAGGCTCAACGTAAGATTTCCCAGGAAAAAGGCCGCACCCCCACGGTAGAAGACATTGCCATTGAACTGGAAATGACTGTTCCCCAGGTGCGGGAAGTTCTGTTGCGAGTGCCCCGTTCCGTTTCTCTGGAAACAAAGGTTGGGAAAGAAAAGGATACGGAGTTGGGCGATCTGCTGGAGACAGAAGGCGCTTCTCCCGAAGAAATTCTGATGCGGGAAGCCCTGCGAAAAGATTTGCAACAACTCCTCGCAGACCTGACCAGCCGGGAACGGGATGTGATTCAGATGCGCTTTGGTCTGGGAGATGGGCACCCCTACTCTCTGGCTGAAATTGGGCGGGCGTTGGATCTCTCCCGCGAACGGGTCCGGCAAATTGAGGCGAAAGCGCTCCAAAAGCTCCGCCAACCCAAACGCCGCAACCGCGTTCGGGATTACCTCGAATCCTTGAGCTAACGATCGTCTAAGGAGATTTCCGAAAAACAATCTACCCGCTGGTTTCGGCTTCGCTCAACCAGCGCCCGCGCCCTGAGCGAAGCCAAAGGGCAACCCACA
>JANRKG010000233.1:0-7680 GCA_033763635.1 Leptolyngbyaceae cyanobacterium bins.59
CTGGTCAATTTTGCGATTGTCCGCACCATTGTGCTCAATCTGTTTCGCTCCCACGGCTATGACTCGATTACTCAGGCCATTCGCCGCGTTGCCCATGATATTCCCCGCTTACTTTCCTTTTTTCAATAGATCAGCCCTGCCTCCTGGGAGGGGTGGCCGTAGGCCGGGGTGGGTTTGGGATTGGGCGATTCGCAGTCCCTTTGAAAACTTCTTTTGCGAAGGCTAAACCCACCCCTACCCCTTCTGGGAGGGGATTAAGGAGAATCTGGGTGAGGATTACAAAGGTGGAATACTCTCGAAGGCGATCGTTCGAGTCCCGAAGGCGATTGTTGAGGCTGCGAACTCAATTGTTGGGGCTGCGAACTCAATTGTTTGCCTTCTGAACTCGATTGTTAGGGTTGCAAACTCGATTGTTAGGGTTGCAAACTCGATTGTTAGGGTTGCGAACTCAATTGTTAGGGTTGCAAACTCGATTGTTAGGGTTGCGAACTCGATTGTTGGGGTTCGAATGTTGAAAGATGGGGATTGGAGGTCGGAATTTTGAGGTCAGAAGGAAATTAATTCTGTTTAAAAGCCAAAGCTTTGTGTGTAGTTCAGATGTCATAGTTTATTTGACGATCGCTTACACTGAAACCATGCCCCTGGTGTTCTGTGATGACCTCTTACACCCTGGATCTCACCCCGATCATCTCCCTCAGCCATGAGCAGTTTTACCAACTGTGCAGGGCAAATCGAGATTTGAAATTAGAACGTACACCGACTGGACAATTAATCGTGATGTCACCCGTTGGCGGTAAGAGTGGCAACCTGGAAGCTGAGTTGAATGGAGCCGTATGGAGTTGGAACCAGTTCTCAGGTCTGGGGGTGGTTTTTAGTTCCTCAACGGTCTTTAATTTGCCCAATGGGGGCGATCGGTCTCCTGATGTAGCCTGGGTTGCACTGGAGCGATGGCAGGCATTAACCCCGGAAGAACAGGAACAATTTCCGCCCATCTGTCCCGATTTTGTGATTGAACTGCGATCGCGCACTGATAAGTTGCCACCCCTCCAGGCAAAGATGCAGGAATATCTCACGAGTGGTTTACGGTTGGGTTGGTTAATCAATCCTCACGATCAACAGGTGGAAATCTACCGACCTGGGCAGGAGGTGGAGGTTCAAGGGTTCCCAGTGCGGCTATCTGGAGAGGATGTTTTGCCGGGATTTGTGCTGGAACTCCCTTAAGGGGATTTCCAGAAAAGAGTTTACCTGTGGGTTGCCCTTCGACTTCTCTCAGGGCACACCTTCGGCTGCGCTCAGGGCGCGGGTGCTGGTTGAGCGCAGCCGAAACCAGCGGGTAGAGTGTTTTTCAGAAACCTCTTAAGGTCAGTTCGGGTTTAGCGTCTGCGGTTAATCCCCTCCTGGGAGGGGCAGGGGTGGGTTTGGGTATCGCAAAAGCAATCCTGATAGACCTGTAATCCAATGCCCACACCCCTGACCCACCCCGGCCTGCGGCCACCCCTCCCAGGAGGGGATTGCATCCCATTCCCCATCTCCTCACAACTTCCTCAAACTCTTTACCTATACATGGAAGCAGGAGCAGTTCTAGATACAGGTGTTTTTGCTCACAAGTTTCATTCCCACTCACTGACTCTCCTTACGCTTACTCCGTCCCTTCGAACTCTCTCTCTTCAGGATTTTTATGAAAGTCACCAACCTTCAAGAACTGGAAGCCCTGATCCAACGGGTCAAAGCAGCCCAAATTCAGTACGCAACCTTCACTCAGGAAAAAGTCGATCAAATCTTCAAAAAAGCGGCCTTAGCAGCCAACGCAGAACGGATTCCCCTCGCCAAGCTGGCGGTCGCTGAAACGGGGATGGGCATGGTGGAAGACAAGGTGATTAAAAATCACTTTGCCTCGGAATATATCTACAACAAGTACAAGCACGAGAAAACCTGTGGCGTTGTCGAAGAAGACAAGTCCTTCGGGATTCAAAAGGTGGCGGAACCTGTCGGTATCCTGGCGGGGATCATTCCCACCACCAACCCCACCTCGACCGCCATTTTCAAAGCCCTGATTTCCCTCAAGACCCGGAACGCGATCATCTTCTCCCCCCACCCCCGCGCTAAAGGTTGCACGATCGCCGCTGCCAAAGCCGTTCTGCAAGCTGCCGTTGCTGCCGGGGCACCTGCCGATATCATTGGCTGGATCGATGAACCCACCGTAGAACTCTCCCAGGCGTTGATGCAACACCCGGAAGTGAAGCTCATCCTGGCAACGGGAGGTCCGGGCATGGTGAAAGCAGCCTACTCGTCAGGCCACCCCTCGCTAGGAGTCGGAGCCGGAAACACCCCAGCGGTGGTGGATGAAACGGCCCACATTCCGATGGCTGTGAGTTCGGTCTTGCTCAGTAAAACCTTCGACAACGGCATGATCTGCGCGTCGGAACAGTCCGTCGTCGTCGTGGATAGTGTGTATGAGCAGGTGAAGCGCGAATTCACGGCACGGGGCGCTTACTTCCTCAATCCCGAAGAAAAGGCGAAGGTTGCCAATGTCATCCTCAAAGATGGACGGCTGAATGCGGCGATCGTCGGTCAATCGGTGACAACCCTTCTGAAACTCGCTGGCATTGAGTGGGGATCGTGGAATGGGGTTGGCATGCCCAAAGTCTTGATTGGGGAAGTGGAAGAGATTGGAGTGAATGAACCCTTCGCCTACGAAAAACTCTCTCCCATCCTGGCAATGTACCGGGCCAAAGATTTTGAAGATGCGACGGCGAAAGCAAGAGCGCTGATTCGGTTTGGTGGATTGGGGCATACCTCCGTGTTGTACACGGCTCCCGCAAATAAAGACCGGATTGATCACTTCAAGAGCAAGTTAGAAACAGCGCGGGTGTTGATTAACACGCCTTCTTCCCAGGGGGCGATCGGAGACCTGTACAACTTCAAGCTAGATCCCTCCCTCACCTTGGGATGTGGCACCTGGGGTGGGAACTCGGTCTCGGATAACGTCACCCCGGCTCACTTGCTCAACGTTAAGACCATTTCAGAACGGCGGGAAAACATGCTGTGGTTCCGGGTGCCCCCCAAGATTTACTTCAAGTACGGCTGTTTGCAAGTGGCATTGAGCGAATTGACCGATCGCAAACGGGCTTTCATTGTCACCGACAAACCGTTGTTTGACCTGGGTAGCACGGACAAAATCACTGAAATTCTGGAAGAGATGGGAATTAAATATCAGGTCTTCTACAATGTAGAACCCGATCCCTCTCTAACGACCGTGCGGCGCGGCTTGGACGAGATGAACGCTTTCCAACCGGACCTGATTATTGCGATCGGGGGCGGTTCTCCGATGGATGCTGCGAAGGTCATGTGGTTGATGTACGAACAACCCGATGTGGAATTTGAAGGACTGGCAACCCGCTTTATGGACATCCGCAAACGGGTGTATGAATTGCCTGATCTGGGGCAGAAAGCTCTGATGGTTGCCATTCCTACCACCTCAGGGACAGGTTCGGAAGTCACTCCCTTTGCGGTGGTGACGGATGACATGACGGGTATTAAATATCCCCTGGCGGATTATGCCCTGACTCCCAACATGGCGATCGTCGATCCCGAATTGGTGATGCGAATGCCCAAGAAACTGACGGCTTTCGGTGGGATTGATGCCCTCACCCACGCCCTGGAAGCCTATGTTTCCGTCGTTGCGTCCGAATACACAAATGGTCTTGCCCTGGAAGCCATCCGTCTGCTGATGAAATACCTACCCGCTGCTTATCAGGAAGGGGAAGCCAATCCCAAAGCACGGGAAAAGGTTCACTATGCAGCGACGATCGCCGGGATGGCCTTTGCCAATTCCTTCCTGGGAATCTGTCACTCAATGGCTCACAAACTGGGGTCCACGTTCCATGTGCCCCACGGTCTCGCTAATGCCCTGATGATTTCCCACGTCATCCGCTACAACGCAACGGATGTGCCCTTTAAGCAAGCCATCTTCCCGCAATACAAATATCCCAATGCGAAATGGCGCTATGCCCAGATTGCCAATTACCTGGGATTAGGCGGGGAAACGGATGAGGAGAAAGTGGAAAAACTGGTGGAAGCCATTGAGAACCTGAAACGTCAGGTTGATATTCCTGCCACGATTAAGGAAGTGCTGACGATCGAAGATGCGGTCTTCTACGGTCGCGTAGAAACAATGGCAGAACAAGCCTTTGATGACCAATGTACCGGGACAAATCCCCGCTATCCACTGATCAACGATCTGAAGGAAATGTACCTCTTGGCCTATCAAGGGTTCCGCTTAGAAACCGTTCTGCCTTCCCCTGAAATCGAACCCTCAGTGGTGACAGCAGGCTAGTTCCATTACCCACAAGGTAGGGCTGTGAATCACATGGCCCTACCGATTTTAATCTTTCACTGAGTTCCCATCGTCCAGGTAATGTTATTGATTCCCAACCCTTTGAATCACCCTAAATCATCGCTCACGGTTGCACCGGGTAGAACAAGAGAGGAAGTGTTATGAGTCTGCAAAAGAGACTGGGTTTATTGACCAGTGGGGGCGATTGCCCTGGCCTGAATGCCGTCATTCGTGCGGTCATCAACCATGCAACCCTGACCTATGACTGGGAAGTGGTGGGAATTCCCTACGCTACCGAGGGACTAATGGAACAAAAGTCTATTCCCCTGACCGTTCACGGCCTGGATACACGCGGCATCGATCCCCTGTTGAACATGGGGGGAACGGTTTTAGGAACCATTAATCGAGGCGACACCCTGGATCACGCAGATGCCATTATTGCGGGCTATCATGCCCTGAAACTGGATACCCTAGTTGCTATTGGCGGCGATGGTAGTCTTTCCATTCTCAATACCCTGGCAAAGCAGGGAAATTGGAAGTTAATAGGTATTCCCAAAACAATTGACAACGATGTGGCATTCACGGAACGGGCCGTTGGGTTCGATACCGCTGTCAATACCATTATGGATGCCCTCGATCGCCTCATTTTCACCGCTGCCAGCCACGATCGCATCATGATCGTGGAAGTGATGGGGCGCAGTGCAGGACATCTGGCCCTTCATGCCGGAATTGCGGGTGGAGCCGATATTATTCTGATTCCTGAAATTCCTTACTCCATTGAAGGAATTTGTAACCACATCCAAACCCTGCGAAATCGCTGGGGACGTAAGTTTGCGATCGTCATCGTTGCAGAAGGAATTCTTCCCATCAATCAATTCTCAACCTGCAATTTACACGAATCCGGTCACAAACCCCTGTGCGGCATGGGCCAATACATCGCGGATCAAATTAACCAACATCAGGCCGTTCAAAATGATGGCTATCGGCCCGAAGTCCGAGTTTCGGTGCTGGGTCACATTCAGCGGGGCGGCGTACCCTTGGCGTTCGATCGGGTAATGGCGGCGGCTTTTGGCAAAACGGCTGTAGATCTGGCAGTCCGGGGAGAATCCAGCCGAATGGTGGCTTGGCAAAATGGTCGTGCCGTTTCCCTCTCCCTCGATGAAGTGCTGAAGGAAAGCCCCTGTCCCCTCTCCCCCGATGATGACCTGATTCAAACGGCGCGATCGATCGGCATCTACATCGGTGAGAATAGCAATTTAAATTCCCTGAACCCTGATTTTTCTTTGAGCGCTCTAAATCGTTAAAGAGGGGCAGCGGATTAGAAAACGGATGAAACAGATGAATTTTACGGAGGTGTTTTCTCTATCCGTTTTATCCGTCTTTATCTGTCTTTATCTGTTGCCACTCCGCCATCTAGCCGATTTAGGGTACATTCCCCTGTCTGGAGAGGGATTTCTTGGTACAATCTCCGAAAGGTCTAGATTAGGTCATACGTATCGGTGCCCAATCCCTCTTCCCCCCTCACAAATCAACCTGCTACGGTAGGCCGATCGCGTTCTACCCGCCCTATGCCGGATCAACGCTGGCAGATCGCATCTCCCCTCCCCGATCGGGTCGCCCAGATTTCAGAATCCACTGGGTTATCCCCGCTACTGGCTCAGGTTCTCATGAATCGGGGCATGGATACCCCAGAAACAAGCCAGGTCTTTCTCAATCCGGATCTGCTGGCCTTACCCGCTCCGCTCGAAGAATTCCCTGATCTGGCGATCAGCGTAGAGTTGTTGTATGACGCAATCTTGACTCAACAAAAGATTGCCATCTGTGGCGATTACGATGCCGATGGGATGACCAGTACAGCCCTGCTCCTGCGAGCGTTGCGAGGATTAGGGGCGATCGTGGACTATGCGATTCCCAGCCGGATGCAGGAGGGCTATGGCATTAACCAGCGGATTGTAGAAGAGTTCTATGACGAAGGCATTGGGCTGATTCTGACGGTGGATAACGGGATTTCGGCATATCACCCGATCGCCCGTGCGAAAGAATTGGGCATGGCAGTGATCATCACCGATCACCATGACCTCCCCCCAGAACTTCCCCCCGCCGATGCGATCCTGAATCCCAAACTCATTGCCGAAACCTCTCCCTATCGTGGCGTTGCTGGGGTGGGGGTGGCCTACATCCTGGCTCTGGCTCTGGCGGATCAGATGGGCAAAGCGGCAGGACTGGCGAACACCCTGCTGGAGTTGTTTACCCTGGGGACGATCGCGGACCTGGCCCCTTTAACAGGCGTGAATCGGGCCTGGGTGAAGCGGGGCTTGAGCCTGTTACCGAAATCCAAGTTGGCAGGGGTGCAGGCGTTAATCCAGATGTCGGGGTTGAGCGGCAACAAGACCCTGAAACCGGAGGCGATCGGCTTTACGTTGGGACCGCGCATCAATGCTGTAGGTCGGATCGCGAATCCTCAGATCGTCATTGAACTTCTGACGACAGATGATGGGGGAATCGCGCTGGAACGGGCGATGCAGTGCGAGGACATCAATCGGGAACGACAACGGCTGTGTCAGCAGATTGAGCGAGAAGCGATCGATCTGTTCGAGCAAAGCAGCCTTGATTTACACCAGGAACGGGTGTTGGTGCTGGTCAAAGCGGGTTGGCATCATGGGGTGATTGGGATTGTTGCCTCGCGTTTGCTAGAACGCTATGGGGTGCCCGTTTTCATCGTGACTTATGAAGAGGAGTCAGAGCAACACATTCGAGGGTCGGCACGGGGGATTCCTGAGTTCAATGTGTTTGAAGCCCTGGAAGCGAGTCGCGATCTGCTGGAAAAATTTGGAGGCCACAAGGCCGCAGGGGGCTTTTCCCTGAAAGCCGAGAATTTGGCAGCGTTTCGGGCGCGGTTGCGCGAGTTTGCCCATACCTGTCTCAACATCGAACACTTAAAGCCTCTATTAAGGGTAGATGCACAGGCTGATCTGTCCCAACTCACCTTAATGCTTTACGAACAAATCGATCGCCTCCATCCCTGTGGCATTGAAAATCCCGATCCTGTGTTCTGGACTCCTCAGGTGCGAGTGCTGGAGCAACGGGCGATCGGGCAGGGGCAGACCCATCTCAAACTCACCTTGAGCCAAACAGTAGGAGGCCAAGCTTCAACCTTAAAAGCGGTGGCATGGCGATGGGGGGAATTTTTCCCTTTACCGAGTCTGCTGGATGTGGCGTATAAACTGCGGTTGAACGAATGGAATGGAGAACGCACCGTCGAGCTAGAACTGGTGGGGGCACGGTTGCCCGTTCGTCCTGAAGCTGGCGATCGTACAGAATTCATCCATAATGCTCGGTCTTAC
>JANRKG010000234.1:0-3696 GCA_033763635.1 Leptolyngbyaceae cyanobacterium bins.59
TAAAGTTTTATAGCCTTGTTATCACTGTATCGTTCTCTATGGAATTCCGTAGGGTGGAGAGCCGTAAAGGGGGAAGGACGGTGATCCGTCGGACGGAAACTCAGGCATAATCATTAATGCTTTAGATGCGGAAATACCTGATTGATGTCTATGCATTGATGTCTGTATTGATGTCTGTATTGATGTCTGTATTGATGTCTGTATTGATGTCTGTATTGATGTCTGTATTGATGTCTGTAGAGACGCGACGGATCGCATCTCTACAACCCACCCATGATTCTTGTAAACACGAAGCTTCGTGCCTCTCTCTTCACCCCTGGATAACCCAATGATTGCAACGATACCCTCCCTTCCTGATTGGAATACCCTGGCCGATCGCGCTCTGGCAGGGGAACTGTTAACCCGTGATGCAGCCCTGGCTGTTCTCCAGGCTCCCGATGAGGTTTTGTTAGAGCAGTTAGCGGCTGCATACCGGGTTCGATATCAATCTTGGGGGAACCGGGTGCGGTTGCACTTCCTGCTGAATGCACAAAGTGGTCTCTGTCCAGAGGATTGTCATTATTGTTCCCAATCAAAGGTGTCAACTGCCGAAATCGAGAAATATCCTCTGATGGCGCAAGAAAAAATTTTGGCAGCCGCCGATCGCGCTTCAGAACTCAAGGCAGGGACTTTCTGCCTGGTCATTTCGGGACGATCGCCCAACGAACGCACGTTTCAGCAAGTTTTGGAGGCGGTGCGGGCCGTCAAGTCGAAACATGACCTCAAAATCTGCGCCTGTTTGGGGTTATTGAATGAGGAACAAACCCAGCGGCTGGCGGCAGCAGGGGTCGATCGGGTAAATCACAATCTCAATACCTCTGAAGATCACCATTCTGACATCTGTACGACCCATACCTTTCAAGACCGTCTCACAACCGTTCAAAACGTGCAGGCGGCAGGCATTACCACTTGCTCTGGTGGAATTTTCGGGATGGGCGAATCGGATGATGACATTATTGACCTGGCCCTTTCCCTGCGAGCATTAAATGTCACCAGTGTTCCCTTAAATTTCTTGATTCCTATTCCGGGAACTCCCTTTGCAGGACGGCAGGAACTCAACCCCCGCCGTTGTCTACGGATTCTCTGCCTGTTCCGTTTCCTGCTCCCCAGTCAGGAAATTCGGATTGCTGGGGGTCGGGAGGTGCATTTGCGATCGTTGCAACCCCTGGGACTCTATCCCGCGAATTCCATCTTCGTTGGGGACTACCTCACAACTCCAGGACAAGCAGCCCAGGCCGATTGGGACATGATTCGGGATGCCGGATTTGTGCTGGAAGCAGCGGACGGATCGCCCGTGCCAACCCCATAGGATTTCCATTGCGATCAGGGACATGCAAAAAAACATCCTTGTGGATCGGGTTTCAACTTCGCTCAACCCGCGAAAGATTGAGGCTGAGCGAAGCCGAAGCCCGACGACTGGTACTTGATTAATTTGCAAATCCCTAAGTTGTGAAATTTACTGAAAATGGATGTAAAGATTAGATGAACTTCTCCTGCGATCGGCGGATCACTTCATAAATCCAGGTATTTAGAAATATTCCCTGTGATATCGATCAGTCTGGAATCAGGGCTGGATTACAGCTTGAATTGCAGTTTTGTGAAGTGTCAGGGAATTTGCCAGGTTTTGTGGCCATTTGATTTCCTGTCTAATTTCCCGTCTGGTTGCCCCATTGCTTGTCCGTCCGATCGCGTCAATTGGCCTTTTGGAGGAGAGTTCATTGTGTCCCCGCTTCCCGATTCCACCCTTTCCTTTGGGTTGCCCCGTCAGGCTTTCCCTGACGATCCTGCCCAGGAACCCCTTTCTCCGGATCAGGTCAGTTTTTTACAATATTCCATTGTCACCACTTGTCTAGAACGAGGGGTCACGCTGGCTGAACAAGGGGATTTATCCAAGGCGGAAAAAGCCTTTCGAACGGCACTTGAATTAGGCACACCCAATGCCCTGGTGTATAACAATCTTGGGCTGGTGTTGTATCGTCAGAGCCGTTATACAGAAGCCATTGTTGCCTATGAAGAGGCGATTCGACTGACTCCCCTGGATGGGGAAGTGTACAACAATCTGGGGGTTGCTCTGCAACGTCAGGGGGATCTTGAAGCGGCGATCGGAGCCTATCGGGAAGCGGCGCGACTCTGCCCCACCGATGCGAGAGCTTATAACAATCTGGGAGTCGCCTTGCGGGATCAGAACCGCATGGAAGAAGCGATCACCACCTTTCAAAAAGCGATCCAGATCAATCCAGACAACGCAAAAGCCTACTGTAATCTCGGTAGCCTCCTGGCCAGTCAGGGTCAGCTAGAAGCAGCCGCAGAAGCTTATCGGCGTGCAATTCGGTCGGCTCCCGGTTACGGTAAAGCCTACGTGAATCTAGGAAATGTGCTGCTTGATTTAGGCAACGCAACAGGGGCCGCTCTAGCCTATATGGAAGCGATCGACCTTGATGAGCAAAATGCCCTGGCTTACTACGGATTGGGAACGGCGTTACTCGAACAGGGAGAAGTGAACAAAGCCGTTGATGCCTGTCAATCTGCGATTCGCCTGAATGGACAAGATGCCCGATTCTATGGATTGCTGGCAAAGTTGATGAAAACCCAGGGCAAAATAGCGGACGCGATCGAAACCTATCAGAAAATGATTACGCTCACCCCTCAATCCGCAGAGGCCCACTATTATTTAGCCTTCATCTACGCGAATCAAGGCAATTCAATTCAGGCGATCGAGTATTACAAACAGGCGATCGTGTTAAATCCCAATTTTGCAGAAGCCCATTTAGGACTGGGGTTAGCCCTGGTGCAAGAAGGACATGTTCAAATTGGTGCCAGTTATTTAGAAAAAGCTAAAAACCTATATCTCAGTGAAAACGATTTGGTGATTGTTCACAAGATTGAGAATTTATTAATCCGACATCTTTAGATCTTACTCACAGATCCGTATTTGGCTTGATACCATCCACTACAACATCGTTGTTAAGCATCTAATATCAGTTCCATGAACCTTGTCGAGTTTTGGAGTGTGCCGATACTTTCATCGGAATCACATTGCTCTGATCTTCATTGAGATTGGCTGACCTGTTTCAGCATCAATATTAATAACCTTGTAACGGCGAGATAATGCTCGACTGGTCCTACTGGGTGTAATTAGTGTAAAACCTTCCTTCGTTTCTGGCAGTTCTTTCGTTTCTGGGAGGGAGAAACCTATTGTAATCAACCACTGATCAGTCGCTTCAGAGAACTCAACTTCTTCAAGCATTAAATCCCGTAAGTTATCGTCTGCGTATAAATCCTTCACGTAATCAATTGCTGCTTTGACAGCGCTCTTGACGTTCACTTGATTTTCTCGGCTTTTTATGATCAGGTCTGGATACTATACGCTGCTAATTATAACGGGGCTGGTCATGTTTCCTTCAGGATGTCTAATAAGTGAATGAGTAAGTGAATGAGCAAGAAAAAACCTGAGAAGTCATTCTCAGGTCCCTACCACTTTTGTTATTTTGAAACTTGCGGACGATCGTCAGGAAACTTGCGTTTAGGCAGTGCGATCGGGCAACACTGCGGTTACTTTTTTGCGACGGGCCATACTCACCAGACCAACGGCCCCCAGCGCCAGTAACCCAGCACCAGCAGCAGGCTCAGGAACGGGTTTAGGAAGGACAGATTGAC
>JANRKG010000235.1:0-9202 GCA_033763635.1 Leptolyngbyaceae cyanobacterium bins.59
GGGCGATCGCCTTCATGACCATCCCGATCCTGGGAAGCCTGGGCATCCCAGGTAGCACCCTGTTTCCTCCACCTGAACCTCCCTATGATGCTTTCCCCTACTTGTTCTTGCTGTACCTGACCGTGACCTGCGGTTGGTTTGTTGTACAGCGGCTCCGTTCCCCCGCAGTCGTGCGGCTTATGGAACGGCGGATTGAGGAAATCCACGAACGATTTACCCACCCTTCCAGGGTTAATTCCCTGGCGATCGAACCAGTGGAGGGAACCGTGATCTCAAAGCAGGAGCAGGAAGATTGATGCAATGAATGAATTCGTAATAGCCATTTCGACTGGATTGACTGCCTTTACGGCAACAAACTTAGACGACATTCTCATGTTGTTGCTATTCTTTTCCCAAGTGGATGCCGTTTTTAGAAAACGACACATTGTCACAGGACAATATTTGGGTTTTGGAGCCTTGGTCTTGGCGAGTCTCCCCGGTTTCTTTAGTAGTCTGATCTTGCCCCGTCCCTGGCTCGGTCTCCTGGGCATCCTTCCTATCCTGATTGGCATTAATCGTCTGCTGAACCGTGAGGAGGAAGAAGTGGATGAAGAAAATTCCCTAATACAACCCCACAATTCCCTTCTATCCAGTCTCCTATCCCCTCAAACCTATAGTGTGGCAGCCATTACTTTTGCGAACGGCGGGGACAACATTGGCATTTACGTGCCTCTGTTTGCCAGTAATAGCTGGGAAGAATTAGTGGTGATTCTTGGGACATTCTTTTCACTGGTGGGAGTTTGGTGTTATACGGCCTATCGCTTAACCCGTTTACCTGTGATCGCCCAAACGTTGACCCGCTATGGTAACTCTCTCATTCCCTTCGTGCTGATTGGCCTGGGAATCTTGATTTTAATCGACAGCCATACCCTGGAAAATCGGGGATTGGTAGTCCTGATGCTGCTCATTAGTGGATTAAGCCTTCTGACCTTGGGACGCAGTGGACAGGCTGCAACAATAGGAGGTGAAGAAATTAAGTCATAAATTCCTCATGGGATCGATTTTTAGCGCATTCATCACCGGGTTTACCGCCTTCGCAGCCACGAATATTGATGATCTTGTCATTTTGATGGTCTTTTTCTCCCAAATCAACGATCGGTTTCGCCCTCGCCATATTGTGATCGGACAATATGTTGGCTTTGTCGCGTTACTGTTGGCTTGTCTGCCGGGGTTCTTTAGTGGGCTGTTCATTCCCAAAGCCTGGATTGGTTGGTTAGGATTAGTGCCCATTGCGATCGGACTTAAACATCTGTGGGATGGAAACGAAGATACGCCTTCAATTCAAATGGTTTCTCAGGAAACAAAAGTCGATCGGTCTTCCCCAGAAAATCTCTTCCAACGGACCTCTCAATTGAACTCTCAGATCTACCACGTGGCGGCGGTTACTTTTGCCAATGGAGGAGACAATATTGGAATATATGTTCCTCTCTTCGCTAGCAGTAATTTACTGAGTCTGGTAATTATTCTGGGTGTCTTTCTCGGACTGGTTGCCGTGTGGTGTTGGGTCGCCTATTTCCTCACGAAGCATTCAGCCATTGCTCCCCTTCTCAGCCGTTATGCCCATCGCATTGTCCCTTTTGTATTGGTGGGGCTGGGATTGTACATCTTGATTGAAAGTGGTGCCTATCGTTTGCTTCCTGTCTTTTCTACCCTTTGAAGTCAGTTCTTTGAAAAAGGAGAGATTTATGCAACGTTTGAAATGGATTTTAGCTACTCTTGTGTTGTTCGTTAATTTGCTAATCGCGCAACCTTCGTGGGCTGATCCGGGAAAGTTTATCAAGAGTGCTGATTATCTTGAAGTGACCCAGGCGATCGATGCCCTGATTCAAGCAAAAAATAATCCAGATACCCAGGAAAATGGGATTAACATCAATCAAAAATTAGCAAGTTTGCAACTTCAAAAATATATTTTAGAAACATCCGAAGAACGGGCACGATGCAGTAATCAGACGGGCAAAAATTTAGCAGTGTATTTAAAGCCTAAGAAAGCAACCGCTTCTCAACCCATTCCCCTCTCCTATTTGGGGGCAGGGGAATCAAGCGATGATGACTTCACTTGTGCTGGTGTTTACTTACCGGCGGAAACACAAGTTGAATTTTCTCCTCTGGCGGAGGTGCAAACGTTGGCAGAACCCCTGGTTTTGAAAATTGTAGAAGGAACCCAATTCACAGTGGCGGCTGATCCCGAAACGGGACTGATCACCTTTAACATTCCACCTGCCCAGTTACTAAAGGGAGAGGTTACGGGTTGGACAATTCCAGTTTTAGCTCAAGCAGATATTGATGCCCAAACTCCTAACGCAGCAGATTAAAAATTTAAAGAGGTTATCCATGCTTCTACCATTTCGCCCTAAAGAAACAAAAGAAAGAGATCTCTCTCAAGAAAGGCCAAAACATCTCAATCCGAATCGGATTCGCGATCATCTTGCTAATGAACGGACCTACCTTTCCTGGATGCGAAGTGGGATCGCACTCATGGGGTTTGGGGTGCTGATCGTGCGGATGAGAATTCTGCATCCTCCGATGGCTCCCCAACCTCCGGGAAACGGTTGGAAGTTAGGTCTGGCTTTTTCAATCGTCGGCCTTTTAGCCGTGGTCCTCTCCGCCCAACACTATTTTGTTGTGCGGGATGATATTGAAGAAGACACCTATGAACCGCCCGATCGCTGGGTTATTCTTTCCAGCCTGGTCATTCTGCTACTAGGGCTGGGGGTGGTCTACTATATCTTTTCCTTTCCAACAGAAGTTGCCGGAGCCGCTTTACTGGAATAACCTCACTCGACGATCGCGGATTCCTCAGAAGGCGTTAATTGTGTGGTATCGGGAGAACTGGCTTGGGTGAGATGGGGACGAATGATCACACTGACTCCGATCGCCCAGGCCAGGGATACCAACCATCCGGCTAAAATATCGCTGGGAAAATGTACCCCCAGGTAAAGGCGGGTCCAGGCGATCGTCAACACAAATCCACTTCCTCCCAATAAAATTAGCCAACCCCATCGGCTTCCCCAGAAGAGAATGAGGAGGGTGATGATTAGGGCCATGCTCGTCATTGCGTGACCACTGGGAAAGGCGAAATCCGATTGGGGAGCAACGGACTCCCAGAGGTGGGGACGGGTCCGATGCAGGAGGGCTTTAACGGTGCGGTTGATGAAACCATTGCCCACTAAAGTAATCAGCACATAGGTAGCCGATCGCCACCGTCTCAGCAAGAGTAAAGTCAGGGTGAGGGTTGCGCCAATCAAGGTTCCCCCTTTTAACCCCCCCAGACGAGTAAGCGTCGCTGCGATCGTGGTTAACTGGGGCGTTTCCGTTGTATGGATTATTTGCAAGATCGGTTCATCCCAGGGAAAAGTGCCTTCGTTGCGCCAAATGACCAGAGCCAGGTTTTCAAATCCCAGCAATGGCAGCACCACCCCAACGAGCAGCAGTAGGAGTGATCGGCCATGAACCTGTAACAACTGCCTCAGAAAGTTTAGAAATGGCACAGGTTGCTGGGGTAAGTTAGAATTCGCCATACTTTACAAGAGGATATTACAAGACTAACTTCCAACTCACTATCATTAAAATAGAGTAAAGCAATGCTTTGAGAGGACGTTGGGGCATCCATTGACAAAGTTTTGCGCCGACCAGAACACCGGGAACAGATCCCAGCCAGATCGCCGTTACAACTCCCCAATCGACGGTGCCTAAGCTGAGGTGGCCCAGGGAAGTAAAACTGAGCAAAATCGCTGCCTGGGAAATGTCCGTTCCCACTAACTTACGGGTATCCAGTTGGAAAAAAGCCATCAACACCAGGGCAAACATGGACCCCGACGAAACACTGGTCAGACCAACCAGGAAACCAAGGCTGGAACCGATCGCCAGGGTTGCTCCCCGACCTGCCCAGGTATTGAGATCGAAGTGCGGCAGGAGTGGCAATTGAACCTGGGGGAAAAATGTGGAGAGGATGAGTTGCATCAATCCCACGATCGTCACCAGGAGAATCATGCCTCCCAGCAGGTGGAGCAACAGGGAGTTCCACTCTTCACTCCAGGAACCCCGCATCACCTGGAAAACCCCGACTCCAGAGAGGGCACCGGGCACACTACCTAAAGCAAGCCATTTTACGACTTGGAGATCTAAAGTTTTCTGCCGCCAGTGTTTGACCCCGCCCACGACTTTCATCAGGGTCGCTGCCACCACATCTGAACTGACCGCGATCGCAACCGGAACCTTAAAGACCATGATCAACATCGGGGTGATGAGGGAAGCCCCACCAATCCCAGTGAGCCCAACCAGAATACCGACCCCGAAGCTCAAGCAAGAGAGCAATGCATAATTCATGATGGCTGACCTACCCTAACGATGCTTACCAGTGCAGCCACGAACTCACCTGCCCCCATTGCTCACTGGCAAAAAGAGCGGGGGTTTCGAGAATCTTGAATTGCAGCAATCCAACGATGATCAGGGTGTAGACCGTAGAGGAAATCAACCCTGTCAGGAGTTCTTTTTTAAAGTTACGCTTCCCTACCTGCCCCTGTGCCAAGTCCAATACCCCAGCTTGCATCAGGAGAATACCCACAATATTGGAGAGCCAATACCCTATAATCATGCCGGGGATTAGCCAGTTAGAAGAGATTAAACTACACAGGTAGCCAAATCCATAAGCAACTGGCAGGTTGAAGATCAGGTCATTCCACCAACTGAGGGGAGACAGCATAAAGCCGATCGCAAACAACACGCCTCCCCGAATTTTCTTCAACCAGCGATCGCTTCTGGATGTTTCGGAGTCAGAAGTCAGGGAATCAGCTTTAGAGCCAAGCTTATTCAAGAACATGAATACTCCTTTAAAGTACAGTATCCTGATGGATAAACTGTAGTATATCTAATAATTTATTAAATACTAAATATCTCTAGATTTACTGTACTTTATTCTCCTTAAGGAGGAATGATCGGATTTACGGTCGATCCCCGCTCCAGGCTCTTTCGTGATCCCCTTGTATAAAAGCGCTAATCCCGATAGACTAACCGTAGATACCCTGGCCCGCTTCAGCGAAAGCGACTGATTTCATGAGTGCTTCTTTAGACCCCGATACCCAAACCCCGAACTCTAACAATAGGAGTCCGGTTAGATCGAATCGGTCCCGATCCAGTCCAGAAGCACAAATCGCCTTTCGAGTCCTTTCATTGCTGCTTATCTTGGCGTTGCTATCCAGTTTTTTTGTGATTGTCAATGCAGGGCAACGGGGAGTCCTGATGAGATTTGGGCAAGTGCAACCGCAGGTGTTGAATGAGGGGTTACATTGGATTGTACCTATCGTCAACACAGTGCAATTAATGAGTGTGCGGGTCCAAAATCAGGAGATTTCTGCTGAAGCCTCTTCTAAAGATTTGCAGGAGGTCTACACAGATGTAGCCTTGAATTGGCACCTTATTCCGGAGGAAGCTCCATTCGCCTTTCAGCAAATTGGGAATCAGCAGGCGATCGTCGAGCGCATTATCAACCCGGCGGTGGAAGAAGTGTTGAAAGCGGTGATGGCGATGTATACCGCTGAAGAAATCATCACTCGTCGGGAAGAAGTGAAGACGAAAGTAGATGACTTATTAAAAGCCAGATTAATGAGTTACCACATCCAAATTGACGATATATCGCTGGTGCACGTGCATTTTTCCGATCGCTTCAGTGATGCCGTCGAAGCCAAACAAATTGCAGAGCAGGAAGCAAAACGAGCGGGATTTATGGTTCTCAAAGCAGCACGGGAAGCAGAGGCTAAGCTTGAACTCGCACGGGGAGAAGCGGAAGCTCAACGGCTGATTCGGGAAACATTGAGTATGGATTATATTCACAAACAAATGGTGGAACGGTGGGATGGAAAGTTGCCCTTAATTGTGGGCGAGAACCGCTCTAAAGTGTTTGAGTTGGAATTCGATGAACTCATGCAAGCTCGTGCAAAATAGAATCGATCACTTATGGTAACAACACTGCGCGTTGTCTCCTACCTGGCTCCGAATTGGTTTGATTTTTATCAAACAGTTGTGAGTTATTTGGGAAGAACTCTGCAAGTGAATTGTGAATTTATTCAAAGTCCTTGTGATCCATTAGTAGACCCAACATTATTAAAAGATCACTGCGATTTGGTTTTTATCTGTGGGCTACCGCTCATTCGTTATACTCAATTGATACCGCAAAAACTGCAACCGATTGTTGCCCCTGTGATGCGCTCGAATCATTATCAGAATCGTCCCATTTATTTTTCAAATGTAATTGTGAATTCCCACAGTTCATATCAAAAGTTGCAAGATTTGATGGGAAAAACAGTTTGTTACAACGATCCCGGTTCCAATAGTGGCTACTTTCTTCTCTGTTCTCGATTAATGCAAGAACCGATACAGCCCTTCTTTCAACACGCAATTCAATCCGGTTCTCACCAAACTTCCATTCGCTGGGTGATAGAAGGTCGGGCCGATTGTGCGGCGATCGATAGCACCGTGCTGGAGAGGGAATTACAACTCCATGCCACCCTAGCGCTTCAGCTTCAGCTCATCGAATCGATCGGCCCTGCTCCCATGCCTCCCCTTGCAGTGACTTCCTCTCTCGATCCGACTCTAGTGAAAGCCGTGCAAAGCGCTTTACTTCAACCTGATGCAACCTTACAAGCCGCGATGCAATCGGTGAGAGTTGAACGGTATGCGCCTGTCACCCTCAAGGATTACCAACCGATCGCAACCTGTTACGAAGCTGTTTTGAATTCTGGATATCGCTTATAAGGTTGAGAAATCCTGAATTGGGAGGACCTTGTTAGTAACTCCGATTGCTGCCGGGCCTGCTCATACACCTGCCCAAACAGTTTGCGTTGGGTAATACTTCCCCCCACTTGGTGTAATTGAGGAAGAACAGGTTTCAGTAGGGAAACCGCCGCGCTCCAATTTCCCTGGGCATGGGCGATCAGTCCTCTAGCAGTAGGGAAGGTAATTTCAGTCCAGATTTTTCTAAGGGAGGGTTTCAGCACTGTGAGATGGGTTTGCCAACTCTGCAACATCTCACTAACCCAGTTCCAGCGATCAGCTCGTGCCAGGGCATAGAGATAATGCAGGTCTTGGAAAGCTAATGCATGTTCATGCAAGCGGGATTCAAGGTAGGGAACCAGGGATTGCCACCGATCGCCCACATCCACACCTCGCAGTTCTAATCGCAGTAGGGTTGCGATCGCCCCGACCTGATCTTTGGGAGAGCGTTTGTCTGCGCGTCCCCAAACACGATGGTCATAAAGATTCAAAACAGTTTGAGTGTCTCCTAAAGATAGGTAATAAAGCGCAAGATGCCACCAGTTGTGGGTATACAGCATCGTGTTGCACTGTTCCCAGGTATCAGAGTGCTGCTCCATCCACTCAATTCCTTCTACAAACCGTCCCTGACTTTCCAGCACATGGGCAATGGCATGTTGTGCCCACGGATCATTCCGATTTAAAGAAACTGCCCAACGACCTAACACCTCAGCCCCCACCAGATCCCCACATTGCTCCAAACCAAAGGCCACCATGCCATACAGGTAATGGTTGGATGCATGAGAGGGAAGAACTTTGACTGCAACATTAAGCAGTTGTTTGGCTTCTCCCTGGTAGAAGTAATGATATTGGGCCTGTTGAACTGAAATTAAATCTTCCGGGTATTCTTCTGCTAGTCTTTCATGGCATGCGATCGCCCGATCAATATCTCCCTGTGCCCAGGCTAATATCCCCTCGGCATACCCCTGTTCTCGAAGGGTTGCTTTGGAAATAAATTGCCGAATGGCAATCAAATGGGGAACTGCTTGCTTCCAGGCGTTACTGTGTTCCTGGGAAAGAAAGTGGGAAGCGGCATAGGCATGGGCGATCGCACAAGTCGGATCTGCCGCAATCGCCTGAAGAATGGCAGCTCTTGCATTTTTGCCATAGAAAAGAGCCTGATCAATAAAATGATTGATGGCAACGATCGCCTCGGGGGAATCTGTCGTAACCGCCAGGTTTTGAAAATCTTTGAGCATGGGGAGAGTAGGGTAGGAGGGCAGGCAAGAGACAGAGGGTTGTAGACATCTCTGTCCTCAGCAAACATGGAATACCCAGTACAAAGGTGGGAATTACAAAGCTCAAGTTTTACGATTTTGCTGGAAAGGGTGAATCAATAGCCGATGGAGCCATAGTGCGGTTAACCCCAATCCAAGCAGCACCAGAATCCCAATTGCCACACTATAAGCGTGGCTATGCCACCAGAATCGTCGCCATATCAGGCTGAAAAATTGCAGCGATTTGGATGGAGTTACAGAAACAACTTGATTGGCTCTACGAGCTTCAATCGCGATTGTCATAGGGAAAAGTCCTTCATTTCAAGGGTTGCAGCGAGAACAGTGGATCTGTTCGAGTTAGGAAGTTTATAGGGGAAAAGCTCCACTAAACAAAGTAGCGAGACAAAGTGCCATGAGAAACAACGCAAAAGAGACCAGGCGTTTCAAAGCCATCAAAATTCCTCCATCAACGGGAATTTGTCTTCTCTAAATCGTCTTTTGAAGAGCAATCTAGAAAACTACGTTAAGTCTAGCGATTTACCGTACTTTATAGAATGCATTGTTTCACAGCCTCCAGGAAAGATCAAGATCAACTGAAGAGGGATTGAGCTTAGATCGGTTGAAGGGGGAAGAATGGCGAGCAACCATAAAACCCTGTACCCTATCTCTAAAGAGACAGGACTAAAAATTAGGAACTAAGGTGCCGTCGAATTTGTAAGGACAAGCCCAGGGATCAGATGTAATACATGAGAGGTTTTTGCTGATGGGCCTCTCGTTTTTGGCACAGGTCTTGAAGGGTGTAGCGATGGACTGCTTTCTCCATCAATTAATGCGATCACCTCTGATACTTTAATGCGCCAGGGTTCTCTCGCTAGAACATATCCCCCTTTTGCTCCCCGCTGGCTCTGTAACAGTCCACTCCGTCCCAGAAGGGTAAAGATATGCTCCAGATAGCGATCGGGAATGGGTTGTCGGGTCGTAATTTCGTGGATGGTGAGAGTTTTTTTTGAGTATAAACAGTCGCTAATTCTATTAAAGCCAGCAGTCCATATTCCACTTTGGCAGAAAGCCCAGGGAAAGAAGGGAGGCGATCGTTCACCATTTCCGGTTAACCGATAGAGTTACGAGGATTTAGTACC
>JANRKG010000236.1:0-1815 GCA_033763635.1 Leptolyngbyaceae cyanobacterium bins.59
GCTTCGTTCTTTTTTGTCAGTTGGCTGTTTCTGAAGCCCAGTTCCCCCAAGCGACTGTAGGGGCTGGTAAAAAGAGAGGCAGGGGGATAGGGATGGCTTGAATAGGAGATGTTAAGAACCCGATCGTCGGAAGCGCTGGAGTAAACGGCCCACAAACAGATCCACCTCTGGTAGATTCAGGCGGGTTGCCAACAAACCAAATGCCCCTAATCCAGCGAGTCCTGCCAGGGTTAGCTGAAACAATTGTACCAAAAAACCTTCTGTGCCCAGTGCTTGTTGGGTCGCTTCTAAAACGCCCCAAGAAACGGCTCCGGCAACGCCACTACTGGCAGTCAACCCAACGAACGGACCCACCCACTCTTGCCAGGGCAACCCATTGATTTTTCGGTGCAATACGACCAGTAGGGCAATCATGGAAATAATGTTGACTCCTACGGTTGCCAGTACAATCCCCGGTGCCCCAAAGGGTTTAAGAAGCAGGAAGTCCAGCAGGGCGTTTAGAAAAATGTTCACTATGCTGATACGGAACGGGGTATCTCCATCCCCCAAAGCATAGAAGGCACGGACCATCACATCCCGGCCCAAATAGAAGAACATCCCAACGGAATACGCGCTCAGGACCGAGGCCACCAATTCTGACGCACCGCGATCGAACGCAAATCGCTCGTAGACGACGCGCACGATTGGAGTTGCCAGCACGATCATGATGGCGCTCAGGGGCAGCATGGTCAGGGCGGTCAATAATAATCCCTGGCGCAGACGTAATTTGAACTCAGGCCAGTCATTCGGGTCTGCTAACCGGGATAGAACGGGCATCAGGGGCACCAGGATCACATTCGAGAGGATGCCCACAGGCGTTTGCACTAGCAATCCTGCATAGCCCATTGCAGAAGCTGCCGGGGGAATAAAGGAGGCAAAAAAGAGATCCGTAAACACGTTAATTTGCATCATCCCGGATGAGAATGTCGCGGGTCCCATCACCTTCAAGATGTCCCGAATTCCTGGCTGGTTAAAGTTGAACCGCAACTTCAACGTACCCATTCCCGCTTTCCATTGAGCCGGAACCTGGACTAACCATTGCAAAATGGCTCCCGCCAGCGTGCCATAGGCCAGAACCAATCCCCCTAATACGGCATGGCGTGGATCGGTAATGTTGCCCCCTAACATCGCAAGCAACGCCCCTAACCCAATCAGCATCGTCAGGCTGGAAAAGAGAGGACTGATGGAGGGAAGCCAATACTGATCCGCTGCATTTAACGTGCCAAACCCGATCCCCACTAGCCCCGCCAGTATCGCCATCGGAGCCATAATGCGAGACTGAAGAATGGCGATTTCCCGAATTTGTACCCCTTGAGGGGTGCTCCCCAGGCCGGGTGCTACGAGGTCAATGAGCGGACCTGCAAAGAAAATCAGCAACACCGTGACGACGAGTAAAATTCCACCGACCAGGGTGGTGATCGTTTCAATGAGGGGAGCCGTTTCCTCCTGCTTCCGCTTTGCTAGGGCACTGACGATCGCACTGTGAAACGGACCGTTGATCCCACCCAGCAGAATGAGCAGAAATCCGGGGATCACATAGGCGAAGTTGTAGGCTTCGTAGGCAGCCCCTACCCCAAACGCAGCAGCGATCGCCTGTTGGCGCACCAGCCCTGCTAACTTGCTCAGAAGGGTGGCAACGGCGACAATACCCGCAATATTGACCAGGGATCGGGACTTTTTCTTATCTTCAGACACGAATAATTCTTAATTGCAGAAGGACTTCCCAACCATTTAATCGCGAAAGCTGGACAATTTGGGCAAAAAGGATAGACTCTA
>JANRKG010000237.1:0-9788 GCA_033763635.1 Leptolyngbyaceae cyanobacterium bins.59
AGGAGATACGAATGGGCTGAAAGCTTGGCCCTCTGCTGGAAGTACATCTCTCACCTCTGATATTGATGTCAACTTAAAGGGCACCCAAACGGAATATGCGGTAGAAGTTTTCAACAAACTCTTTAAAGCCGATGGTTGGAACTTTGAGTCTGGTGTTGTATACGATGTCAACGTTTATGCAATGGATTTCATGCATAAATTTGGGGGTGTGGATGTTGCAGAAGCGGGGGGCAAACATACAGTGACAGTGAAAGAGGGGGCAAGACGAAAAGCAGCCAAGAAACAGCAAGCACCAGCCTTAGATCCAGCAAATGCAGGAGGTGGCGCGAAGGAAGAAGAGAGCGAGTTTTTGGTACAAGGTGGCTTTATTGAAAATGCCTTCACAAGAATTGATACAAGCAACCAGGAAGAATGGGCATTGGTGAAACTCCGGTTATACATGTCCCTGAATCAGTGGAATCAGTACAAGCAAAACTTAATTAGAACCGTCTCGCAGCCTCCAGCATCGAACGAGCCTGATGCTCTTAAAAAGGCAGAGGCGAAGAGGATTCAGAAGCTTCAACTCATTCAAAATGCAGAGGCTAAATATGACCAATACCTGACTGAAATGAATGCAGAAATGGAGACGATGGTTGGGGAAAAGCTCGGTGAATTGGGTGATGTTGAGAAAAGTGGGATTGAAAGAATCAACGAAAAAGCAGAAACCCTTGCCAAAAATAAAAAACCGAATGCTTCCAAACAATCCACAGAAGTTTTTGCAGAGCAACTTAAGATCGGGGGCAGTAACCGAATCTATGAACGCAAGCTAGCAACCATTGCTAAATTGCGGCAGGAGATTCAGGAGATGATTGGCCGCTATAACGAGATTGTGGCGCAGCAGGGTCCGATCGGGAATGAAGTGATTAATGGTGCGATCGAGATACGGCTCAAGAAGCTCCGTCAACTGGTCTCAGAAGCAGCGCTCTATTCCAATGAAGCCTATATTACGGATGCAGCCGTTTACCATGCGGTGGTGGGCTTACAAGGGGGCCAACAGATCGAGCAAAACAAAGCAGACTTGATGAATGCGGTGACGGAAAACATGGCAGACTCCCTCAAGGAAATTGCGAGACACGGGCACACGATCGGGGAAGCAGGATATAAGGCCGCTAAATACTATATGAGGATGGCTGATGCCGCTAAGAATATGGGCTGCGGTCATATTGAGGGAGTGAACACCTTATACGATGCTGGATACGAAATTTCTGTTGGCTTCAAGAAAGATGCAGGGTTAAGCGAAGAGGGCAAGATGACGAGGAGTGCTGAATACCTGGATGGGAAGGGAATTAAGACAGTAGACGATCTCAGGAACAAGGTCATTCAGGTTGGAACGGCAATTCGAGAACATTTCGATCTCCTCTCTCAAGAAGGGCAAAAAGCCTTCGGTAAGAAAGGTGCAGGAAAAGATGCAAGAAATACAAATGACTAAGGAAATATCACTGACTTCATCGATCCCATGTCTAACTTTATTCTTTTAAGAGATATTCCCAAGCAAACAGTACAGATTGATCTGTGGCGTTACGAAGTCCAGGGCGGATTTCGCGGGTTTCAATCTGTTCCATCGGGGATTCACTACGTTGAAATTCAGGCAGGGGAACTTCAAGCCAACTTCTGGGTTGCTGTGTCTGGGAATGAAGTGGTGATACGGATGTTTGATTATCAACAGCAACAGTTTATCAATGATACGCCAGAGTCAGAAGCCCATTATCAGGAACTGGCACTGAGCGGAGCAATGGGAAAAGCGTTAATTGCTTACCCCAATGCAGAATGGCTGGCCTGGTGGCAGTTGACCCGCCACATTCCGATCGCCCCCGAACTTCCCCAACTCCACCACGAATCCCCCATGCAACCACCCCTGGACCTGTCCCCCGCAGACCTGGGAGATTGGATGCAACAAAAGTACCTATCCCGCTTTGAGCAAGCTTTATTGACCACTCATCAGGGAAACACTGCCGCCTTTTTAGCAGAATTTCAGTTTGCTTTCGTCCGCTGGTTGGTTTCTACGGAAGGGGTGGAAGATCAGGAGGCTTTTCGCCGCTGGCAGCATCTACTCCTGGCGAGTTATGGGGCTGGGGAAACGACGATCGCCCACTATCCCGAACTGTTTTGTGACCTCGTTGATACTTTACTGGCACAGAGCAACTACCTGCCCGATGTCTTGCTCACACCCGATAGTTTTGTTTGCTCAACCGCTTCCCATTTGGCTGAAGATATGATTGACACGGACATTGAGGCATTAGTAGCTCAGGGAAAACGACTTGCGGATTGGTTAGATCAGACGATCGTCGAAACTCCGTAGAATCACGGTTTTATCATAAAACTTTGGGTAAAAACAGTTAAGAAGCGAGATAAACTATTGTTGATGTATTTTTGATGTCCAGAGTACGCTGAAAGGACATCGATCGTATCAGGGATTGCTTCCGGTCTTCATCCTTCCTACCCGGTATCTACCATGACTCGCGCTCGCATCCGCACCCAAAAAGAACGGCAAATTCTTCCGACCTTCGAATCTGTTGAACCCTTACTTCAACCTCGTCCTTTTGCGGTGCAAACCAAAGCAGCAACGGGTCAACCAGAAGCATCTCTCGGCAAGTCTCAAGCCCTTGGGCATAGCCTGACGAATCTGCAACTGTTCCCCCCCAGTCCTGTGGTAGATACGCCGATCGTGCAGAAGAAAAAACGCCGATCTCAGGATGGTGTTCCTTTACAAGCGAAATTGACGGTGGGGGAACCCAATGATACCTATGAGCAGGAAGCCGATCGCACTGCAACTACAATTGTCAATCAGGCTGAAGTGCCAACCGAAACCCGTTCTACGCCTGTCACCGTTCAACCCCTGGTAGAACATCAAGTCAGTGGTGGAACCCAACCGCGCTCCCGCCATCTTGAACTGGCGATCGAGCAAAAACGAGGACGTGGACAACCCCTGCCCAAAGATATCCAGCGACCAATGGAGCGATCGTTCGGGGCAGACTTTAGCGGTGTAAAAGTCCACACTGATAATGAATCCGATCACCTCAATCGATCGATCCATTCCCGTGCCTTCACAACACAACAGGATGTTTTCTTCAAGCAGGGCGAATACAATCCCGAAACCAGAGAGGGAAAAGAACTGCTGGCACACGAACTGACCCACGTTGTCCAGCAAAATGCTTTGATCCGGAAAAAGCACGATCATGCAGGTACGGATTCTATTCAACGAGACGCGGAAACAGTTGTCCAGTCTCAACCTGATGGCGAAACCGATGAGCAGGAGGGACGTGCCCGTAGCAATGCCATTTCTCTGCCAGCACCAGGACGTGCCCGTAGCAATGCGATCGTCTCTCGTCCAGAAGGATTGCCTCAAAGCAACATAACCTCCCAACCAACAGGACGCGCCCGTAGCAATGCTCTGGTGCCACAGGGAAATGCCATGAGACGAGAACTTGCTGCCCAAAATGGAGAAGCACAAACAGTTAGCAGTCTTGCAGACCCAATCGGTGACACTAGCAAGGATGTTGGGGACAATTTAGGAGAATGGAGCGAGGCGTATCAAAACAATCCAGAATTGGCTGGTGCCGGTGGTGGATTTGGCTTACTTTCCAACTTGCTAGCGGTGAGAAAAAATCTCATCGAACTAGGTGGAGCAAAAGATTTGACTGTCAAATTTAAGGCAGGGTTTGCTTACATGGAAGCAGGTTATGGAGTCGCTTCAAATGTAGCAACCGTTGTTCACTCTGCTACAGGTGGAGAAACTGCCGAAGCTGTTAGCAAAGTTCAAGGCATCGCCGGAAAAGGTTTCGGTGTTTTGAAGGGAGTTATGGAAACGATCGGCAAAATTAAGGAATTCAAGGACAGCCTGACCAGCAGTAGTGAGAAGAAATTTGCGTCAGGTGTGCAAATGGCTCAAACCATTCTAGAGACAATCAAATCCGGATTTGAGATGGCAAAACAAATCATGGATATTGTTGGTTCAACTGGTGAATGGCTGGGATCTGTTTTGCCAGGAATTGATCTAGCAATCAGTGGATGCAAACTGATCATGAGTAGCTATGGGATGTACAAAGCTATCATGAGCCGTAAGCAAATGGATATAGAAAAACAAGTTTTGAAGAAAAAACTTGCTGCCCAGGAAGCAACCAGGCATCTTTTTGGCAGAACATTCTTTACAGGCGTAATTTCCAGCAACATGGCACAAATCGCGCGAGTGATGGAAGAACCAGGCACTCCAGACCCAATTAAAACTGACTTAAAACATTACCACTTTATTCATGAAATGAAGAATATTAACAGGAAACGAGTGAACCGGGAAATCCTGTTGATCAGTGGAGAAATGTTAAGTGTTGCGGGTGGTATTGCTAATCTGTCGGGGGTAGGAGCATCTGTTGGGTTAGGTCTGAAAGCCTCATCTGCCGGTGTTAAAGGCGGATCAGTGCTTGTTAGAGGAGCCAAGCAGATCTATCACGATCGTAGTAACAATGAACTCCGATCCTCCCAAGCTAAACATAACCGGCGCATTCAACATATTGAGTATATCTTTGAGATGATTCAAAAGTTGCCGTCCGATCCTCAGGCTGCGCAACCACAGATCAATCAGATCAACGGTTACTTACAAGCCGCTGGGGTTGACCCAGTAGATTGGCTGAAATCTGCCAGGACTGGTAGGGAACACCCGGATGCCCTTAAAGCATTCAAGGAACTCTATGAGGCAATGAAAAAGCGCCAGTTCGGTTAATCAACGCTACAGCATGATAGCTTAAACCAAACGACTTCAGGATGGGGTGGGAATTGAACTAGTGTTCCGTCAGGAAAATTTTGACGGGTCGAAGACCCTCAAAATTTAACCTAAATTTATTTCCCCAAAGTGAGTTCACCTGTCAAAGATTAGTTGACTGACCACTAGAAAGAGGTGATTAAATGATCGAGTCTGAACAACTGAAATTGCTAGAAAACCTGAAAGATATTCTGGAAGATCTGAGCTTTAAATCTACCTTGCTCAAGCAGTCCGATCAGCTTCCATTTGACACCTTACTGACTGAGTTTTCTCCGGACGAGCACAATCGCAGTCGATGCATCAGTCATACTTTTTTCCCAATCGAAGAAGATTCTGCAACACACTTATTACAATTCTTCTTTCAACTTCCTTTTCAGTTAAAATCAAATTTTTTAATCGACCTGAAAACACTGTTGCTAGTGATCAATAACAAAGTCCCGATTGGAGGTTATAGTATTGATGAAAATGATAGAACCATCCATTTTCGTTATGTAATGGTGTTACCCCGGTACGTCCCACTCAATACAGAAGTCATTACTGATACAATAACTTTCTACGTTTATTCTCAGGATATTTTTTGCCCTGTGATTGAATCACTTAATGATGGACAGTTGTCATTAAAGCAAGCGCTTAAAACAGTGAATTCTGCAAGTGAGTGAACTCTGAGATTTAAAGCTTAATTAGCAGTTCCACATCCATACGTGAGACGCAAAAGCTTTTTGGGAACGGTTTTCAAAGGAAGATTCAGTCGGGCTATTGCCTCTCAGCAAGATATAGAGTTACGGGAAAGTAAGCATTTTTTCAAAACACTTCTTCTGTAGCCTATTTTTTCTTTTAGATAAAAATCGCAAAGGGTAGACTTTGGTCGATTTCACTAAACTGCCAACTTGCAGGAGAATAGGGGCGAATCATTTTTCACAACAATGCCGAGATAAAGGGTTATGGGTAGCGAGTTAGACAACCAGAAGAAAGCGATCGCCCCTCCCGGTGCAACTTCAATGCACAGTGAATCCAGTTCACCGACCTTTGCATCTCCCATGCAACGGTACGAAACGGATCACCCATCCCGGAAGCCGATCGACCTTCAAACCCAATTAAATCGTGCAGAACGGTTTGGGCATAATCTGAGCCAGTTTCAACCGGGTGCTTTTCCTCCCGTACATGTTCCTCCCGTACAACGAAGTCATCGCTTATTCATTCAACCCCAACTGGTCGAGGAGGAGCAGAAACGGGACAAGGAACATGAAGAACAGATGCAGCGGAAAGAGGATCTAACTGCTTTGTTGAATCAATTGCCCATGCCTGACCTGTCGCCGAAAGATGGAGGCCAACCCCTGCCGCAAAAAGTGCAGACCAAAATGGAGAAGTCCTTTGGCACTAGCTTTTCGGATGTGCGTATCCATGAAGGACCGCAAGCCAAGTCTGTGGGGGCATTGGCTTACACTCAGGGAAGTCGAATTCACTTTGCACCTGGACAATACAACCCGGAAAGTATGTCGGGGCAGGCGTTATTGGGCCATGAACTGACCCATGTGGTGCAACAACGAGCCGGACGGGTTCCAGTCGCGACCCAAAACAAAGGAATTCCCATCAATGCCGATCCTGCTCTGGAGCAGGAAGCGGATGATATGGGAGCCAAAGCCGCACGGGGTGAACTGGCAGACCTGCCGGGAAGAGGTGCAGTGGGCCAAATGGCTCAAAAACGGCAGGAACCCATGCAACACAGTCAACAACCCGTCCAATTTTTCCTGGTAAAACTGCTGGTCAATGCGTTGCTGAAACCCGCCCTCGATCTCCTATTCGGGGATATGGGCGGTGGCGGTGGCGGTGGTGACGGCGGTGGCGGGGCCGAGGCGGGTGGCGGCGGCGGGGCCGATCGCTAAACAACTCTTGCACCGCTGTTATTCGTTCCCTGTTCCTTCAGTTCCCATCCATTGATTCCAATCAACTGATTCCAATCAACCCCTATTTCTGGAATACCCTTCATGTCTAGCCAACTACACACCCAAAAGAACACCCCTGGATCGACCCCCGCTTCCCCGAACCATAGCTTCCAGCCCCGTCCTTTTGTCGTGCAGGCGAAGGAAGACGCTCTGGATGACGAACAAGCTCAACCAGATTTTCAGATGGATCTCGATCGGGCAGGGCAGTTTGGTCATAGCCTGAACCATATTCAAGTACAACCCACTGCAACACCAGCCGCGCCTATCCAATCCAAGTCGATCGCAGCAGGAATCGTTTCCCCGATTCAGCGGGAGGAAGAAGGGGAGGAAGAGGGCCAGATGAAGGCAGAGAGTGCCCCAAAAGTCCAACTGCAAGAAGAAGGGGAGGAAGAGAGCCAGATGAAGGCGGAGGAGGCTCCACCCATCCAGCAAAGCCAGCAACCAGTTCAGTTTTTCATCATGATGTTACTCCCCATGATCATGAAAATGGTTCAGCCCATGCTTCAACCCCTCCTACAAAATTTAATTGGCGGTCTCCTTGGCGGTGGCGGTGGTGGTGGCGGTGGTGATGGTGGTGGTGGCGGCGGTGAATAGGGAGAAATCGGTATGACTGGACAAACACAGATGCCAGTGGGTGAATTCACCCGCACGGATATCGAAGAACGGCTGATTCGCAGGGCATTGCAAGAAACTGCTTTTCGGGAAGCTCTGCTGCAATCCCCCCAAGCAGTCTGGCAACAGGAGTTTGGCAACACCGACCTGAGGGACTTGAAGTTACAGGTTTTTGCGGAAGAGGCGCAGACCCTGTATCTCATCCTTTCCCTCCATGATGGCGATTTGTATCAAGAACTAGAAGAGAATCCGAAAGCCGTCTGGAAGCGGGAGTTTGGTACGACTTGGTTAGAAGGTTACACCATTCGAGTGCTACAGGAACCTTCTGGGTCCTTCTATCTAGTGTTGCCCCATCAGGAGCCGGGAGATGTCTGGATCGATGCCCTCATTGAGGTTACAGAAAAGTCCTTGCTTGATCCGGAGTCTACTTCCGCTTTAAAGCGCTTTCGATCGCTGCCCCGTGTGACTCCCAAAACCAAACTTGGAAGGATTCTGCGTCGGCTGCAAGATTGGCTGGTCATGGTAATTAAATCTAATCCGTTAGTGATTGCAGTCTTGCGCCCATTTTATTGGGTACGATCGTTGATTTATGACTGGAAACGGCTCTAAGGTGCAGGCGCTAAGGAGATTCCTGAAAAACAATCACCCGCTGGTTTCGGCTACGCTCAACCAGCACCCGCGCCCTGAGCGTAGCCGAAGGTGTCCTTTGAGCGGAGTCAAAGGGAAACCCACAGGTAAACTCTTTTCTGGAAATCTCCTAAGATGATCGACTTTCATTATCGCCAGTATCGTTGTAAGTCTGGAGATCCCTTGCATTGCAACCAGGCTCAACAACAAGTGCAACAGGACATTGACAGCAAATCCTGTTCGGAATGCGGATTTCCTGCTGTATTAACAGAGGCAAAAATCCGAGGCAATCGGGGGCTTTACGAAATTACTTCCTGGCAGGGAAGTCGAGGACTGGGGCGGCTCTACTCGGCACTGGAACAACCCGACGATCGCCCGGTGGTCATTCGGGAATATCTGTTGCCCCAACGTAGTTTTAACGCCCAGGAAATTCGCCATCGCAAGCAAGCATTTGCCCGTCTTGCAGGGTTGGAACTGGCGGATGGCAGAAGTCAGGACTTTCGGTTGATTTTGCCCTGGGAAGCGATCACCGACTTGCGCGAAGACCGCTGCTATCTTGTAACCTTGGGCGAAGTTGAAACCTATCCTTCTTTGAAAACAGAACTGCCCCGGCGGGGAGCGATGACAGAAACCCAGGTACGGCGGATGCTGGCGCAAGTGCTGCAAACTCTGGAATTTCTCAACAGCCAGAAGTTTCGTTTACCAAATGGACAAATTCAGAAAGGGCTGACGCACGGGAATCTCAGTCTGGAAAATTTGCTCGTTTCAGACCATGCATTCAAGGATCAGTCTTCCGAAAATTTCACTTCCACAAGCGATTCCTCCCCTTCTCAAGGTTCCATCTGGGGAGATCACTTTTTAATTTATCTGTGTGATTTATCCCTGTGGGAATTTTTGTTTGCTCCCCCCACGACGCTGCTGCCCGAACCCTCCGTGGTAGAAGATCTCGCAGATTTAGGCCGAATTGCTTTTTATCTCCTATCTGGCAGTACAACCGACCCAGCCTCCGGCCTACCCCTCGACCCAAAAGCCAATCCATCCTTTCCAGCCGTCTCAAAACCATTGCAAGACTTCATCCTGCGCTTGATCGGTATGGGAGCAGCCTTTCCCAGCTTTACCGTCGCCCGTGAAGCGCTCCTGAAACTTCCACCACAAGCGACTAATCAGGAGAGGGTGCTTCTATCAGGACTGGAGCGGGATGAAAAACCTCCCAAACCACCCTTTCCCTGGGGAACTGTTTTCCTGGAGTCCCTGTTGTTACTGGGGATGGGGATTGCATGGCGATGGTGGGTTACCCAGCACCCCCCAGAGCCGATCGCAGCCGAAAAATCCCTTTGTTGCATCAATGCAGTTAGCAATCTTCCAACTGGAAGATTTACCTACACAGCCAGCGAACCTAGCCTGTGGAGCTATGTATTACGCCAAAAGAGTTTGATTGAACGGGATAAAACTCTGGAGCAGATTCTACAGGATCGTCATTCCCAATTCGTTCTCACTTACCAACCTGAAACCACGCCAGAGGCCGCATTGCAACGCCTCCGATCGCAGCAAGCAGAGTTCATGATCACCAGCATGACCGATCAAGTGACAGCCGATCTGGAAGCTAAAACTGTTGCCTATGATGGATTAGTCATCTTTGTTGCTTTTAGCTATGCCCGACGGGCCAACAGTCTACCCAACGCTTTGAAGGGACAAATCACCTTTGACCAGTTGCGACGGCTTTACACAGGAGAGATCCAGAACTGGAAGCAATTAGGGGGACCCGACCTCCCGGTGCGACTCTACATTCCACCGGAAGTGGAAGCAATTCGCAT